>CANJMQ010000028.1 GCA_947475225.1 Bradyrhizobiaceae bacterium
CGCCTCAGGCAAGGCGACACGTTCCTTGGGAACAGTCCGCAAGCGCTCCTCCAAAGGCCTAAGACCTGTCGGATCGCGGGCGCTGCTCAGCGCCACTATCGCCAGCCTCACAAGCTGGCACACCGCGCCGGGCAGCGCCCGCGCCTCCCTTTTTCCTTTCGGGTGACTTGTGCCACCCCCGGCCGGGATGACGCGCGCCTGCCGGAATGCCGCTCCGCCAAAATCCTGCCGCGATTTCAAGGTCTAGCGGGACATTGTGCGCCACCGCCTAGTCTCGCGCGCCATGATTGTGTATGAAGGCCCCTCGGGGCAGTTATGAGGAACGTCGGATGAGCTTGAAGGTGAGGAATGGACGCGGGCTTGCGGCCCTGGCGCTGCTGGGCCTGGCGCTGGCAGGCTGCTCGGGCTTTCCGGGGGGCGGCAACAAGGCCGCCACCACCCCCGACGTGCCTCAGGTCATGACGGCCGCCGACATCCGCTCCACCCTCTCCGGCAAGAGCTGGCGCTTCCAGGGGCCGAACAACACCGGCACCACGCTCTATGCCGACAATGGCACCTCGCTCGTCGAGGTGGACGGCAAGGGCAAGACCAAGGGCAAGTGGATGACCAAGGACGGCCAGCTGTGCGAGAGCTTCGACCCCTCGCCGCCGTGGCTGCCGGGCGGTGTACCGATGAGCTGCTATCCGTTCTCGCGCGGCACCACGCCCAACACCTACCAGGCCGGCAAGGCCGTGTTCTCGCCTGCCGCGTAAGGGCCGGCTGCAAGGCTGGGGTTCCGCCACATTTGAACCGTAGGCTCTCCGGAATGATGGCCTCGGCAGGCGCGACCGGCACTGCCGGGACGATGCGTTTTGAGGTTGAGTTGATGCTGTCGCGCCGACGCCTGTTGCTGTCCGGTCTTGCCCTGGGCCTTTCCGGCCGCGTGGCGCTTGCGCAGTCCTACAACAACGAGGCGGACCCGTTCGGCGGCATGGGCAGCGGGCCCGATACCGGGGGCGAGCTCTTCGACCCTGCCCTGCTGCCGCCCGCCGAAAGCCCCATCGACTTTCCCGTGCCGGTCATCCCCGACCGCCGCATCAAGAAGAAATTCCGCCGCCAGATGGTGGCCTTCGACGGGCCGGAAGACCCGGGCACGCTGGTGGTCGATCCCGACAACCGCTTCCTCTACCACGTGCTCGCCTATGGCAGCGCCATGCGCTACGGCGTGGGCGTCGGCCGTGCCGGCTTCGCCTGGGCGGGCAATGCCCAGATCGGCATGAAGCGGCGCTGGCCACGCTGGGTGCCGCCCGCCGAGATGGTGCAGCGCGACCCGAGGGCGCGGGAATGGGTCAACGGCCAGCCCGGCGGGCCTGACAATCCGCTCGGTGCCCGCGCCCTCTACCTTTACGCCGGCGGGCAGGATACGATGTACCGCATCCATGGCACCAACCAGCCGGACTCCATCGGCAAGGCGATGTCATCGGGCTGCATCCGCATGCTGAACCAGGACATTGCCGAACTCTACGACCAGGTGATCGTCGGCACGCCGGTCACCGTGCGTCCGTCGCGGGGCGCATGATGGCCGCCATCAGCACCATCGGTTTCGACGCGGACGACACGCTGTGGCAGAACGAAACCTTCTTCCGCATGACCGAGCAGCGCTTCACCGAGCTTCTCTCCGAACACGGCGCGCATGAGGTGATCTCGGCGAAGCTGCTGGAGGCCGAACGCCGCAACCTGCGCTTCTACGGCTTCGGCGTGAAGGGCTTCACCCTGTCGATGATCGAGACGGCGGTGGAGGTGACCAACGGCGAGGTCTCCGCATCCGTCATCGCCGAGATCCTCGGCTTCGGCCGCCAGATGCTGCAGAACCCGGTCGAAACCCTGCCGCATGCGAAGGAGACGCTCGATGCGCTGGCCGGGAGCTACCGCATCCTGCTCATCACCAAGGGCGACCTGTTCGACCAGGAGCGCAAGCTGGCCCAGTCCGGTCTCGGCGACTATTTCTCCGCCGTCGAGATCGTCAGCGACAAGACGCCCCAGACCTATGAGCGCATCTTCACCCGCCACGGCGATGGGCCGCAGCGCGCCGTCATGGTCGGCAATTCGCTGAAGTCGGACGTGGTGCCCGCCCTCCGGGCCGGAAGCTGGGGCGTTTATGTTCCGCACGAGCTGACATGGGTGCTGGAGCACGCGGAGGCGCCCGAGGCCGAACCGCGCTTCCGCCGCATCGCCGACCTGGGCGCACTTCCCGGCCTTCTTTCCCAAATGACTTGAAGGCATGTGCCGCCTGTGGCACATGCGGCCAACCCTCCGAGGACAAGACACCGTGAACGCACGATTCGTCCGCACCCTGACAGCCGCCGCACTCGTCCTGGCGCTCGCCGCCTGCGCCGGCCCCAAGGGCGTGCGCATCACCAACAACGGCCAGTCCGCCACCACTGCCAAGACGCCGGTGCCGATCACCAACTTCACCGCCGAGCAGATCCGCGCCGCCATCAGCGGCAAGACATTCCAGTACACCCGAAATGACGGCAACGGCTTCGTCACCTACAACGCTGACGGTACCTTCAGCTTCCAGGACGACGCCAAGGGCGGCGGTGTTGGCAAGTGGACCGCCAACGGCACGCAGTTCTGCGAGACCTGGGGCAAGTCCATGCCGGAATGCGGCGTGTTCAAGAACACAGGCGATGCCTTCTTCGCAGCCAACTCGCGGTTGGTGGAGATGAAGACCTAAGTCTGATCCGGCTCGTTCAGAAACGCATTGGTCTGCCGCTCCGTGCCGATCTGGCAGGGTTGCCCATGACCCGGCAGGCACACCACGTCGTCGCCGAGCGGATAGAGCTTCTCTTTGATCGACCGGATCAGCGTCGCGTGGTCGCCGCGCGGGAAGTCGGTGCGGCCGACGGAGCCCTGGAACAGAACGTCACCCACCAGCGCGAAACGGTTCGCGTCATTGAAGAACACCACCGAGCCAGGCGTATGTCCCGGCGCCTCGTAGATCTTGAATTCGAGATCGCCCACGGTGACAGTGTCGCCTTCCTTCAGCCAACGGTCCGGCGTCACCGGGCGCACGCCCGTCATGCCATACTTGGTGCCCGACTCCGGCAGCGCCTCGAGCAGGAAAGTGTCTTCCACATGCGGTCCCTCGATGGGGACGTTTAGTTTTTCCGCCAGTTCTGCAGCGCCACCCGCATGGTCGATGTGGCCGTGGGTGAGCAGGATCTTCTCGATCTTGACACCCGACTGCCTGATCGCATCGAGGATCACCGGCACGTCACCGCCGGGGTCGACGATGGCCCCCACCTTCCGCGCTTCGTCATAAACGAGCGAGCAGTTCTGCTGGAAGGGAGTGACGGGGATGATGAAGGCTTTCAGCTGTGTCATGGCTCAAGTGCATAGCTGCGCCCCAATCGCCGTGCAACCGGCTTGCCCCGCGCGGCGCGTCCCTCTAGAGCTTGTTGAACACCAGTTCAAGTAACCCCTGAGACCATGCCAACAGCCGAGAGCACATCGCGCACCGGGATCATCATTGCCGCCCTGGCAACGGTGGGCGCGTGCGACATCGCCTTCGGCCTGACGCTGCAGCTGATCCCGCTCCTCATGAACGAGCGCGGTTGGCCGGCCTGGGCCATCGGCCTCAACTCAGCCATGGGACCGATTGGCATCCTGATGGTCGGGCCCTTCCTGCCACGCATCATCAGCCGTGTCGGGACCAAGCGCATCGTGCTGGTCATCATCGGCGTTTTGGTCGTCAGTCTCGCCGCGATCAGTTCACTTCCGGTGTGGATGTGGTTTCCGCTGCGCTTCTTCTTCGGTCTATCGACAAGTGCACTGTTCGTGGTCAGCGAAGCATGGATCCTTTCGGCTGCGACAACCGAGAACCGCGGGCGGGTGATGGGCGTCTACACCTCGCTGCTGTCCGTCACCTTCGCGACCGGTCCGCTGATCCTGCCGTGGACGGGCATCCACGGCTTCCTGCCCTGGGGCATCGGCATCGCCTGCATCCTGCTCGCCATCCTGCCTCTCACCTTCGTCAAGGTGACGGAAGATGAATTCAAATGGCGAAAGGAAGGCGGTGGTTTCTTTGGTTTCGTTAGTCGCGCGCCGATGCTGCTGTGCGCCATCGCGGCGGCAACGCTGTTCGACAATGTCGTCATTTCCTTCTTCACAATCTATGGCATCAGCCACGGTCTCGACCTTGCGGTGGCAAGCCGCGTGCTGGGAATCGGCATCATCGGCAACGTACTCCTCTCCTATCCGCTGGGCTGGCTTGCCGACCACTGGTCACGCAAGAAGGTCATGGTTCTGTCTTCCGGGTTGACGGTCGCGCTGTCACTGAGCCTGCTCGTTGTCATCGACCACTGGTCGGTATGGCCCACCATGATGGTGCTGATGCCCATGGCATTTGCTGTTTACGTGGTTGGACTTGCAACCATGGGAGACACCTTCAAAGGCCCGGACTTGATGGCGGGCACGGCGGCAGTCGCCTCCATGTGGGGAGTGGGCGGATTGATCGGGCCGCCCGTCGCCGGTATCGCTATCGACCTCGTGGGCATCGACGCCATGCCAGTGACTCTGGCAGGATTCTTCGTGCTGCTGCTGGTGGGCCTTGCCTTCACCGGCGGCAGGCTGGTGCGGAGTCGTCCGAATGGATAGGCAGCGCATCGTCAACCTGCTGGCGGCGATTGCCGCGATCACGGTGTTTGGCTTCACCTTCGGCCTGATGTTCCCGCTGATCTCGCTGATCATGGAGAGCCGCGGCATTCCCTCGCAGTGGATCGGCTACAACGCGGCCATGCACCCGCTCGGCATCGTGCTGTCGGTTTTCGTCATACCTTACGTGGTGCGGCGTTTCGGGGCAAAACGCGCGGTCATCGGCGCGGCACTGCTGACGGGTGCGGTGATCGTCTCCTATCCCTTCTTTCCCGTCTTCTGGTGGTGGTTCGGCTTCCGCGTGCTGCAGGGCTTCTTCGTGTCAATCCTCTTCGCCATCAGCGAGGCTTGGATCGTCCGGTTTTCGGAAGGCGCGTGGCGCACGCGCATTCTGGCGATCTACACTTCCATCCTCGCGCTGAGCTTCGGCGGCGGCCCGGCAATCATCGGGTTTACCGGCATCGAGGGGGCGCTGCCCTTCCTGGTCGGCGGCGCGGTGCTGCTGGCGGCCATCATCCCCATCTTCTTCGTCCGCGACGAGGAGGTGGACAGCGACGACGAAACACCGCTCTCCGTGCTCGCTTTCGCCAAGAAGGCGCCGATCCTGCTCTTTGCGGTTGGCATGTTCGCCATCCTTGATGCGGCAAACCTCAGTTTCCTTCCCGTCTATGCGGTCAAGAAGGGCTTCAGCCAGGACATGGCGGCGTTCGCGCTGACTGCATTCGTGCTGGGCAACACCGTGCTGCAGTTTCCAATCGGCTGGTTGGCCGACCATTTCCCCAAGCGCTGGGTGATGGTGGGCTGCGGGGTGTTGAGCGGCACCTGCTCATTCCTTGTACCCATGGTATTCGGCACCTGGGCACTCTGGCCGGTGCTGACGGTGATGGGGGCGACGGCGGCAGGCATCTACACCGTGGCACTGGCCGAACTGGGCGAACGCTTCTCGGGGCATGAACTGGTCACCGGCACGGCCTCCTTCTCCACCATGTGGGGCGTCGGCGCGCTGGTTGGATCATTGGCTGCGGGCTGGTCCATTGCGGGTTTCGGCCCCGACGGTCTACCATTCACCATGGCGGCGGTGTTCGCGGTGTTCATCATCTCCGCCATCGTCAGCGCATTGAAGGAGCGGCAGCAACCGGCATGAGCCAGAAGGTCTTCAGCTACGGCGCCGGCGTCCTCTTTGCGGCGGCCGGTGCAGCGTGCTGGAGCATGGCGGGCGGCCTCGTGCGCCTCACCCACGGTGTCGATGCCTGGCAGATCGTATTCTTCCGTTCCACAGTGGTACTGGTTTGCATGCTGCTGTGGCTGGGCCTGCGCTTCAGGGGTGACCTGGGGTGGCGCATGCGCGATGCAGGCGTCAACGCGATCATCGCCGGGGTGGCAATCGGCACGGCCGGCCTCGTCTTCATCATCGCCATGTTCTACACGACGGTCGCCGACGCGGTTTTCATGACCGGCGTCTCGCCCTTCCTCTCGGCAATCCTGGGCTTGTGGATTCTCCGGGAGCGCATTCCCGCGATCACCTGGATCGCCATGTGCGTGGCAATGATCGGCATGGGCGTGATCTTCTACGGCAATGCCGGCGGCGGGGCCTTCGTGGGCACGCTTCTGGCGCTTTATTCCGCCTTCTGCTTCTCCTGCTACGCGGTGATGCTGCGCTGGGGCCAGAAGACGGACATGTCGGTCGCCCTGATCTGGAACGCCATCTACCTTGTAATGGTGGTTGGTCTGGTCATCCTCATCCCCACGGGCCTTCGCGCGACGCATGGCGTTCAGGACTTCGCTATCGGCTGGCAGAACTTCGGCCTCTGCTTCGTGATGGGGGCCGTCCAGCTGACGCTGGGTCTGATCCTGTTCACCATCGGCTCGCGCAGCGTGCCCGCCGCTCAGCTGGCGCTGATTGCGCTGGTAGAACCGACGCTCTCGCCTCTCTGGGCCTGGCTGGCGAGCGGGGAACTGCCGCCCGTCTGGACTTTCATCGGCGGGGCGGTGATTGTGGGGGCTATCGTGATTCAGGCACTCTTCGCCACCAGGAACAGACGCCATGCCGGAAAAACCAGCCTCCAACGAGCCAGCGAGTCAGCTTTCGACCATCCGTGATTTCCTGCGCTGGGCGCTGACCGAATTGCGGGCGGCAAAGGTCGTGCACGGCCACGGCACCACCTCGGCCATCGACGAAGCGGCCTTCCTGATCCTCGAGGCACTGCATCTGCCTGTCGACGACATCAACCCGTGGCTCGATGCAAATCTCCTCGACACCGAAAAACAGAAGATCACCTCGCTCATCCGTAGACGGATCGATGGGCGCATGCCCGCCGCCTACCTCGTGAAGCGCGCCTATATCCACGGCATTCCGTTCTACGTCGACGAGCGGGTGATCGTGCCGCGTTCCTATATCGGCGAACTGATGTTCTCCGGCATCTTCGGCGGCGACGAGGCGCCTTTGATCGAGGATGTTTCCAACGTCGCCAGTGTACTGGACCTGTGCACCGGTTCAGGCTGCCTTGCGATCATCGCGGCGGGCATCTTTCCCCGCGCGGAGGTCGATGCGGCGGAGCTATCCGCCGATGCGCTCGAGGTTGCACGCATCAATGTCGATGAACATGACCTTGCGGACCGTGTAAGCCTGCTGGAAGGCGATCTCTTCGACGCTGTCGAGGGCCGCACCTATGACCTGATCATATCCAACCCGCCCTATGTGGCGGGCGGCGAGGTGCAGGCCTTTCCGCCGGAATACGGCCACGAACCGGTCATGGCGCATCTGGGCGGCGAAGACGGGCTCGACCTCGTGCGCCGCATCCTCGCGGATGCCGCCGATCACCTCAATCCTGGCGGCGGACTGCTGTGTGAAATCGGCACCGGGCGCGAGCGCCTGGTCGATGACTATCCGCAGCTCGACTTCCTCTGGCTCGACACGGAGGAGTCCGAGGGCGAGGTGTTCTGGATCACCCGCGAGCAGTTGCTTGAGGCCGGGATCTGATTACCTCCTGAGACCCGAAGCGGTGGCCAGATTGTCGTACATGCGCCGCGTCATGCGCCCCATCTGCGGCATGAGCGGGAAGGATTCCGCGACAAGCGCCTGATAGGCGCCCTCGCCACGGTGCTTCTCGAGATTGGCGACATAACCTGGCAGCGATGACCAGCCGGCCACCGTCTGAGCTGAGAACTCGCAATGGAACTGGGTGCTGATGGCATGATCGCCCACCGCCATCGCCTGAACCTTGGTGAGCGGCGAAGTGGCCAGAACGCGGGCGCCACTCGGCACGCGCGTCACCTCCGCCATGTGCCACTGCATGACCTTGTGGGCGGGCTCCAGCCCCTGCGTGAGGCGGTGGGAGTTCGCCTCCTGGGTCAGGGTGACGTCGAAGACGCCGACTTCGCCTGTCTCCGCCGGCCCCACCTCGCCGCCAAGCGCAGTGGCGAGAAGTTGATGACCGAGGCAGACGCCGAAATAGGGCTTGGCACGCGCGATCACCCATTCGCGGATCGCCTGCTTCTCGGCGGCAAGCCAGGGAAACTGGTCTTCCTGCCAGGTGTCCTGCGCGCCGCCCAGCACGAAGAGAAAGTCATAGGGGGCGAGTGACGGAATCTCCTGGCCCTCGAAAAGCCGCACCGACTCGGGCACCAGCCGGTCCTCGGCGAAGAAGTCAAGGAACCGGCCCGGATGGTCATGGTCCATGTGCTGGAAGACAAGTGCGCGCTTCATTCCAAAATCCTGATGACACGGTACGCTTGGCGCCCGGCGATGAAGCGGAATGGCGGAAAAACAATCCACTGTCGAGCCTCGCGAAGATGGCCCGATTTCATTGCAGACACGCTCCGCTGCGGCGGGGAGCGGCCATCGCCACCGCGGGTCCCAACGGGGCTCGGCGGGTTCAGACGATCTGAAGTTCCACGGCCTGGGGCCCGCGGCCCTTCTTGTCAGGCTGAACCTCGAAGCTGATCTTCATGTTTTCCGAGAGCTCGGGGATACCAGAGCGCTGCACGGCCGTGACATGCACGAACACGTCCTTGCCACCGCCATCCGGCGAAATGAACCCATATCCCTTGGCTTGGTTGAAAAACTTCACAGTGCCGTTCTGGCGCATCGAAAGAGCGTCCCTCATCCAGTCTTTTCTTGACACCCGTCGCCACCGCCTGCGAGGCAGCTCCGGATTTGCCTCAGCCGCGTCTCAATGGAAAGGCACTTCCCCCTGATGAGGATACGGGTCTTGACCAGTTGAAAAGCATAGCCGACATCCGGACTTGCCGCCCGGACAGGATTTATTATGAGCTACCTATGCGTTACGGGCAAGAGGGGTCTTCCCAGCAGGCGGAGCTTGTACGTATGGGGTATGAAGGACGAATGATTCGCATTGATAAACTTCGTGCTGCCGCGGCAGTCATGCTGCTCGGCGGCCCCCTTCCTGCGGCGGCGGACACGGCCCAGAGCATTGATTACCGGTATTACACGGTCAGCGGCCGGACACCGGCGGAAATCTACCGCTCCATCCTTGACCGCGGCCCCCGTGTCGCTGGCGAAAAGGCGATCGCCACGACCACTGCCCGCGCCATACAGAACTACAGCCTGGCGCAGCAGGGGTCTTCCTGCCGGGTCACCGACAACCAACTCAGCTTCCGCTTCACCGTGCAGTTGCCTCGCCCCACCAATATCTCAGCGCTCTCGCCGCAGGATCGCGCCCTGTGGCAGCAGTTCACCGCCTTCCTCAAGGCGCATGAGTTGCAGCACACCAAACTTTGGCTCCGCTGCGGCGCCGCTCTCGACCGCAAGGTGCTGTCGATCAAGACCGGTTCATGCAAGGCCGCCGCGCAGGAGGCAGAGGAACTGTGGGGCAAGTTAAAGGTGAACTGCGACAAGCAGCAGACGAGTTTCGACAGGGAACAACGCTCCGAACTCGCGGCACAACCCTTCATGCAACGGGTCATGCGCGGCGACTGATGAAAACGTCATGGAACTGTTCAAGGCCCGGGAGCTTGAGCAGTTGCCCCTCATGAGCAGGGCCAGAGGCGCCGCGATCGACTAGCCCTTCAGCACCCGCCCCGCCACCGCATCGAGCTTCGCCAGAAGCTGCGGGTCGCGCATGTCCGGCACCGTCATGATGGCAAAATCGAGCGCACTGTCAGAGCCTGCCGGGCACGACGGATGCTCACGCGGAAAATCCCTGGCAATGCGTGCCATGAGGTTGGTGGCCATGCCGGAGTTTGCCTTCAGCACCGTGACGACCTTGGCGACATCCACCGATCCGTGATCCTCGTGCCAGCAATCGTAATCGGTCACCATGGCGATGGTGCAGTAGCTGATCTCGGCCTCGCGCGCGAGTTTGGCCTCCGGCATCGCGGTCATGCCGATCACCCGTGCGCCCCAACTGCGGTAGAGTTGCGCTTCGGCGAGCGTCGAAAACTGCGGGCCTTCCATCACCACGCAGGTGCCGCCGCGCGCGTGGGCGATACCTTCTGCCCTGAGGGCCACCTCGGCGATATCCTGCAGCGCTGGCGAAATGGGGTGCGAGAAGGCGACATGACCCACGCAGCCGGTGCCGAAAAAGCTCTTCTCGCGTGAGTAGGTGCGGTCTATGAACTGGTCGACAAGCACGAAAGTGCCGGGCGGCAAATCGCCATGCAGCGAGCCGACGGCAGAAAGTGAATAGAGGTCCGTAACACCTGCCCGCTTCAGCACATCGATGTTGGCGCGGTAATTGATGGAACTTGGCGACTGCACATGACCGCGGCCATGACGCGGCATGAAAACCACAGGTAGACCGTCGATCTCACCACGGCGCACCGCGTCCGACGGCTCGCCCCATGGTGACGTAATCTTTTCCCAGCGGGCATTGTCCATGGGCAGGTCATAGATGCCCGATCCGCCGATGATGCCCAGCACAGATAACGCCATGAACCGTTCCTCCGTCTGCGCCCACGATGCCCGAGACTGGCGCAAAGCAAAAGGCCCGGAACGATGTCCGGGCCTTTGCAATTTGTTTGATCTCAGAAGATCAGTGCACGTCCGCCCACACCTTCTTCTTCACGAGATACAATAGCGACGCCAGAATGCCGAGGAAGATCATGACCATGAAGCCGGTGCGCTTGCGCTGCTCCATCTTCGGTTCCGCCGTCCAGGCGAGGAAAGCGGAAACGTCCCGCGCCATCTGGTCAACAGTGGAGGGCGTGCCGTCATCGAAGGTCACGGCACCGTCGGACAGCGGCGGCGGCATGCCGATCCAGTGGCCATTGGCGAAGTAGGGATTATGGTACTTGCCCTCGGGCTGTTCCTTCTTCAGCTCCTCGGTGAGCTGGTCATCCGGCGTGTAGCCGGTCAGCACCGAATAGACATACTGCGGACCACCGATGCCATTGATCAGCTGGTTGATGGTGCCGTACCAGCCGGGGCGCGACTTGGTGATGAGCGAGAGGTCCGGCGGGTAGGCACCGCCATTGGCCGCGCGGGACGCCTGCTCGTTCGGGAACGGCGAGGGGAAGCGGTCGGAGGGAAGGCCCGGGCGCTCAAACATGTCGCCCGTCTCGTTCGGGCCGTCCTGCACCTGGTAACCGGCGGCCAGCGCCTTCACCTGCTCGTCCGAGAATTCCGGCCCGCCCGGCTGGGACAGGTTGCGGAAGCTCATCTGGTGCATCGCGTGGCAGTTGGAGCAGACTTCCTTGTAGACCTTGTAGCCACGTTGCAGCTGCTCGCGGTCGAAATGGCCGAACGGCCATTCGAAGCTGTAGCTGATGTCCTTGGCAGTCTTCTGGCCTTCCGCTTGGGCCGCCCCGAAGGACAGCACCAGTCCGGCGGCCGCGATGGCGAGTGTCTTGAGCACGTTCATTGTCATTTCCCCCAGATCACTCGGCAGGCACGTGGGCCGTGGACGGATTGCTCCTGGCGAGCACCGCGTCGGAGATCGACGCGGGCAGCGGCTTCGGCGTCTCGAGAAGGCCGAGCAGCGGCAGGATCACCAGGAAGTGCAGGAAGTAGTAGGCCGTGCAGATCTGGCCGACCAGCTTGTAGGTCAGCGCCCACTTGTCCGGGTTGGCCGCTTCATGGCTCAGGAAATAATTGTCCGGAGCGCCCGAACCCGCGAAGCCGAGGATGATGCAGTTGATCACGAACAGCCAGAAGAACTGCTTGAAGATCGGCCGGTAGTTGCCGGAGCGCACCTTCGAGGTGTCGAGCCACGGCAGCGCGAACAGGATCAGGATCGATCCGAACATGGCGATGACGCCGCCAAGCTTGTCGGGAATGGCGCGCAGGATCGCGTAGAACGGCAGGTAGTACCATTCCGGCACGATGTGGGCGGGCGTCACCAACGGGTTGGCTTCCTGGTAGTTGATGGCATGGCCAAGGTAGTTCGGAGAGAAGAACACCCAGGCCGCATAGAACATCAGGAAGACGACGATCGCGAAGGCATCCTTCACCGTGTAGTAGGGGCTGAAGGGAATGGTGTCCTGCGCGCTCTTCACCGACACGCCGGTCGGGTTGTTGTTGCCCACCACGTGCAGCGCCCAGATATGCAGGATCACCAGGCCGGCAAGCACGAAGGGCAGCAGGTAGTGCAGTGAGAAGAAGCGGTTCAGCGTCGGGTTGTCGACCGAGTAGCCGCCCCACAGCAGGGTGGTGATCGAGTCGCCGAAGAACGGAATGGCAGAGAACAGGTTGGTGATCACCTTGGCGCCCCAGAACGACATCTGGCCCCACGGCAGCACATAGCCCATGAAGGCTGTGGCCATCATGATGAGGTATATCAGCACGCCGATCATCCACAGCACTTCACGCGGCGCCTTGTAGGAGCCGTAGTACATGCCGCGGAACATGTGGATGTAGACGGCGATGAAGAACATCGACGCGCCATTGGCGTGCATGTAGCGCAGCATCCAGCCTGAGTTCACGTCGCGCATGATGTGCTCGACGGAGTCAAAGGCCATGTCGACATGCGGGGTGTAGTGCATGGCCAGCACCACGCCGGTGACAATCTGGATGAGCAGCATGACGGCCAGGATGCCGCCGAAGGTCCAGAAATAATTCAGGTTCTTTGGCGTGGGGAAATCAAGTACCTGGCCCTGCACCATGTCCATGATGGGAAGGCGCTCGTGGAACCACTTTGCGAAGGCCGACTTGGGCTGGTAATTCGATGCGTGTCCGCTCATTGGGAAAAGTCCTTTTAGCCGATGCGGATCTTGGTGTCGGAGAGATAGGCGTACTGCGGAATGTGCAGGTTCTCAGGCGCGGGGCCCTTGCGGATGCGGCCCGCGGTATCATACTGCGAGCCATGGCACGGGCAGAACCAGCCACCGTGCTTGGTGTTGCCCTCGACCACCGCGAATTCGCCCTCGTTGCCGATCGGCACGCAGCCGAGGTGGGTGCAGACACCCATCATGACGAGGAACTGTTCCTTGCCGCCGACGACGCGGTTCTCGCCCGTCGCCGGGTCGGCGTCGGGAAGGTTGGCGTTGCGGGCAAGCGGGTCCTTGAGGTCGGTCAGCGCCACCTTGCTGGCGGCCTCAATCTCGGCGGCCAGGCGGTGGCGGATGAAGACCGGGTTGCCGCGCCACTTGATGGTGATTTCCTGGCCTTCGGCGACAGGCGCCAGATCGATCTCGACCGAGGCCAGAGCAAGCACCGAGGCGTCGGGGTTCATCTGGTTGATGAATGGCCAGGCTGCCAGCGCTACGCCGACTGCACCTACGGCACCGGTGGCGATGTAGAGGAAATCGCGCCGGTTGGTTTCCGCATGTTCCGCTGTGGACACGTCTCTTCTTCCCTTTTGTTGCCGCGCCGAACCGTAGAAAAGGCTACGGGCCGACGTTCCCCGGCGCTCAAACCCGCGACCTTTTGACATTGCGCTTTCGAGAAGTCTAGCCATCAAGTGTCGCAGTTCGCTGGGAAATCGCTAGCCCCCGGCGGACACGGAAACGGACCGGAAAATGCTCGAAATCGCCCTCTACCAGCCCGACATTGCCCCCAATGCCGCGACCATCCTCAGGATGTGCGCCTGTTTCGGCCTCGCCTGCCGGATTATCGAGCCTGCCGGCTTCGTGATGAGCGATTCCCAGTTCCGCCGGGCCGGGATGGATTACCTCGACAAGGCCACCCTCGTCCGGGATCCGTCCTGGGCAGCCTACCGGCAGGCGACGGCCGGCCGGCGCAGCGTGTTGCTGACCACCCGGTCCACCCTCCCCGTCTGGGAGTTCGCCTTCCGCCCGGATGACCTGATCCTGATGGGGCGGGAGAGCGTGGGGGTGCCTGAAGCGGTACACGGCGAGGTGGAAGCCCGCGTTACCATCCCCATGCGCGAGGGCATGCGCTCGCTCAACGTGGCCCTGGCCTGCGCCATCGCTACAGGCGAGGCGCTGCGGCAACTGGGGGCCGTCGCTATTCCTTGAGGCTGTTGTAGGAGAAGGACGCGCCGATCGTCTGGAAGGCCTCCGTCAGCTTAGCTGGGTTGCTGACGTCGAAGAATGTATCGGCGCCGCTGGCGCACTGGTCGCGCAGCATCGCCTTGTAAGCCAGGTCGGTGGCGCTGATCTGCAGGGCGATCACGTAGAGCTTGATATCACTGCGCTTTATATCGTTGCAGATCGTCACCATGTCTTTGGTGACATCGTCGAGATGTGTTTGCTGCTGGACAGCTGAATATGCCTTGTTCTGAATAGCGTAAAGGGTCTCGGCCCCTCCGGCGTAGGCTCCTCCGCAGCACGGGAACGAGCTGTTGTTGCCGTCGGTGATCAGCACCAGCGCCTTGCGCACCCCAAGCTGGGCCACCTCCGCGGCCGTAAAACCCGAGTTCAGGGGATAGTTCGGATCGGGGGCGCCACCGCTGGTTTCCGTGGTGAGCATGTTCCACGCCCAGATGAGGGCACCCGGTATGTAGGTGCCCCCATAGGTGCTGACATTTATCGCATCGATCTTTGCATTGAGATAGTTCTCGGCACTATAGCTCGCGGTACCGATCTCGAAAGTCTGTCCCTTCGTCACGAGGTCCGTGATGATGGACGCATCACGGCAGGAAATTTCCGACCATACACCGTAATAGGGCTCACTCGTCGGCGAAGACCGATTGATGGTCGTCCTGCCGGGAGACGGCCGGAGATAGACGCAACCGTCCCAGGTAACGGGGCGCAACCGGGCGTCCGCGCAAACCTGCGTGCCACACTTCTTGAGCGAGCAGGTGTAGGGTACGTTATCCTTGTAGCATGTCCCATTGACATAATAGCAATTACTCGTCACCCATTTGTAGCAGTCATATATTTGGGGCTTGGTTCCAAAGGCCAGCCACGGCACGAGGGACGTCTGGCTGGCCGCGGCATAGTAGCCCGCAGTGGGGTCAAGCTTGATGAGCCAAGCGAATGGCACAAGGCCGACCTTCGCATAGTCCGACTGCATCAAAACCGACACCAGCTCCTTGGCAGAGGACTTCAGCGCGGCCAGTTTCGTCGAACTCCCAAAAGTTTCATTCATTGAATCCGTGGTGTCGAGGGCGATGACCATTTCCACCGGCGCGGGGCGGGGGCGCTGGACCCTCGCAGTGACGGTAAGCGGTATTTCTTTGACGTTGATAATCTTCGCGAAGGTCATCAGGACCCTGGCTTTTTGGGTACCTACCACGCTGTCTTCGTTCGGACCGCTGGTGATGTACTGAACGTCGAGGTCCCCAAGCAGTTCGGCGAGCCCTGGGGACAGCGTGTTGTTGGACGTGACGTAGGCCCGTGCAATGCGGGTCATCTCGTCGGCCTTCTGCTGCGTCGTGTAGGTCGTGGGCTGGCTCAACGCGGCGGCAGCCGCCGCCTTCATGGCACCGTCGACCGCGATCTGCAGGCTGTTACGGACGTAAATGGCCCTGCCGAGATCAACCGCCAAAGCAGCAACAGTCATCAGCACGACGAGGGTAAGGGCGACGATGACCGCCACCACGCCGCGTTCGCCATGTCCTGTCCGGCGCTTCAACATGTATCATTTTCGTCCATTAAATCATCTCAAGGTAGCATAACGGATAGATCATGCACAACCAATATACTATTTTTGATTGTGCATACTTCTGTTTTAGTCCGCTTGCTGCTGTTGAAGTCCTTGGAGCCAATGCCGGGGTTTCGCAAAATCGACAGGAACCGCCGATGAACCACACCCCTCCCGCGCGCCAAGAGGACCGCCGACTGTGGTTCGAGACCCTACGGGACCGCACTTGCGCTGCGCTGGAGGAGATCGAGGGCGGAGGCCGGCGGCGTGATGAGCATGCTGCACGGCACGCTGGGGGCACGCGCTACCAACCGCATGCGGGAAGGGCGTGCACTGGCTCAACGCGGCGCTGACCGGCGCCAGCACGACAGGCGGGGCGCTGCGGCAACTGGGGCCTGATAGCTACTGCTTGAGGCTGTTGTAGGCGAAGCCCGCGCCGATGTTCTGGAAGGCCTTCACCAATTCGGGCGGATTGCTGACGTCGAAAAATGTGTCGGGGCTGCTGGCGCACTTGTCGCGCAGGATCGACTTGTAAGCCAGATCGGCTGCGCTGAACTGCAGGGCGATCACGTAGATCTTGATGTTCTGGCTCTTCATGTTGTTGCAGATCGTCACCATGTCGGTGTTGACCTCATCGGTAAGTGCTATCTGCTCGGTGACTGAATTGGCCGGGTCTTGGATCTGGCCGAGGGTGTCGGCACCTCCTGCGGTGGGACCTCCGCTCTTTGGGTAAAAACTGTTGTTGCCGTCGGTGATCAGCACCAGCGCCTTCCGCACGCCGAGCTCGGCCACCTCCGCAGCGGTGAAGCCCGAGTTCAGGGGATAGTCCGGATCGACGGAGTCACCCCGGGTTTCCGTGGTGAGCATGTTCCACGCCCAGATGAGGGCGCCCGGTATGTACGTACCCGTATCCTCGCTATTGTCGGTTGTTATGCCATTATCGAGCACGAACCTGAGATATTCCTCGGCGCTAAAATTTTTTAGATAGCTGCCATACCTGTAAGTCTTGCCTTTGGTTACGAGGTCCTGAATGCCAGGCACTTTAGCGCAAATATCATTATCTCTGTCTGACAACACGCCGTAATAAGGCTCACTCGTCGGCGAAGAGCGGTTGATGGTCGTTCTACCGCGAGACGGCCTGAGATAGAGACAGCCGTACCAGGTGTCCGGGGTATGCCACCGCCAGTCCGTGCAAACCACCCCGCTGCAATCCCATTTCTCGCAGATGTAGGGAACGCCATCAGTAGTGCATGTAGCAAGGTAACTAGAGCACTTACTGTTACTCGAGTCCGTGTCGTTGCAGTATTGGATTGGGGTCTGCTCTCCAAAGGCCAGCCATTTCACTTTGGACGTCTTGCTGACATAGTCATAGTAGGGGCGGGGATCGTAGATTTTTATCAACCACCCGAATGGTACAAGCCCGACTTTTGCATAGTCCGACTGCATCAGAAGGGACACCAGTTCCTTGGCGGAAGACTTCAGCGCGTCTATTTTCGTCGAATTCCCAAACGGTCCGGCCATTGACGGGCTGACGTCCAGGGCCATCACCAACTCAAGTGGCATGAAGCTCGGGCGCTTGACCATCGCGGAGACGGTGAGCGGTATTTCGTCGACGTTGATAATCCTCGCGAAGCTCATCGGCACCTTGGCTTTTTGGGTGCCGACCACGCTGTCTTCGTTCGGGCCGCTGGTGATGTACTGAACGTCAAGGTCCCCAAGCAGTTCGGCGAGCCTGGGGTCGAGCCTGTTATTGGACGTGAAGTAGGCCCGCGCAATGCGGGTCATCTCGCTGGTCTTCTGCTCCGTCGTATAGGTCGTGGGCTGGGTCAGCGCGGCGGCGGCGGCCGCCTTCATGGCACCGTCGACTGCGATCTGCAGGCTGTTGCGGGCGTAAATGGCCCTGCCGAGATCGACCGCCAACGCGGCGACAGTCATCAGCACGACGAGGGTGATGGCGACGATCACCGCCACCACGCCGCGTTCGCCACGTCCTGTCCGGCGCCTCACCATGTATGATTTCCGCCCTTTAGATCGCCCTAAGGTAGCACAACAGGCAGTTTTTATGCAATCGATTTACCACCCATGGTTATCAATTTCACTTTTTCAGGGGCTTGACGCTGCCGCTGTTCAAGCCATCGAAACGAATGCTAGGGTTTCGGAAAATCGACAGGAACCGCCGATGAACGACACCCTTCCCGCCCGACAGGCCGCCGCCAGACAGTGGTTCGAGACCCTACGAGACCGCACTTGCGCTGCGCTGGAGGAAATCGAGGGCGGGGTCCGCTTCGAGCGCAAGGCCTGGGAGCGGCCGGACGGTGGCGGCGGCGTCATGAGCATGCTGCACGGCACGGTCTTCGAGAAGGCGGGCGTGCACACCTCCACGGTGCATGGCCAGTTCTCGCCCGAGTTCAGGAAGCAGATCCCCGGCGCCGAGGAGGACCCGCGTTTCTGGGCCTCCGGCATCTCGCTGATCATCCACCCG
Organism: Bradyrhizobiaceae bacterium; assembly: GCA_947475225.1. GTDB lineage: Bacteria > Pseudomonadota > Alphaproteobacteria > Rhizobiales > Aestuariivirgaceae > Aestuariivirga. The sequence goes on from CANJMQ010000028.1 coordinate 18,063, forward strand.
TGGAACCCCTTCGTGCCGGCCGTTCACATGAACACCCGCTTCATCGTGACCACCAGGACATGGTTCGGCGGCGGTGCCGACCTGACCCCGCTGCTCGACCGCCGCCGGGTGCAGGACCATGCGGACTCAGCCGACTTCCACGCCGCCATGAAGGGCGCCTGCGATGCCCATGCCGTGGCGGATTATGAAAAATTCAGGAAGTGGTGCGACGAATATTTCTTCCTGCCCCACCGCAACGAGCCGCGCGGCATCGGCGGCATCTTCTATGACCACTTCAACTCGGGCGACTGGTCGAAGGACTTCGCCTTCACGAAAGATGTTGGCCTCGCCCTCCTCGACATCTACCCCAAGCTGGTGCGGCGGAACATGAACACTCCGCACACGGAGGATGACCGAGAGGAACAGCTTGTGCGGCGCGGCCGCTATGTTGAATACAACCTGCTCTATGACCGCGGCACCATCTTCGGGCTGAAGACGGGAGGCAACGTCGAGTCGATCCTGTCCTCCATGCCGCCCATCGTGAAGTGGCCCTGAGCGAGGGGGCGTCCCATGGACCTGCGCAACGGCTTCGACATCAAGCGCTACATCCGCACCATTCCGGATTACCCCAAGCCTGGCGTGATGTTCCGCGACATCACCACGCTGCTCTCCGACCTGCACGGTTTCCGCGCCGCGGTGGATGAACTGGCATGGCCCTTCCTCAAGGGCGAGATCGACTATGTGGCGGGGATCGAGGCGCGCGGCTTCATCCTCGGTGGTGCCGTTGCACACACCCTCGGCCGCGGCTTCATTCCGATCCGCAAGAAGGGCAAGCTGCCGTCGCGCGTGATCGGCCAGGAATACGCGCTGGAATACGGCGTCGACACCATCGAGATGCATGCCGACGCGATCAGCAAGGGCGACCGCGTGCTGCTGATCGACGACCTGATTGCGACCGGTGGCACGGCGGGCGCGGCCATCGACCTCATCCGCAAGTCGGGCGGCGACGTGGTGTCGGCGGCCTTCGTGATCGACCTGCCGGAACTGGGCGGTGCCGCGAAGCTGAAGGCGAAGGGCGTGAAGGTCCACACGCTGGTGAGCTTCGAGGGGCATTGAACAATGGGGTTCGGCATTCGCCTTATCGTTCACTTTCGCTGGGCTTGACCCGGCGATCCTTTTGGGCATCCGCGAAGATGATGACCGGGTCAAGCCGCGGCAATGTGAAGCCAAGGGAATAGAGCGGTAAGCCGTATCGCTATTGAGCCCTCTTGGGCGTCAGCACCTTGCCCTCGAAGGAGAACACCAGTTCGCCCTTCTGGTTGAAGCCTTCGTTCATCGAGAAGACCAGCCCCCAACCGGGCCGCGAGTTGAGGTCGCGCTTGGCCATGACGGTGGAGCGATAGGTGATGGTGTCGCCCGGCGTCACGGGCCTCAGCCAGCGCAGGTTGGTGAAGCCAGGCGACGGGCCGACGGGTGCCGGAACGTGGCCCTGCGCGCGCAACGCCGCCTCGGCCGCCTGATTGGTGGCGACATAACATTTCATCCAGCCCGCCGCCGTGTGCCAGCCGCTGGCCGACAGCACACCGAAGGGACCGTTGCGCGCTGCCTCCTCGTCGAGATGGAAGGGCTGCGGATCATACTGCCTCGCGAAGGCGATGATCGCCTCGCGGGTGAAATGATGGCTGCCGAGGTCGACGACGCGGCCTGCCTCGATATCTTCGAGATAAAGCCCGATCATGGATTGCGTACCTTCATGAACTGGATGCCGGTGATCTCCACCTTGAGTTCGCCCGCCGCGGTCATGAGTTCAAACTTCATCTTGAGGATGCCCATCTCCGGTCGCTTCGTTGAAACGCGGCGCGACAGCACCGTGGCGCGGCCGGTGAGCGTCTCGCCCGCATACACGGGCTTCAGCCACTTCGCCTCTTCCATGCCGTTGGATGCCATGGCGGCGGACGTGTTGGCAAAGCCATCGACCGCAAGGCGCACGAGGATGGCGCTCGACTGCCAGCCAGAAGCCGCCAATCCTCCGAGTACGGAATGCCTTGCCGCATCCTCGTCAAGGTGGAAGGGTTGCGGGTCCCACTCGCGGGCATAGGCGATCACCTCTTCCTTTGAGAGGTGATAGGTGCCGAAGGGTATGACGAGGCCTTCGGGGAAGTCTTCATAGTGAAGCAGGCCAGACACGAGTTCCGCTCCCTGGATAAATTCAGCTTGCGCGGACTTGATCCGCAAATCAGTTTCCCGTGGTTGCCAAAAAGGATCGCCGGGTCAAGCCCGGCGACAGTGAATAGCCGATCAAGTATTGAACCGGAAATGCATGACGTCACCGTCCCTGACGACATAGTCCTTGCCTTCCAGCCGGAACTTGCCCGCCTCACGCGCCCCCGCCTCGCCGTTGCCGGACACATAGTCCTCGTAGGCGATGGTCTCGGCGCGGATATAGCCTTTCTCGAAATCGGTATGGATGACGCCCGCCGCCGCCGGGCCGCGCGTGCCCTTGGTGATGGTCCATGCACGGGCTTCCTTGGGGCCCACGGTGAAGTAGGTGACGAGGTGGAGAAGGTCATAACCCGCGCGGATCACACGGTTGAGGCCCGGCTCCTCAAGACCGGCAGACTCGAGGAAGTCGTTCTGGTCCTGCGGCGCCATGACGGCGATCTCGGATTCGATCTGGGCGGACACGACGACGGCCACCGCGTTTTCCTCAGCAGCGCGCTTGAACACGCGGGCTGAGAACGCATTGCCCTTGTCGGCCGAGGCCTCTTCGACATTGCAGACATAGAGCACCGGCTTTGACGAGAGCAGGCCGAGGCCGCGAAACGTTTTCTCCTCTTCCGGCGTGCGCTCCACGAGGCGGGCGGGCTTGCCCTCGCGCAGCAGCACCAGCGCGCGGTTCATCAGTTCGGCCAGTTCCTTCGATTCCTTGTCGCCCTGCTTGGCCTTCTTCTCGGTGTTCACAACGCGCTTCTCGAGCGAGTCGAGGTCGGCCAACATCAACTCGGTCTCGATGGTCTCGATGTCAGCGATAGGGTCTATCTTGCCTTCGACGTGGGTGATGTCGCCATCCTCGAAGCAGCGCACCACATGCGCGATGGCATCAGTCTCGCGGATGTTGGCGAGGAACTGGTTACCAAGGCCCTCACCCTGCGAGGCGCCGCGAACGAGGCCCGCAATGTCGACGAAGGTGAGCCTGGTCGGGATGATCTGCTGCGAGCCGGCGATCTTCGCCAGCACGTCGAGGCGGGGATCCGGCACCGCCACGTCGCCCACATTGGGCTCGATGGTGCAGAAGGGATAGTTGGCCGCCTGGGCTGCCGCGGTCTGCGTCAGCGCGTTGAAGAGGGTGGACTTGCCGACGTTGGGGAGGCCCACGATGCCGCACTTGAAACCCATCAGTTCTCTGCCTTCTTTGCCGGCTTGTCCGGCGCGGGATTGAGCGCCAGATGCACCTTGTTCTGGAATGACCCCTCCTCACCCTTGACGAGGAGGGCCGAATTGTCGGCGACGGCGATGAGCAGCGGCTCGAGCCAGTCGCGGTCGGCCTTGGCGAAGTCGCTCAGCACATAGCCATGCACCAGCGCCTTGTGGCCGGGGTGGCCGATGCCCATCCGCACACGGACGAAATGCGGCCCGCAATGGGCTATCATCGAGCGGATGCCATTGTGGCCTGCCGCACCGCCACCCAGCTTGACGCGGACCTTGCCCGGCTCGAGGTCGAGCTCGTCATAAAGCACGATGACCTGTGACGGATCGATGTCGAAGAAGCGCATGGCCTCACCAACCGCGCGGCCGCTTTCGTTCATGTAGGTCTGGGGCTTCAGCACAAGCACCTTCTCAGCCCCGAGCAGTCCTTCGGAAGTTTCCCCCTGAAAGCGCTTGCGCCACGGCGAAAAGCCATGGCGGCGGACGATCTCGTCCACCGCCATGAAGCCGATATTGTGCCGGTTGCCCTGATATTTGGAGCCCGGGTTGCCGAGCCCCACGATGAGGTGCATCTGGCCCTCTTTGGGTGAAGATTACTTCTTCTTGGCCGGAGCCGCAGCCGCCGGGGCAGCGCCCTTGGCGGGAGCAGCACCCTTGGCCGGAGCAGCCCCCTTGGCCGGAGCCGCACCCTTGGCACCCGCAGCCGGAGCAGCACCAGCGGCCGGAGCCTTCTGGTTGGTCGCCGGAACTTCGGCCGAAGCGGCGTCAGACGAAGCTTCCTCTTCCTTGGCCTGGGCGCTGACGGCGCACAGCGTCACGTCGTCGGCAAGAGCCGACTTCACGCCGTCGGGCAGCTTGATGTCGGAGAGATGGATCGACTGGCCCACCTGCATCGCCGAGACATCGACGTTGATCTCGTCCGGGATGAGGTTCGCGGAGCATGACAGCGCCACCGTGTGCGACACGATGTTGAGAGCGCCACCCTGCTTGATGCCGGGGGATACATCCTGACCCTTGAAGTGAACGGGAACGTTGACGCGCACGCGGGCATCCTTGCCGAGGCGCAGGAAGTCGACGTGGACGATGAAGTCGCGCACCGGCTCGAACTGCACGTCACGCGGAATGGCGCGGACGGTCTTGCCGTCGACGTCGAGGTCGATCAGCGTCGAGAGGAAGCGGCCGGTCTCGATGTGGGGGAGAACGTCGCTATAGGTGAGCGAGATGAGTTGGGGTTCCTGCTTGTCGCCATAGACGACACCGGGAATGAGGCCCGTACGGCGGACTGCGCGAGAGGCCCCCTTGCCTGCCCGGGCGCGCGACGCGGCCTTGAGCTGCACGATCTTGGACATGTTATACTCCTGAGTATGAATGATCCGCCCGGACTTCCTCCAGGGGTGAACGAGCCGAACGGATAAGCGGGCCTATAGCGGAAGGGGGCGGCGGCGGCAAGATGATGATAGATCATATTGCAAGCCGTTGTTTCCGCTTATGAATTCATCATACCCGGGCATGACCCGGGCATCCTTTGCTGCATCGGCCAAAACGGATGGCCGGGTCAGGTGTTTAGCCGGGGCATGATGGACTTGATCGGGTGTGCCCCCTACTCGAACAGGCTCGACACGCTCTCTTCGCGGTTGGTCCGGCCGATGGCTTCGCCGATCAACGATGCGATGGGGATGCAGCGGATGTTGCGGGCCACCTTCACCGCCTCGGTGGGCTGGATCGAGTCGGTGATCACCAGCTCCTTGAGCTTCGAGTTGGTGATGCGCGAGACCGCACCACCCGACAGCACGCCGTGGGTGATGTAGGCGGTGACGTCCTTGGCACCCTGCGCGAGCAAGGCCTCGGCGGCGTTCACCAGCGTGCCACCGGAGTCGACGATGTCGTCGATGAGAATGCAGGATTTGCCCTTCACGTCGCCGATGATGTTCATCACCTCGGACTCACCCGCGCGCTCGCGGCGCTTGTCGACGATGGCGAGCGGCGTGTCGAGGCGCTTGGCGAGTGCACGGGCGCGCACCACGCCACCGACGTCGGGCGACACGACAACCGTGCTGGCAACGTCGAGGTGGTTCTTGATGTCGCGCACCATGACGGGGCCGGCGAAGAGGTTATCGGTCGGGATGTCGAAGAAGCCCTGGATCTGGCCAGCATGGAGATCCATGGTCAGTACACGGTCGGCGCCCGCACGGGTGATCATGTTGGCGACGAGCTTGGCCGAGATCGGCGTGCGGGGCCCGGGCTTCCGGTCCTGGCGGGCATAGCCGAAATAGGGGATCACCGCGGTCACGCGCTTGGCCGAGGCCCGCTTCAGCGCGTCGATGATGATGAGCAGCTCCATCAGGTGGTCGTTCGCGGGAAAGGATGTCGATTGCACCACGAACATGTCCTGACCGCGGACATTTTCCTGGATCTCGACGAAGACTTCCATGTCGTTGAAGCGCTTGACCACCGCCTTGGTCATCGGCGTGTTCAGATAGGAGCAGATGGCCTCGGCGAGTGGCCGGTTGCTGTTGCCTGCCACGATCTTCATCATGCCCGAAATCCCCTGATCCGCCCCGCTTGCGAGGCTCTATAACAACCGTATGACGCGATGCAAAGAGCCATTTCGCTCATGCAACCATAGCGCCTGCTTATGGCGCGCATGCGCGCCTCAGCGGTAACGCTTGACGACGTCGAAGATGCCGGTGGCGGCTGCTTCCGTTACGGCTGTCGCCGCCCCGCCCCAGCCCTCGTCGAGCGAGCCTGCCGGAACGTCATTGGCCTGCTTCACGTCGCCCAGCACCTTGCCGCTTGGTGACTTCACCAGCCAGCGCAGCGAGACGGACTGTGTCGAGCCGTCCTTGGTGGCCAGCTTCACGCGACCTTCGATGGTGATGGCATCGGCCTGCGGCTTGCTGACCACGGGCCAGCCCGCCTCCGAGAGGACCTTGCGCATGGCAGAGGTCAGTTCGTCGTTGCCGCCACCGGGCGAGCCCTTGACCGGCACCACGGCCACGGCACGGATCGGCTGCTGGTCGGGTTTGGCGGTGGCGGGAACGGCGGTAGCCAGTTTCACCGGCTTCGCGGCCGGAGTGTTGGCGGGCCCGGTGGCTGTCAGGGCCGCTTCGCCGGTATCGTCGGTGGCCGGTGGTGTGGCGGCGCGGCCGTCATCGGACACGGTGATCTGCGGCATCAGTTCCTCGCCGGGGATCGGCAAAACGGCAGCAACCCAGGGCTTGATCTCCTCGTGTTCCACAACCTGGTCGGCATTGGCCAGCTGGGTGGTGCCGATCTCGGCGAGTCCTGGACCATGCACCGTCTCGAAGTCGATCTGGCGGCCCGCCGTGGGGCCGGCCCTTGCAAAGAACTCGGCCGGAGGCGAGGTGAGGTCCGACAGCCGCGCCGCATAGCCCATGGCGGACAGCCTCTGGGCCATCAGGTCCGCCGTGCGACGGGCCACGCGGTCAAGCACGTCAGGGGTGACGGCGCCCCACGGGTCCGGCCCTGAATAGACGCCGGCGTTGTCCTCGCCGGTCAGCGTATCGATCAGCACGCCGTCACCGTCGCGGAACTGCCATTGATAGACCACCCGCACCCCGGCGTTGCCCTGAATGGCCCGGATCGAGCCACCCAGGCTGAACACGCCGGACCCAAGATTGCCCTCCACGAAGCCGATGTCATGCTGACCGCCGGCCGTGGCAAGGGACTGCTTGAAGACGGTCAGCTTGTCCGGCGGGATGCCGGCAATCTGCTGATAGGAAACGGCAGGCACCGTCTTGCCCTTCGGGTTTCCGCCGGGCGAAGGACCGGAATCGGTCAGGATCGAGCCCGCCGAGCAGGCGGTGAGCATGACCGCGAACACGGCAAGGAGCACCGCGGCCAACCGGCCCCGGATCCACTGTACCCCGCGGATCGCACCCAACTCCCCCATGGCCTATCGGATTATCATCCCCAGGGGCGCCTTTGAAACCGGCTCCGGCTTCTTTTCCCCAATGATATAGGTGCGGCCGAGGCAGAAGGCGGCACCGGCTTGCGAATTCATCAGGATCATGTGCGCGAAGAACACCATGCCGGGCCCGATCACCACGGGATTGTCCTTGTAGAACATCGGGCTGTCCATCCAGGAGGGCGTGAACTTGGCGCCCAGCGAATAGCCGCAGGCATTGAGCCGATGGTCCTTCATGCCGTGCTCGTCCATGACGCGGGCATGGGCGGCGAAGACCTCGCCCGCCGTGCGGCCCGGAACCAGCTGCTCTTCAACCGCCGCCAGCGCCTCGCGGGCTGCCTCGTCCATGGCAAGGTGCTGCTTCGAAGGCTTGCCGATGATGAGGGTGCGCATGAAGGCCGCGTGGTAGTGGCGGTAGACCCCCGCCCATTCGAGCGTCAGCTGGTCCTTCTTGGAAAGCTTGCGGCGGCCGGACTTGTAGCGGCAGAGCAGCGCGTCCTTGCCCGAGCCGATGATGAACTCGTTGGCAGGGTAATCGCCGCCGCCCGCGAAGACGGCACCTTGCTGCGCGGCGAGGATCTCGCCCTCGTCGGCACCCGGCTTGGTCTTCCTCACGGCGGCCTTCAGTGCCGCATCACCCAGTTCACCGGCTGTGCGCACATAGCGCAGTTCAGCGGGTGACTTCACCACGCGGATCATGTTCACGAGATCACTCGCATCAGAGAGCTTCGCAAAGCCATCGAGTGCCGCGTCCAGTTCCTTGCCGTTGGCGTGGGTGAGGCCATAGGACTGGTTCTCGACGCCCAGCCGCCTGCCCTTGGCGCCGAGGCTTTGCAGCATGTCGCGAAGCTGCGTAGCGGGCTTCGCACCCGCCGCATCCGTCCAGATACGGATATCGTCTATGATCGATGTGTGCTGCGCCTGACGAAGATCGGCGGAGCGAGTGAGCAGGGCGAGCTTCCCGTCCACACCGAGATAGAGGCACTGGAAGAAGCAGAAGCCGAAGGTGTCGTAGCCTGTCAGATAATACATCGACTCCTGCTGGAACATCAGAAGGCCATCGAGTTTCTGCTTTTCCATCGCGGCGATGGTGGCCTTGATGCGGCGGGCGTATTCGGCGCGGTCGAAATGCAGTGCCATTCTGGTTTCCCTATGTAAGAGCGATAGCCGAGATGAGGCGGCCATAATCCTTCTCGTTGCGATGGGTAGCGCGGCGATAGCTGAAGAAACGCCGCTCGTCACTGAAGGTGCAGAGCGACAGGTTGACGACGGTGCCCACGCCTTCGCCGCGCAGACGTTCCGCCAGATAGTCCGGAAGATCGAACATGAAATGACCGGCGCGCGTGGACGGCGTGAAGTAGCGCGCATTGGCGGTATTCACGTCGATGAAGCGGTCGGGAAATTCAGGGCCCACCTCATAGGCGGTCCTGGAGATCATCGGCCCGATGACCACGGTAATGTTGGCGCGGCTGGCGCCCTGCTCTTCCATCGTGTCGAGCGTGCGGGCGGTGACGCCGGTGAGTGCGCCCTTCCACCCGGCATGCGCGGCGCCGATCACCTTCGCCTTGGCATCGGCAAAGAGCACGGGGCCGCAATCGGCGGTGAGCACGCCCAAGGCAACGCCTGGCGTCTTCGTGACGAGCGCATCGACGCGCGGGCGGTCCTCGCCCACCCACGGACCGGTGACGACCGCGGCATCGGGGCTGTGGATCTGCCAGGCCGAGAGCAGGCAATCGGGCGCAACACCGAGCTTCGCTGCGACGGTGGCACGATTCATCAGCACCGTTTCCTTGTCATCGCCCGAACCCATGCCGCAGTTGAGGGAGTCGAACAGGCCCGTGGAATGGCCACCCTCACGGGTGAAGAAACCGTGGGAAATGCCGTCAAGGGCCAATGCGTCAGCAGCGATCATGGGTCATCCAAAGGGATAGGGCGCGCTCATGCCCGGCGAGGTGGCGCAGAGCAGCTTGAACAGGTTACCCATTTGCGCCTCATCCGCAAGCCGCGCCATCTGGCGGGAGAGCGTTGCGCGGGTTGCGTCATCGGCCTTGCCCTGCAATTGCACAAAGCGCTGCTCGAGACCCATGGCGAGCAGGAAGTCGCGCTGGGTCATTCCGTGGTGCGCGATGGCGCCCCCTTCGGTGAGGGCGTGGGCAAGCTTCTCGAAATCGACATGCGAGGTGAGGTCGGCCTCGCCCGGCGTTTCGGTGACGGGTACGAAGCCATGATCGCGCATCGCCTGCAGCGTGTCACCCGCGGCGGTGTGGAGGTGGCCGTAGTCGATGATGAGAGCAGCACCTGCGTGCGCACCGAGCCGCGCGCCGATCTGACGCGCGATCTCCTCGCGCGCGGGTGCGAATTCGAGAATGTCGCCGTCCTTGCCCATGGTGCCCGGCACGATCCCGCCGACACCCAGCGAGAGCCTGCCATCGGCAAGGCCGACCACCCGCTCGCGCCACACGCCGTCGCGCCGCTCGAACTGCCGAATGGGAATGGCGTCGAAGAACTCATTGGCGAGAAGGATCATCGGGCCCTCGGGCACGTCCTCCAGCCGGTCATGCCAGTTCGCCGCCTCACCCACCGCCGCGCGCTGCTTGGCGCGCAGCACCGGGCTGATCTCGACAAGGTGGAGGCTCGCCGCGGCAGCAAAGGCAGGTGCGGCCTTGCGCAAGGTGCGCAGCACGTCGGCCATCAGCGTGCCACGGCCGGGGCCGAGTTCCACGAGGTTGACGGCCTCGGGCTGGCCCATGGCGGCCCAGACGCCGACGGCCCAGACGCCGATCAATTCACCGAATACCTGCGACACCTCGGGGGCGGTGATGAAGTCGCCCTTGTCGCCCAGCGGGTCGCGGGTCACGTAGTAGCCGTGCCGGGGATGCCCGAGACAAAGACCCATGTAGCGGTCGATCCGCAGGGGACCTTCGAGCGCGATCACGTCGGCGAGGAATTGCTCAAGCGGGTTCATGACGGGACCTGAGGAGTAGCCAGATGCCCACCGCACAGAGTGGCAGCGACAGGATCATGCCCATGGTGAGGACGCCGCCGAAATAGCCGAGGTAGGCATCGGGCTCGCGGAAGCATTCAGCGAAGATGCGCGACAGGCCATAGACCAGCGCAAAGATGCCCGAGGCGCGGCCCGGATGCTGCAGCGCCCCATAGCGGTGGGTGCCGATCCGGACGGCGAGGAACAGGACAAGCCCCTCGAGGACCGCCTCGTAGAGCTGGCTTGGGTGGCGGGGAACCAGCAGGGCATCATGGGGGAAGACGATTCCCCAGGGCAGCTCCGTCGGCCGGCCCCACAGTTCACCGTTGACGAAGTTGGCCAGCCGCCCGAGGCCGAGGCCGACGGGAACGGAGGCGGCGCCTAAGTCCAGCATCCGGTCGAGACCCGTCCCGATCGACCGGCCGTAGAGGATGCAGGCCACCACCACGCCCAGGAAGCCGCCGTGAAAGGACATGCCGCCGTCCCACATCCTGACGATTTCGAGGGGGTGGACGGCATAAAACAGGGGCTTGTAGAACAGCACGTAGCCAAGCCGGCCGCCCAGCACCACGCCCAGCACCGACCAGATGAAGAAATCATCGACCTGTGGCACCGTCATTGAGGGTTTCTGACCGCCCCAAAGGCAGGGCGTGGAGACCAGCCGCTTCATGTACCAGGAGGCGAAGACCAGGCCGACGATATAGGCCACCGCATACCAGCGCACCGCGAAGGGGCCGAACTGGACGATGACCGGGTCGATGGCCGGATAGGGGATGACGGCGAGACTGGCGGCCACGGGATTCATGGCGGCGGACACTGGGCTTTGGGGCCTGCCCCGTCAAGGCGGCCTGGGGGCGCGGCGATGCCCCATCTTGAAGTCGGGCACCAAAACCCATAGCTAGGGCTCTCAGAGAGGAATACCGCCATGACCACGACCCAGACCCGCTTCTTCGACGAACTGGCCAAGCTGATGACCAATGCGGCCGGAGCGGCCCAGGGCGTGCGCCGCGAGGTGGACACGCTGGTCCAGTCCCAGATGGAGCGCGTGCTCAACAACATGGAACTGGTGAAGCGCGAGGAATTCGAGGCCGTGAAGGCCATGGCCGCCAAGGCCCGCGAGGAAAACGAGGCGCTTGCCGCCCGAATCTCGGCCCTCGAGGCCAGGCTCGGCACCAGCGGGGCGTCCGACTCGCGCGCCGACTGAGGCCACCCTTTTCCGGCTCCCCTTCATCCATGGGCGCGCAATCATTTCTGCAACCATTGCGGAAAAAAATCATTCCCCTGTGGAGGAATCACCTGAACCTTCGGCCCGACTCTTGATGCGACTCAATGTGTTGGGCAGTTTCCCTGCCGTGGCTCGACGGATGATTCGTCAGCCAGCGGAGGAACGACGATGGCCCTCGAGGCCCTTGAACGCGAAGACGAGCTCAGCAATCCGCTCGACCGGGTCGAGCGCATCGCCGAGGCCTATGACTGGGCCATCTCGCGCACCGATGCCCGTGAAGTGACGATGGAAGTCTCAGGCGGCTGGAGCGATATGACCATCTCGCTCAACTGGCGCGACGATTTCGAAATCCTGCACGTGGCCGTAAGCCTCGAGATGAAGGTGCCGTCCACCCGCCGCGACGAAGTGGCGAAGCTTCTGGCGCGCATCAACGAGCAACTGCTCGTCGGCCACTTCGACCTGTGGCACACGGACGGCAGCCTCCTCTTCCGCAACAGCCTGCTGCTCAGCGGCAATGCCGCGGCGAACGACGCCCAGTGCGAGGCGCTGATCCGCTTTGCGGTGGACACCTGCGAACGCTATTTTCCGGCCGTGCAGTTCGTCGTCTGGGCCGGCCAGCCGGCGGAGCAGGCACTGGAGTCAGCGATGATCGATACTTGGGGTGAAGCGTAATGGTGAAGCTCACCGGAACACTGGTGCTGGTGGGGGCTGGCAAGATGGGCGGCGCCATGCTGGAAGGCTGGCTGGCCGGAGGGGCCGACCCCGTGCACATCGTGGCGCTGGACCCAGCACCACCGCCCGAGATGAAGGCGCTGCTACAGCGCCATGACATTCGCCTCAACCCCAATGTGTCCACGATCAAGGACGCCGAGGTGGTGGTCATCGCGGTGAAGCCGCAGCTGATGGAAGACGTGCTGCCGGGCATCGTGTCGCTGAAGTCCTCGAAGCCGCTCATCCTCTCGGTGGCGGCGGGCAAGACGATTGCCTCCTTCGAGCGGCACTTCGGTGCGGACGCGGCGGTGATCCGCACCATTCCCAATACACCCGCAGCGGTGGGCCGCGGCATCACGGCCATGGCGTCGAACCCCAATGTCTCGCCCGCGCAGCTGGCACTCGCCCGCACCCTGCTGGAAGCCGTGGGCGAAGTGGTGACGGTGGACGACGAGGCGATGATCGACGCGGTAACGGCGGTCTCGGGCTCGGGGCCCGCCTATGTGTTCTATCTCACCGAGTGCCTTGCGGCGGCGGGCGAGAAGGTGGGGCTTCCGAAGGAGCTCGCCATGCAGTTGGCTCGCGCCACAGTGGCGGGGTCCGGCGAGCTGATGCGCCAGTCAGGCACCGAGGCGAGCGTGCTGCGCCAGAACGTGACATCGCCCAAGGGCACCACCTACGAGGCGCTGCAGGTGCTGATGGCCGAGGATGGCATGGGCCCGTTGTTCGAGAAAGCCATTGCCGCCGCCACCCGGCGCTCGCGCGAACTCGCCAGCTGAGGGCGCGATGACCATCTCCTTCGATGACTTCATGAAGGTCGACATCCGGGTGGGAACGATCGTCGGCGTCGATCCCTTCCCCGAGGCGCGCAAGCCTGCACTGAAACTGAAGATCGACTTCGGGCCGGACATCGGCGTGAAGAAGTCATCCGCGCAGGTGACGAAATACTACACGCCTGAAACGCTGGTGGGACGTCAGGTGGCGGCGGTCGTCAATTTCCCGCCACGCCAGATCGGCAAGTTCATGTCGGAGGTGCTGACGCTGGGCTTCCCCGACGGCGATGGGGACGTGGTGCTGGTGGCGGTGGAACGCCCGGTGCCGAACGGCGGCCGGCTGTTCTAGGCACTGCCGTGCGCACCCGGGCCTGCGGCGTCCTTCTTCGCGAGAGCAAGGTTCTCCTGCAGCGCAAAGTCCATGAGACGATTTGGGCGCTCCCAGGTGGCCGGCTGGAAGACGGCGAGACGGTTGAGGCCGCAGTGGCCCGCGAGTTCATGGAAGAGCTTGGCTGGGATGTGCAGGTGGGACGGAGGCTTTGGGTGCTCGAGAATGCATTCGGGCACGACGGCGAATTGATCACTCAGACTGAGTATTATTTTCTGGTTCATGTCGATGATCGGCCCGAGGTCATTGTCCCGCGCGAACCGACACTGGCGTTCTGCTGGGCATCGCGCCAAGAACTTGAGGATTTGGATTTCCGGCCCGAAACGATCAAGAGGATGCTCGTTAACACTGTACTCCCCTAGAGCCGTCATCCCGGGGAAGGCCGGGATCCAGCTTTGGGCGGTGGTGTGCGGGGAAAGCTGGGCCCCGGCTTTCGCGGGGGTGACGGCCCCTGGAGACTGTAGTCCATTACGGGAATTTAGTCCTTGACAGCGCGCGCTCGATGCGCTAGAAAGGCGCATACTCCGAAAATCCGTTGATTGGCGTCATCTCGGCGAAAGCCGGGATCCTGCTATCTGTCCGAGCGAGATGAACCAAGGCTGGGCCCCGGCTTTCGCCGGGGTGACGGCCTTATGGTGTGAGCCTGCACGGACGCAAAGAAGAGGTAACCACGAATGATGCCCGGCGCTGTGCGGCAATTGTTGGCGATGCTGTATGCACTGCTTGCCATCTTTCGCTTGCGGACGACGAAGCGGGATTGCGCCTTTTGCCGGGGTGACAGGCTGAAGAGCGGGCGGGGCGTTGTCCCCTCAGCCCATGCCGAACATCTTCTTCCAACTGTTCACTGCCTGCATCCACGGATTCTCGGCGGCGGGGCCCTGGCCCCAGATATCCATGGGGGGCTTCATGCCGAAGATCTTCTCGTAGCTTTCAAGCGTCATCTTCCAGGTGTCGGCCATGGAGGAGAACTGCCTGGCGTCAAAGCCTTGCGCGGTGGGGCGCTCGGTGATCATTTGCCCCAAGTTCTCCCAGTAGTTCTGGGCGTTCTGAAGATGCAACATCCAGGCGTCGTTGACGGGGCCGGGTGGGATCACCTGGTGCCCGGCGCGCATGGCGAGGAACAGGAACTTGCGGTACTCCTCGATGACGCGCTGCGTCATCTCGGCGTTCTGGCCCATTTGCTTCTGCATCACCTCCATGAGCGGGGCGAAGGCCTGCAGGCCATCGGCGTTCATCATGTTGAGCTTGAGCCAGAGCGGGTCGAGGCGATAATCCATCATCTGCCTCCTATACAGGTATTTTCACCTCGGCGCGAAGCCCGCCTTTCGGACTGTCTTGCAGCGTCAGTTCGCCGCCATGGGCGCGGGCAATGTCCAGCGCGATGGCGAGGCCCAGCCCGGTTCCAGTTTCATCGAGGTTACGGGCATTGTCGAGGCGGACGAAGGGGCGGAAGGCATCCGCCCGCTTGTCCGCCGGAATGCCGGGGCCATCATCATCGACCAGCAGCGTCAGCATGTGGTCCGCCACCCTGGCCGTGACCTTCACCGTCTTGGCGTAGCGCACGGCATTGCCGATGAGATTGGCGAGGAGCCGGCCGAAGGCGTTGGGCTTCACCCGCACCATCTGGCCCGGTGGCATATCAATCTCGCAGGTACCATCGCGGCAGGTGCGGGCGGCGCTCTGGACGAGGCCGAAGAGTTCCACCTCCTGGGGCGTCTCGCCGGCATCGCCCTTCACGAAGGCCATATAGGCCTCGAGCATGCGCTGCATCTCATCGACGTCTTCCTTCAGGGGCTGCACCTTGGGGCCGTCGCCCAGCACGGCGAGTTCCAGCTTGAAGCGGGTGAGGATGGTGCGGAGGTCGTGGCTGACGCCGGCCAGCATGGCGGTGCGCTGCTCGACCTGTTTTGCGATACGGTCGCGCATGTCGAGGAAGGCAAGACCCGCCGCGCGCACCTCGCGCGCACCACGTGGCTTGAAAACGCCGAGGTCGCGGCCCGTGCCGAAGCTTTGCGCGGCGCGGGCAAGATCGGTGATCGGGCGGATCTGGTTGCGGAGAAAGATGGTGGCGATAGCGAGGAGCAGAACCGAGGACAGCAGCATGAGCGCCAGCAGGAAGCCGGTGGAGGTGGCAAAGGTGCGCTCGCCCCTGGTGCGGAAATCGAAGACCGTATCAGGCGTCGCGAGTACCTTGACCTCGACGAACTCCGGCTGCTGGCTGATGTCGAGCCAGAAGGGGCGGTTCATCTGCACCGTGAGCTCACGCGTCAGCCGCGTATCGGCGCGCGAGAAGAAGGGCACCGGCAGGGGCTCCGGCAGATGGCCGCGCGTGATGGTGAGGCCGAGGCCGAGCGTATCGTTGGCGAGCTTCTGGATGTTGGCCTCTGCCGCCGCACTCTTGTCAGAGTCATCATAGAGCTGCACCAACACGGCAACGTCACGCGCATAGGAGCGTGCCAGAAGCCTGGTCACGTTCTCGAAGTGGCGCTCGAGGATGAGGCCCGTCATGATGGTCTGCAGCAGCACGACGGGTGCCACGAGGATGATGAGGGCGCGCGGGAACAGCCCCTCGGGCATGTGGCGCTCGAGGAAGGCATTGAAGCGGTTGTAGAGCCAGTTCTGCGCCATCCGCCCTACCCTAGCTCAGCTGGCGTGCAGCACATAGCCCGCACCGCGGACTGTCTGGAGATGGACGGGGTTGGAGGGATCGTCCTCGATCTTCTGCCGGAGCCGGTTGATCTGGACATCGACGCTGCGCGCGCCCTCCTCTGAGCCTTCGGGTGCCAGGTCGCCACGCACGACCGTGGTGTTGGCATTGGCGGCGAGTATTCTGAGGAATTCGCGCTCGCGCGTGGTGAGGCGGATCAACTCCGCGCCGCGCCGCAATTCGCCGCGCTGGACGTGGAAGATGAAGGGGCCGAAAGCCACCTCCGGCTGGCCGCGCGAGGCCTGCTCCTGCCGCTTCAGAAGCCCACGGATGCGCAGCAGCAACTCGCGCGGCTCAAAGGGCTTGGCGAGGTAGTCGTCGCTGCCGGTCTCCAGCCCCGCTATGCGGTCGGAGGCCTCGGCCAGCGCCGAGAGCATGAGCACGGGCACCGGATTGCCCTCGCCGCGCAGCGACTCGGTGAAGGTGAGGCCGGTTTCGCCCGGCATCATGATGTCAAGCACCACGAGGTCGAAGGCCACGATGCGCATATGCTCACGTGCTTCCGCCGCACTGCCCGCGACGGAAATGCGAAAGCCATTCTCCATGAGATAGGCCTGCAGCAGATTGCGGATGCGGCGGTCGTCATCGACCACCAATATGTGCGCAAGGTCATCCACCATCTTTGGGCTCGCCCAGCAGGCTGGCGCGATCGATCCAGTCGCGCACCGCTTCACGGTTGGCGGGCGAGACCATGTGATAGAGCACCTTGCGGTAGAGATGCGCGGCGCTGCCATCAGGAAGCGCCACGGCACGGCGGATGCGATTCATCTGCGGACCCATGAGGCGCTGGCGCAGCTCCTCGCCGGACTCTGTCAGATAAAGCAGGCGCTGGCGGCGGTCGGCCTCGCCTTCCTTCTGGAAGACGTAGTCCTTGTCGATGAGCTCTTTCAGCACGCGGCCAAGGCTCTGCTTGGTAATCTGCAGGATGTCGAGCAGCTGCTGCACCGTCATGCCGGGATCGCGGCCGACGAAATGCAGAACCCGGTGATGGGCGCGCCCGAAGCCATACTGGCCCAGTATCTCGTCCGGGTCAGACACGAAATCGCGGTAGGCAAAGAACATCAGCTCGATGAGCGCAACCGTCTCCTGCTCGCTCAGCGGGTGGTCGCCCGGCGCTTTGCCGTTATCTTGGGCGGAAATTACGTCAGCCATGTTGACATATTTAAACCCATTGGCTACGCTTGACCAGTTCAAAATGCAAAAGAGGCGCAAACGGCCGGAATTTCAGGCCCTTGGCGGCACCATTATACCGAACAGGAGCACGACACCATGGCGGGCATTTCCTTTGACCAGCGCGACGGTTGGATCTGGTTCAACGGCGAGATCGTGCCGTGGAAGGAAGCCAAGGTGCATGTGCTGACCCATGGCCTGCATTACGGTTCGTCCGTGTTCGAAGGCGAGCGTGCCTATGACGGCGTGATCTTCAAGACCACCGAGCATTCGATCCGCTTCCACAAGTCGGCCGAGATCATGGATTTCGAGATTCCCTATTCGGTCGAGGAGCTGAACGCGGCGAAGGACAAGGTCGTGGCGCTGAATGGCGGCGGCGACCAGTACGTGCGCCCCGTGGCGTGGCGCGGCTCCGAGATGATGGCGGTCTCCGCCCAGCACAACAAGATCCATGTGGCCATTGCCACCTGGGCCTGGCCGTCGATGTTCGATCCCGAGACAAAGATGAAGGGCATCAGGCTCGACATCGCCGACTATCGCCGCCCTGACCCGGCCTGCGCGCCGGTGCATGCCAAGGCTGCAGGCCTCTACATGATCTGCACCATCTCCAAGCACAAGGCGGAGAAGAAGGGCTGTGCCGACGCCATGATGCTGGACTGGCAGGGTCGGGTGGCCGAATGCACCGGCGCCAACATCTTCTTCACGCGCGACGGCGCCATCCACACACCGATCGCCGACTGCTTCCTCAATGGCATCACCCGCCAGACGGTGATCGCACTCGCCAGGGAACAGGGTCTCGAGATCATCGAGCGCCGGATCAT
This sequence comes from Bradyrhizobiaceae bacterium, assembly GCA_947475225.1. Taxonomy (GTDB): domain Bacteria; phylum Pseudomonadota; class Alphaproteobacteria; order Rhizobiales; family Aestuariivirgaceae; genus Aestuariivirga. The sequence continues at coordinate 36,174 of CANJMQ010000028.1, forward strand.
GCCCGACGAGCTTTCGACCTTCAACGAGTGCTTCATCGTCGGCTCCGCCGCCGAAGTGACGCCGGTGGCCGAGATCGGCTCCTACAGCTTCAAGCCCGGCAACATCAGCCGCGCCATGATGGACGCCTACACCAATGCGGTGCGGCCGAAGTCCAAGGCCGCCTGAGCCGGTTCACCGGATGCGACATCATGAGCCGCACCATTGCGATGGTGCGGCTCTTCTCTTGGTTGCAGTTTGAGCTTCCGCATTTGACCTGCTCGTGAAGCTTGCCTAGCTTGCAGACTTCGCAAGGAGATGACTGATGACTCATTTCGGAAAACTCATTCTTGTCGGCTTCGCCTCGGCGGCGATGCTCGTGGCGGCCGAGCCCGCCGCTCAGGCAAAGACGATAGGCCCGACAGCCGCCGCCATCGTCGGCGGCGTGGCAGGCCTGGCGGTCGGCGCCGCCATTGCCGACTCAGCCAACCGCAACAAGAAGAAATACTATTACAACGGCTATCAGCAGCCCTATGTGCCCGGCCAGTACGACCCCTATTTCAACCAGGCCTACAGCCCCGTGGCCGGTGTCGTGTGCTACCCCGCGCAGCGTCTCTGCTACAACAACGGCGGCTCGGTGAACGGCACCTGGACCCGCCGGGCCTTTGGTTATTGATCGGAGAATGACGATGAACATGATGAACATTCTCCGCAGCACCTTCGCCGCACTCGCCATCGGGTTCGCAGCTACCGCCGCACATGCCCAGGCTGCCGACGACTTCCGCATCGACGATGCCTGGAAGGCCGCCCTCGAGGGTAACGAGGGCATCCTCACCAACAAGCAGCAGGCAGTGGTCACCGGCATCGCCTACGCCGCCGCGGCAGCACTGCTGTGCGACGGCATCGACATCGACGCCGACAAGGTTGCCGCAGCGACCACCGCCGTGCTCGCCGATGGCCCCAAGGACCTGACCGATGAGGAGGAACTCGAGCGCTATACCAACATCATGCTGATGGCAGGCACGGCGAAGGGTATCCTGCTGGCGGAAGGCGCGCTGCACAAGGCGGACTTCTGCGCCAATGCCACAAAGGAAAAAGCGGACGACCAGGCCGCCACGTTCTGGAAATAACTTGGCAGTCTTCAGCGGTGCGATTTAACCTCGCCCCATGACGATTGACTGCGACTACCTGATCATCGGCGGCGGCTCCTCCGGAGCCGTCGTCGCCCGCCGCATCGCCGACCGCACCACGGGCCGCATCATCCTGCTCGAAGCCGGCAAGACCGACGAGGGCGACCCCGCGGCGGTGGACCTGACGTGCCTCGACGAGCAGACGCCTGATTATGACTGGGGCTTCCGCGCCGCGCCGCTTGCGGGCTCGCCTCCCCTTCTCAACTATGCACGCGCGAAATTGCTGGGCGGCTGCGCCAACCACAATGACTGCGCTTTCATTCGCCCGCCCGACTCCGACTTCGACGAATGGGAGCGGCTCGGCGCCACCGGCTGGAATGCCGCCGCCATGGCGAAATACTGGCAGCGCATCACCGACACCATCACCATCGAGACAGCACCCTGCCACCCGGCCAGCCGCCGCTTCATCGAGGCCGGAATTGAAATGGGAATCGACGAGGTGGATTTTAGCGCGCAAGTGCGGCAGGGCGTGGGACTGTTCCCGCTCAATGCCAGAGGCCGCGTGCGGCAGTCATCATCCGTTGCCTATCTGCATCCCATCGCCGCGCTGCCCAAGCACCTCGAGGTGTGGACGCAGTGCATGGCAACCCGCCTCATCATCGAGAATGGCCGCGCAGTTGGTGCGGAGACGTCGCGCGGCGAGATTCGCGCCGCGCGCGCCGTGGTGCTGGCGGGAGGCTCCATCCAGACGCCGCAGCTGATGATGGTGTCGGGCCTGGGGCCTGCCGCACAACTGAAGGAACATGGCATCGAGGTCATCCGCGACCTGCCGCATCTGGGCCAGCACCTGCGCGACCATGTGGCAGCACCCGTGGTGTGGGAGACGGAGAGCCAAGTCTCGGGCTGGGAGATCTGCCCATTCGAGGCGACGATGATGCTGACGCTCGATGAAGATGCGCCGGCCCCCGACATCCTGTTCCACTTCGGCCTGCGGGTCCGTGAGAAATATGACGATGGGCGGCTGGCCACCAGCGGCCCGGCGGTGAAGGCCTCACCCAACGTGACGCGCGCGCGGAGCGAAGGGCAGCTTCGCCTCTCCGGGCCAACGATGGCCGACAAGCCGGTGATCGACCTCAACTACTTTGCCGACCCCGCCGACCTCGAGCTGCTGCTGCGTGCCATGAAACTGACGCGCAGGCTGGGGCAGACCAAGGCCATGCAGGCGCTGGTTCGCGCGGAGGTTCACCCCGGCCCTGCGGTGCAGACGGATGATGAATGGCGGGACTATATCCGCAGCGTCTGCGAGACGGTCTATCATCCCTGCTGCACGGCGGCGATCGGGCGGGTGGTGACGCCGGAACTGAAGGTGATGGGAATCGAGGGGCTGTTCATCGTCGATGCCTCGGTGTTCGCATCGCTCATAACCGTCAACATCAACGCGGCGGTGATGATGGTGGCAGAAAAGGCCGCGGACTGCATTCTGGCAGCGTGCGACTAGACAAGTCCACCGGACCCCTCGTCTGGGCCCGCGCCTTTCAGGCTTGAGGAGTTGGCTGTTTTCAGCGTAGACCAAGGCTAAAATGAAAATACCGAATTTCAACAAGTATGAACTGCTGCAACGCGGGCTCTATGCCCAGCACATGACAACGCCTGCCCGCATCATGCAGCTCATTCGGAACATTCGACCGATAAGCACCTGGCATGAACTCGTCAGAATTGGTGGCGATGCCGATGGCGGATATCTGGTTCCGCAGGATCTGAGAGACATAGCGGTATGTTTTTCGCCCGGCGTCGACACCAACGCATCTTTCGAGATCGACCTTTTGAACCGCTACGGAATCAATTCGCACCTTGCCGATTACTCCGTCGACGAGGTGCCGATGCACTTTCGTGAGAAGTCGTTCATCAAGAAATTCCTCGGATCGTATGACAGCGAGAAGTTCATCACCCTCGACGCCTGGATGGAACAGCAGGAGGAATATCCGGGAAACCAGGACTTCCTGCTGCAGATGGACATCGAGGGCAGCGAGTACAAGACGCTCCTCTCACTGAGCGAGAGGAACCTCAGGCGTTTCAGGATCATTCTGGTCGAAATCCACAATGTCGAGAACTGGTGCGACCCCGCCTTCTTCGACATCGCGGAGACGGTGTTCGCCAAGCTGCTGAAGTATTTCCATGTCGTCCACAATCACCCCAACAACTGCTGCGGGATCGTCAACATGGGAGGGGTGCTGGCTCCGAGAGTGTTCGAGCTGTCGCTGATCAGGCGGGATCGCGCCTTCCCTGCGGGACACCAGGATTCATTTCCGCATGCACTTGATCGCCCCAACTTGGTCGACCGGCCGGACCTGATTCTGCCGGAGGCCTGGTACAAGTAAGACTGCCCTGATCCCTACCGCGCAGCGGCGAAGATGGCGGAGGACTGCAGCCTGGGGACGGCAATCCCGGCTCTCACGCATAAGTATATTTACGAATATTGCAACCTGATGCGCGCCTGGGGCAAATTGCGCGCATATCGTGTGATCGGGGGATGCAGCAATGACGAGAAACATGTGGTCAGTTCTGTGTGGAGCCCTGCTCCTGGCCTCTGCGGCTATCGCCGCGCAGGCGGCAGGCGAGCAGGCCGATGCCATCTTTATCAATGGTGACATCCTCACCATGGCGAGCACCGACCCGACCTATGCCGAGGCTCTGGCCGTCACGGATGGCAAGATCGCCTATGTCGGCACGAAGGACGAGGCGCTGAAGCTGAAGGGCGACGCCACGAAGCTCATCGACCTGCATGGGCACACGCTGCTGCCGGGCTTCATCGACGGCCACGGCCACATGATCTACTACGGCAAGAACATGGTGGACGCCGATCTCGTCGGCGTGACGAGCATCCCCGAACTGATCGAGCGCATGAAGGCACACGCCGCGAAGACCGCGCCCGGCGACTGGATCGTTGGCTTCGGTTATTCAGTGCCGATGCTCAAGGAGAACCGCCACCCGACGGCGGCGGAGCTCAACGAAATCTCGCCGGACCGCCCGATCATGGTGGTGGACAACTCGGGCCACAATGGCGCGGGCAACAGCGGCGTGTTCAAGATCCTCGGCATCGACGCCAGCACCAAGAACCCGGAAGGCGGAAGCTATGCGCGCAACCCGGACGGCTCGCTCGCGGGTCCGCTGGAGGAGACCGCCCTCTTCGCGGTGCGCGAGCAGCGCCCGTCCTTCACCGGCAAGCTGGCCGACGAGGTGGCGATCAACGGCAGCAAGTTGTGGGTGAGCTACGGCCAGACCACCGCGCAGGAATGCGGCGTGGGGCTGGGCAAGGATGACATCGACATCATCCGCAACGCCATCGACAAGAAGCTGCTGCCGATCGACCTCTACCTCTGCGCCAAGGATTCGACGGTGAACGATGTGCTGGCGGCCTCCTATGCGGTGGCCTCGGAATATGACGTGAACAACGAGGGCGCTGCCACGAGGCTGCTCGCGGCACGGCCCGACCTCGACAAGCGCTACATCAACCGCGTGCGGCTGGGCGGCATCAAGCTGTGGCTCGACGGGTCGATCCCCACGGCGTGGTTCAGCGAGGCCTATACCCACAACCCGCCTGACAAGCAGGGCGATTACCGCGGCTTCCAGCAGGTGCCGGACGATTATGTAAACGGCGCCTTTGACCAGTTCTGGAAGACCGGCATCCAGATCAACATGCACATGAATGGTGACGCCGCGGCGGAACAGGCACTGAAGGCCGTGGAGCGCGCCGAAAAGCTCCATGGCGTGCACGACAGCCGCCCGGTGTTCATCCACGCCACCTACATGCGCCCCGACCAGATCGAGCGCATGAAGAAGGCAGGCGCCTTCCCGACCTTCACCGTGGGGTCGCTGCCGCTGGGCGGCGAAGCTGCCGTCTATTTCTGGGGTGAAAAGCGCGCCGCAGCCTCAATGCCGATGAACACGCTGGAGAAGATGGGCATCAAGTTCTCGCTCAACCATGATGCGCCGATCCTGCCGAGGCCCGACGTGCTGGCCCTCGTTGACGCGGCAGTGAACCGCACAACGGCCACGGGCCAGGTCGTGGGCCCGGATGAGCGCATCAGCCCCTATGTGGCGCTCAAGGCGGTGACGGCCTATCCGGCCTTCCAGATCAAGGAAGAGGCAACCAAGGGCACGCTGGAACAGGGCAAGCTCGCCGACCTCGTCATCCTCGAGCAGAACCCGCTGAAGGTCGACCCGCACGCCATCAAGGATATCAAGGTGCTGGAGACGATCAAGGAAGGGAACACGGTGTTCGTGAGGGAGTGAGGCAGGGCTAGAGCTTCGCGCCCTTCTTGATCAGAAAATCCATCAGGTCCCTGACCTGCGCGGCGGGAACTTCGCGCACCTCGCCGGGATGGAGGTCGCCCAGCGAGAACGGGCCATACTGCAGCCGGACAAGGCGGTTCACCACGCAGCCGAAATGATCGAAGAGCTTGCGGATCTCGCGGTTCTTGCCCTCGGTCAGCACGCAGCGGTACCAGCGATTGGCGCGCTCGCCCTGGCCATATTCCTCGACGAACTCGGCGCCGCGATAATCGACGTCATCGATGGTCATGCCCTGGGCGATGGCCTCGATCTCGGCGGGCGTCAACTGGCCCCTGACCCGCACGCGGTAGAGCCGCGACAGGCCCATCTCCGGGCTCATCATGGCCTGGGCGAGCGGACCGTCGGAAGAGAGGACGAGCAGGCCCTCGCTGTTCACGTCGAGGCGTCCGACATTCATGATGCGCGGGTTCGACGCCGGCCACGCAGGCGGCGTGAGCGCAGGAAGTTCGAAGATGGTTGGGCGGTTCTTGTGGTCGCGGTGGGTGACCAGCACATCGTCCGGCTTGTGCAGCAGGAAGAGGCGCGGCAGCGGCTTGGTTTCAGGCGTGACCGGCCTGCCGTCGATCAACACGGTATCGCCCTCCTCCACCGGCGTGGTCGGCAGGGCCGTCGCACCGTTGACACTGACGCGGCCATCGGCCACCAGCCGTTCCGCCTCGCGGCGCGAGCCCGCACCGGCCTTCTGGAGATAGATGTTGAGGCGCATCAGCCGCCCGTGACAGGCGGGAAGAAAGCGACCTCGCGCGCCCCCACGACGGAGGCATCGAGCGCTACGTGGTTCTGGTCCACCGCGGCACGCAGCGTGCGGCGCTCGGCCAAGGCGGCGGCCACGGACTCGTCCCGCGCACTCAGGTGATCAATAAGGTCAGCCACGGTGATGACGGAGGCGGGCACGTCCACCTCCTCCGAGCTTTTGCCGGCGATCTGCCGGATGCGGGCGAAATACAGGATCTTCATCAGTCGACAACGTGCCGGATGCCGGCGCGGAAATAGTCATAGCCGGTATAGAGGGTGAGGGCGGCGGCAACCCACAGCATGGCGATGCCGGTCGTCGTGGTGTGCGGAATGGCCGTGTCACCGGCAGGGCCTGCGATGAGGAAGCCGATGGCGATCATCTGCACGGCGGTCTTCCACTTGGCGATCTTGGTGACCGGCACCGAAACCTGCAGCTCACCCAAATACTCACGAAGCCCCGAAACCAGGACTTCGCGCGACAGGATGATGATGGCTGCCCAGATGTGGCCACCACGCAGGATGTCATCGGCACAGAGCACGAGCAGCACGACGGCCACCAGCACCTTGTCGGCAATCGGGTCCAGCATGCGGCCGAGCGAGGACTGCTGCTTCCAGCGCCTTGCGAGGTAGCCGTCGAAGAAGTCGCTTATGGCGGCCAGCACATAGACGGCAAGTGCAATCCAGCGCGCCTCATTGCCGCCCCACAGCAGCAGACCCGCCACCACGGGCACCGCGACAATGCGGCCATAGGTGAGGATGTTCGGAAGGTTCCACACCTTCGAATAATCCACCGTCTTGCCTGTGTTCGCCTGATTCATCACGCCGCTCATTCTGCACTGTCGTGGAAGTGGTCGTAAATAGCCTGCGCCAGCGCATGGCTGACGCCTTCCACCGCGGCCAGGTCGGTGACGCTGGCCCTTGACACTGATTTGGCCGAACCGAAGGCCTGCAGCAAGGCTTTCTTGCGCAGGGGTCCAATGCCCGGCACCTCGTCCAGCGGGTTGACCCCGATGGCCCTGGAGCGCCTGGCCCGGTGCGAGCCGATTGCAAACCTATGCGCCTCGTCACGCAGGCGCTGGATGTAATAGAGTACAGGGTCCCTTGCCTCGAGCATGAAGGAGGCGCGGCCCGGCACATAGAAATGCTCGCGCCCGGCGTCGCGGTCCGGTCCCTTGGCCACACCCGCCACGGGAAGGTCCGACAGGCCCAGCTCATCCAGCACCGCCTTGGCGGCGGAGAGCTGGCCCTGGCCGCCGTCGATCAGCACAAGGTCAGGCCATGCCTGCACGTCCTTGGCCTGCTCATCGCCACGCGCCTCTCCCTGCTCCTTCAGCAGGCGACTGAAGCGACGGGTCAGCACCTCGCGCATCATGGCGAAGTCGTCAGATCCGATCTCGTCAGACTGGATATTGAACTTGCGGTACTGCGATTTGATGAACCCATCCGGCCCCGCCACGATCATGCCGCCCACCGGGTTCGTGCCCTGGATGTGTGAGTTGTCATAGACCTCGATGCGGCGCGGCGGCTCAGGCAGATCGAAGACGCGTTGCACGCCTTCGAGCAGCTTGGTCTGCGACGAGGTCTCGGCCATGCGGCGGCCCAGCGCCTCACGTGCATTGACAACGGCATGCTCCACAAGGCCCTTCTTCTCACCGCGCTGCGGCACCGCCACCTCGATCTTGCGACCGGCATGGGTGGAGAGCGCTTCCTCCAGCAACTCGCGCTCCTCCACGTCATGCGACAGCAGCACGAGGTCGGGGATGGGCTTGTCGTCGTAAAACTGGGCGAGGAAGGACGCCATGATCTCCGGCGCCTCATGGCTCCTGTCGGCCTTCGGGTAGTAGGCGCGGTTGCCCCAGTTCTGGAAGGAGCGGAAGAAGAACACCTGGATACACGTCTGCCCGCCCTCCTGGTAGAGCCCGAAGACATCCGCCTCCTCCACGCCCTGCGGGTTGATGCCTTGCGTCTGGGTGACGAAGCTCATGGCCTGAATGCGATCGCGGAAACTGGCAGCGCGTTCGAAGTCGAGGTTTTCCGCCGCATCCTCCATCTGCTTCGCGAGCTCGGCCTTCACCACCTGGCTCTTGCCATTGAGGAAGGCTTCCGCCTCCTTCACCAGTTCCTCATAGGGCTGCGGCGCGATGTAGTTCACGCAAGGCGCCGCGCAGCGCTTGATCTGGTAGAGCAGGCAGGGCCTGGTGCGGTTGGCATAGACGCTGTCGGTGCAGGTGCGCAGCAGAAAGGCCTTCTGCAGCGTGTTGATGGCGCGGTTGACGGCTCCGGCCGACGCAAAGGGGCCGAAATAATTGCCCTTGCGGTTGCGCGCACCACGGTGCTTCACCAGCTGCGCCACCCCATGGTCCTTGGCGATGAGGATGTAGGGGAACGACTTGTCGTCACGCAGGATGACGTTGAAGCGCGGCTTCAGCTTCTTGATGAGGTTGGCTTCGAGCAGCAGCGCTTCGGCTTCGGTGCCCGTTGTCACGAATTCCATCGTGGCGGTGAGCGAGATC
>CANJMQ010000029.1 GCA_947475225.1 Bradyrhizobiaceae bacterium
GGCGCCGCGGTATCGCGCGCAATGAGGATGTACGGGAACGACTTGTCGTCGCGCATCAGCACGTTGAAGCGCGGACGGAAGCGCTTAATGAGGTTGGCTTCGAGCAGCAGCGCCTCGGCCTCGGTGGAGGTGGTCACGAACTCCATGTTGGCGGTCAGCGAGATCATGGTGGCGATGCGCGCCGTGTGCCCCCAGGCGCGGGTGTAGTTCGAGACGCGGTTCTTCAGGTTCCGTGCCTTGCCGACATAGATGACATCGCCCTTGGCGTCATACATGCGGTAGACGCCGGGCCTGGCCGGAAGCCGCGACACGAAATCGCGAATGAGATCGGTGCCCCGCGCGTCAGGAACGGGCGACTCGTCTGGTGCCTGGGAGGGTTCGGACGTCATGTGGCTTTCTTACATCCCTCCTCCTCACTTGGCGAAGGCTGTGCCATTGCGCAACGAAAAACCGGCACCCCAAGGGAGCGCCGGTTTCCGGTCTCAGTTTCCGATCCGGGCGTTGAGCCTCAGTAGGGGCTGACGCACTTGCGGACCTGGCCGCTGTTGGAAATCCACGTATTGTTGCGTCGATTGTAGGAACGGTAGCGGCTCTCGCACCACGCCACGTGGCGGCTGGAATGGCTGCCGGCAATGGCGAGGCCAACGCCCACACCCACCGCCGGGGCGATCCACCACTGATTGGAATACCAATAGCCATTGTAGCGGTAGCGGCAATAGTTGGTCCAACCATTGCAGCGGCGGCCATAGCTATGGTTCCAATAGGGGCGGTGGTTGTAATATGGGCGGTGGTGATAATTGCCGTGGTAGCTGCCATGGCCACCGTTGTACCTGACGTCCGTGATGGACGGCGATACGGCCCCGGACTGCAACCCTGGCTGGATGATGATCGGAAAGGCAGATGCCTGCGTGCCCGAATAACCGATCATGCCCGCGACCAGCGTCACAAGCATCAAGAAGCTGGCTCTCAACATGTACAGTGTACCTCCTGAATATCCGCGCATCGTGAATTTCTGCGCATTCATTCAAAAAGCACGCCAAAAGTGTTGTTTCAACTGAAAGTTCTGCCTATCGGGAGATGTCGGAAAAACAACAACTATAGATTGAAAAAACCGATTTTCTCGCACCCGCAAGCCTACTATTGTGGCCTTGCGGGCCGCAGGGAGAGCGGGTGGCTGAGACCATCAAACTGCCACCACTGCCACAGCTAAGCGAAGCCTGGTGCAGGAGGCGCCTATCGCTGGCGCTCGATCTCCACGCCCACACTGCGGGCGTTCTTGATGATGTCCGGCTTTTCGACGCGCACGCGGGCGGCCATCACGCGCTTGTCCTTGAGGCAGGCGGCGGCGATCTTCTCGCACAATGTTTCGACGAGATTGATGTGGCCATCGGCGATGATCTGCTCCACCTTCTTGACCACGATCTCGTAGGAGACGACGTGGCCGATGTCATCGCTCTGCGGGCCCTTGCCCTCGCTGACGGAGAGGTCGATGTTGACGATGATGCGCTGCGGATCGGTCTTCTCGTGCTCGTAGATGCCGATCAGTGCCATCAGGTCGAGGTCGCGCACGAAGACGTGGCGCAGGCCCGAGACGGCACTTGCCACGTGATGGCTGATCATCGGCTTCTTCATTCATTCACCTCGACGACGTCCGGCGTCTGCCAGACAAGATGCTGACCGCCATCCAGCGCGATCATCTGCCCCGTCAGCGACGGTTGTGACAATATGAATTTGACGGCAGCGGAAATCTCCTCTGGCGACGTGCCGCGGCCCAGAAGCGTCAGTTTCGCCTGTTTGTCGAACTCCGCCTGGTCCATGCGGGCGGAGGGAAGTGCGGGGCCGGGGCCGATGGCATTGACGCGGATGTTGGGCGCCAGCGCCTGGGCCAGCGTGCGGGTGGCGGTCCACAGCCCTGACTTTGACGTGGTGTAGGAGAAGAACTTCGGGTTCAGCTTCCACACGCGCTGATCGATGATGGAGATTATGTTGCCTTCCTCATCGGCGGGCAGTTGCCGGGCGAATGCCTGCGACAGGAAGACCGGGGCGCGCAGGTTGGTGTCGAGATGCGCGGCCCAGCTTTCCTTGGTGATGGAGCCCACCTCGTCGGGCTCGAACAACGAGGCATTGTTGATGAGACAGGTGAGGCCGCCGAAGGCTGCGGAGGCTTCCGCCACCAACCGGTCCGGCACATCGACTTCAGAGAGATCACCACGCACGATGACGGCCTTGCGCCCGCTGCGGCGAATCTCGGCGGCAACCTCTTCAGCCTCGGCGAGCGAGGCGTTGCAGTGGACGGCCACGTCCCAGCCGTCCCTGGCAAGATCGAGCGCCAGCCTGCGACCGATGCGTTTGGCGGAACCGGTGACGAGAACGGATTTCTTCATGCTGAGGGCTTGGGCTGCAGGATGACGTAGTGCTTCTTGACCTTCTTCACCGTCTCCCACGTCCCCTTGAAGCCGGCGGGAATGATGAAGGCATCGCCCTTCTTCAGCGTCCAGGACTTGCCCTCCTCATTGGTGAGGATCGCCTTGCCCTCGATGAAGTGGCAGAACTCCCACTCCGAATAATCGACCTTCACCTTGCCGGGGGTCGATTCCCAGATGCCACAATAGAGGCGGTCGTCCTCGCCGGTGAAGTGGTTCCAAGTTCGCGTGTGATACTTGCCCTTGACGAGTTTTTCCGTGTCGGGCTTGCCCTTCTCGGGTTCGGGCGCATGCTTGCCCTTGCTCTTCATCACCAGAATGTCGGCCATGTCAGTCCCTCATGTCAGTCGTTTCAACAGCTCGTCGCGGCTCGGCTGAAAGTCGGAGGCGACCCACCAGTCCTCGAGCTTATTCAGCACTACGCCGATTTCGGGTCCGGGGCTCATGCCCGCCGCAAGAAGATCGCGGCCTGCCACCGGCAAGGTAGGAATGGGCCAACGGTTGGGCAGGTCCAGCAAGTCTTTCCAGCCCGGGTCATCAAGCGGCGCATCGGAGCGGGCCCAGGCAACATGGACCAGGTCGCGCCAGGCCTGCGCCCCATGCTGGTAGAGGATGATGCGCTGCTCTTGCGGGCGCAGGCCGGGCGATGGTGGCATAAGCGAAACAATGGCTTCAAGGCGATTGGCTTCATGGTTCGACAGCCGCAAGCGCGCCGGCATGGCGGGCGGATCCTGCGCGAGGACGGCCAGCTGCAATACTGGGTCGGGCGGCAGCCGCTCCAGCACACGCCAGTCTTCCGTATACGGAATAAGATGCGAAAGAATGCCGCCGCTGGCCATCAGCTGCAGCGTTTCGACAGCACCTGGTGCGCCCATCAGCTTGAACATTTCCTGCCGGATGCGCTCCGCCGAGAGACCATCGAGGCCGGCCTTCAGGCGTGTGCAGGCTTCAAGCCCCGCCGCATCAGGCGTGCCGTGCCCATAACGCGCATGGAAGCGGAAGAAGCGGAGGATGCGCAGGTAATCCTCGGTGATGCGCTGGTCAGGATCGCCGACGAAGATCACGCGGCGGCGCTGCACGTCAGGCCAGCCATCCACGAAATCATAGATCATGCCGCGCGCATCGCAGTAGAGCGCATTCATCGTAAAGTCGCGCCGCTCCGCATCGGCTTGCCAGTCGCCGGTGAACTTCACCTTGGCGCGGCGGCCGTCGGTCTCGACGTCATGGCGCAGCGTGGTGACTTCGAAGGGGTGGTGATCCACCACCACCGTCACAGTGCCGTGCTCGATGCCAGTGGGATGCACGCTCATGCCCACGGCGGTGCAGGCCGCCGTCACTTGCTCGGGTGACAGCGTGGTGGCGACGTCCACCTCCGTCACCGGCTCGCCCAAGAGCGCGTTGCGCACCGCACCGCCCGCCACGCGGCCCTCGCCGCCCGCCTTGCCAAGTGCGGCGAACAGCCGCTGCAGCGCGGGATCGGCGAGCCACGCCTCGGCGGCAAGTGAAGGAAGATTCGTCATGTCGGTTCGTACATCAGGCGATAAAGGTTGCGGATCATGCCGGCGGTGGCACCCCATATGTAGCGCCCCTGCCAGGGCATCGCATAATAATAGCGTGTATGGCCCTGCCAGTCCCGCGAATGAAGCTCATGGTTGGCGGGGTCCATCAGGAAGGCCAGCGGCACCTCGAAGACGTCCTTCACCTCCGCCTCCTGCGGCATCACAGAGAAGCCCGGCCGGACGAAGGCCACCACCGGCACGACGCGGTAGTTGGTGGAGGTGAGATAGGTATCGAGAAATCCGACGGGCTCCACGAAGGAGGGCGAGATGCCGGTCTCTTCCTGTGTCTCGCGCAGGGCAGCTGCCACGGCATCCGTGTCCGTGTCGTCGATTCGCCCACCGGGGAATGCGATCTGCCCGGCATGGCGGCGCAGATGCGGCTGGCGTTCGGTGAGCAGCAGGTGAAGGCCGTCCTCGCGCGGCACCAGCGGCACCAGCACGGCGGCAGGCTTCGGTTCCTCATTGTCAAGGATCATCCGCGCCGTGGGGTTCAGGTCGTCGTCACTGAAACTGTGATGGGGCGGGGCCGCGGCATGAAGCCGCCGGGCCGCGAGCGCACGGAAATCCGCCTCGGCGATGCGGCTCAAGAGGCGATCCCGATCTCGGCAGCCTTCTGCATCGGGTAGAAGTGGCCCGATGACCAGACACCGAACCAGCCATCTTCCACCATGCCCACAGCGGCAAGGTCATAGAAAAGCGTCCGGCTGACCAGCGACTCGAGTCCGTCGCGCACCAGCACATAGGGCTTGAGCCCCCCCGTGCCATCCTCCTCCGCAAAGCGCAGGGGATGAGCCTCGCCGACCGTCACCTCGTCATCCACATTGGTCTCGATATGGATGATCTGGTGGCGGCCCTCGCCCTCAACGTGCATCCGGATGGCGGTGAAGGGCGCGTCATCAACCCGGATGCCGACCTTCTCCACCGGGGTGACGAGATAGTATTTACCGTCAGCGTCAAGCCGCAGCACCGAGGCGAACAGCTGGACCAGCGGTTTGCGGCCAATCGGCGAGTTCATGTAGAACCACGTGCCGTCCTGGGCGATGCGCATGTCGATGTCGCCGCAGAAGGGTGGATTCCACAGGTGGACAGGTGGCGGCCCCTTCGCCTTCCGCGCCTCGCCCAGCCCCTTCAGGGGATTGCTCGCATCTCGCTGATCCGTGTTCATTTTCGTGTCATTACAGTTGAGTCGGACTGTCCTTCCCGCCTCTTTTAGGCCATTCTCGGTCGGCAAGGATCAAATCAATTGAGCGGGCCGTCGGCAAGGCGGTCCCATACGATAGTGAGTGCAATGGCCAGCATCAACGAAGCAGACCGCCAGATCATGACCGACCTCGAGGCCGCCGGCGAACGGCTGGGCAAGGCCCGGTCCGCCATCGGCCGGGTGATCTTCGGGCAGGACGAGGTGGTGGAACAGGTGCTGATTGCCATCCTGGGCGGCGGCCATGCCCTTTTGGTCGGCGCCCCCGGCCTCGCCAAGACCAAGCTCGCCACCACGCTGGGCCGCGTCCTCGGCCTTGACGAAAAGCGCGTGCAGTTCACCCCCGACCTGATGCCGGCTGACATCGTGGGCTCCGAAGTGCTGGATGAGGCAGAGGACGGCACCCGCCAGTTCCGCTTCCTGCGGGGGCCGGTGTTCTGCCAGCTGATGATGGCGGACGAAATCAACCGCGCCTCGCCGCGCACCCAGTCCGCCCTGCTGCAGGCAATGCAGGAGCACCATGTCACAGTGGCCGGCCAGCGCCATGACCTGCCGCGCCCCTTCCACGTGCTGGCCACACAGAACCCGATCGAGCAGGAAGGCACCTACCCGCTGCCCGAAGCCCAGCTCGACCGTTTCCTCGTGCAGATCGACGTGCCCTATCCCTCTCTCGATGCCGAGCGGCGCATGCTGTTCGCCACCACCGGCGCGGCGGAGGCCGAGGCCGAGACGGTGCTGTCAACGAGCGAACTGATGAATGCCCAGCGGCTCACCCGCCTGATCCCGGTCGGCGAGCAGGTAGCGGAAACGATCCTGCGCGTCGTGCGCGCCGCGCGCCCCGGTCCTGACGCCGATGAATTCGTCAACCGCAACGTCGCATGGGGGCCTTCGCCCCGTGCCAGCCAGGCGCTGATGCTGGGAGCGCGCGCCCGTGCCATGCTGCAAGGCCGTCTCTCACCTTCTCTCGAAGACGTCGCGGCGCTGCTGGGCCCGGTGTTCCGCCACCGCATGGCTCTGAACTTTACGGCGCGCGCCGACGGCCACACCATCGATGGTGCCATCAAGCGACTCTCCGAACTCGTCGACTGAGCTGATGTCATCCACCAACGCCCTCACCCTTGCTGACCGCGCGGCAGCCCGAGCCAGCGCGCTGCCTCCGCTTCTGATCGAGGCTGAGCGCATCGCTGCGACCGTCATCCTTGGTGAGCATGGCAGAAAGCGTGCCGGGCCAGGCGAATCCTTCTGGCAATACCGTCCCTACAGTTTCGGCGACTCAACGCAGCGCATCGACTGGCACAAATCGGCCCGCTCGACCCACGTCTATATCCGCGAGAATGAGTGGGAGGCCGCCAACACGCTGTGGATCTGGTCATCGCCATCCGTCTCGATGACCTTCCGCTCCCACCTTTCACAGGTCACCAAGGGTGAGCGCGCACAGCTGCTGATGCTGGCGCTTGCCGCGATGGCGCTGCGGGGAAATGAGCGGGTGAGTGCGTTGGGCTCGCCCTATGCGCCGGACCACACGCGCATCCAGCTCGTGAGGATCGCCGATTGGTTTCTCAGGTCCGAGGGACCGGCACTCCCGTCCTTCACCCGCATGCCGCGCTTCTCTGGCGCCGTCATGGCGGGTGACTTCTTCGAGACGCCGGAACAGATTGCCAGTGCCATCACCCCGGTCGCTGCGGCGGGCGTGAAGGGCCACCTCGTGCAGGTGGTCGATCCGGCTGAGGAAACGCTGCCCTATTCCGGCCGCGTCGAGTTTCAAGACATGGCGGGGCCACTGAAGTTCCTGTCCTCGCGCACCGAGACGCTGCGCGACGCCTATGCCGCGCGGCTTGCCGAACATCGCGCGGCCCTGCGCGAGCTGTGCCGCAGGATCGGCTGGACCTTTCTCGTCCACCGGACCGACGAGCCGCCGGCGCGCACCCTTCTGACCCTTCACGCCCTGATTTCAGGCGGGGCTGGCCGATGAGCCTGCTGTCGTCATTCACCTTCATGACACCGGCGGCGCTTGGTGCGCTGCTGCTGCTGCCGGTGATCTGGTGGTTGCTGCGCTTCACGCCACCGCGCCCTGAAACCGTTCGCTTCCCGGCCATCCGTCTTCTGCTTGGCCTGCGCAACCGCGAGGAGCAGCCGGACAAGACACCCTGGTGGCTGCTGCTGCTGCGCATGCTGCTCGCCGGTTTTGTCATTCTCGGCGTGTCGCAGCCGCTGTTTGCGCCGGGCCGCGTCGCCGAGCTGACGCAGGCGCCGCTGCTCGTCGTCGTCGATGACAGCTGGCCCGCCGCCAAGGACTGGCAGGCGCGGCAGGACGTGATGGCTGAAATCCTCGACAGCGCCGCCTCCTCGGGCACGCCGGTGACACTCGCCACATCGACACCGGAACTTCGGCCGCAATCGCTGGAGCCGGCTGCAGCCGCCACGCTCAAGGCACGCGCCGCTGCATTGCAGCCGCGCGCCTTCGAACCCGACCGCGCAGGATTTCTGAAAAGCCTGCAGGAGCCCTTCGGCAAATTGCAGGCGCTGCGGGTGATCTGGCTCTCGGACGGCATCGACGAGGGCAATGCCAGGGATTTCGCGGTCGGGCTTCTGGCTTTGGCGAATGGTACGGCCACCGTGTCAGTCGTGCTGCCTGGCACCTCACAGCTGCCGATGGCGCTGACCACGCCAACCTTCGACGGCGGACACATCAAGGTCACCGTGCTGCGCGCGCCGGGTGGTGCTGCACAAACGGCGCAGGTCACCGCGCTGGCCAGCAATGGCCGCAGCTTCGGCGACATTGTGGTCAAGTTCGGCGCCGGCGCCACCTCGGCCAATGGCGTAATCGACCTTCCAACCGAACTGCGCAACGAGATCGGCCGCATCGCCATCAAGGATGAGCGCAACGCCTCAGCGGTCTTCCTGATGGATGACCGCTGGCGGCGCAAGACGGTGGCCATGATGTCAGGCACGTCGTCCGAAATGTCGGAGCCGCTGTTGGCGCCTCTTTACTATGTGTCGCGCGCGCTTGATCCCTATGCCGAAGTGAGCCAACCCGACGACACCTCAGCCCTCAAGAGCCTTCTCGACCAGGGGCTGTCGATGCTGGTGCTCGCCGACATTGGGGTGCTGCCGGGTGAACAGCAGGAGATGATCTCGCGCTGGGTGGACGGTGGTGGCGTGCTGGTGCGCTTTGCAGGCCCGCGTTTCGCCGGCGCCCAGGACGGCCTCGTGCCCGTGACGCTCCGCCAGGGTGACCGGTCGCTGGGCAGCGCGTTGAGCTGGGAAACACCGCAACCCATGCAGCCCTTTCCGGAGAAGGGGCCCTTCGCCGGCCTGACGCCGGACCCGTCCGTGAAGATCACCCGGCAAGTTCTGGCAGAACCCGATTCCGATCTGCCGGGCAAGGTCTGGGCGAGCCTCGCGGACGGCACGCCCCTCGTGACGGCAAAGAAGACAGGCAAGGGCCTGGTCGTGCTGTTCCACGTCACCGCCAATGCCGACTGGTCCAACCTTCCCGTGACCGGGCTGTTCGTCGACATGCTGCGCCGCGTGCTCGATCTCGCGCCGGCGGCGGGTAGCGGCGTCACGAGCACTGCCACCGCGCCGGATGCCCAGGCCTATGCACCCTATCTGGCGCTCGACGGCTTCGGCGATCTTGCAAGCCCCTCGCCCGACATCCAGCCCATTCAGGCCGCGGCCATCGACAAGGCGCTGGCGAGCCCGGCAACGCCCCCCGGCCTCTACCGCCGCGGCGAGCAGGAACGCTCCATCAACATCACGCGCAGCGGCAGCATGCTGACACCGATCAGCGACCTTCCCGACGGCATCTCGCAGCGCGCGCTGGCGCCGTTGCCCGCCATTGCACTAGCGCCCTATGCCTTCAGCCTCGCAGCGCTGCTGTTCCTCACCGACTGCCTCGCCTCGCTGTTTCTGGGTGGCGGGCTGTCACGCATCCGGCAGCGCCGGGCCACCGTGGCGGGCCTGCTGGCAGTGTTCCTGATCGCCGCATGGCAGCCAGTTCCCGGCCACGCACAGTCAGCCGACGACTTCGCCATGCAGAACGCGCTGGAAACCCGCCTCGCCTATGTGAAGACCGGCGATGCCGAGATTGACAATATCAGCGAGGAAGGCCTCAAAGGCCTTGGCGAAATGTTGCGCGAGCGCACCTCCGTCAGCATCGGTGACCCTACCGGCGTCAACATCGAGCATGATGAACTGGTGTTCTTCCCGCTGCTCTACTGGCCCATCCGCCCGCAGGCCACCGTGCCCTCGGACGCGGCGCTGGCCAGGATCGACGCCTACATGAAGGGTGGCGGCACCATATTCTTCGACCTGCGCGAAGATGGTTCGAGCGCTGATGCACTGAGCGATGGCGCCACAGCCTCCTCCGAGGCACTGCGCCGCATTCTCGCAAAGCTCGATATCCCGCCGCTTGAACCGGTGCCGCCATCGCATGTGCTGACCAAGAGCTTCTACCTGCTCGACCGCTTTCCCGGACGCTATGACGGCGGCAAGCTGTGGGTGGAGCGCACCGACAGCGAGGGCGCGACGACTGGCAATACGGATGGCGTCAGCGGCATCATCATCGGCTCCAACGACTATGCCGCGGCCTGGGCGATGGACGTGAACGGCGACCCGCTTTACGCCTCCGTGCCCGGCAGCGACCGGCAGCGCGAGTTCGCCTTCCGAACCGGCATCAACATCGTGATGTATGCTCTCACCGGCAACTACAAGGCCGACCAGGTCCATGTGCCCGACCTTCTTGACAGGCTGGGGCAGTGATGAACTGGAACATCACCTTTGAGCCGCTGCTGCCCTGGGCATTGATCGTGGCGATCGGCGTGGCGGGCGTGGCCCTGCTCATCGCACTTGCCCTGGGCCGGTCGCGTGGCATTTGGTTACGGGCTCTGTCCTTCGCGTTGATCGTGGCCGCGCTTGCCAATCCGGTGATCCGCAGCGAGCAGCGACAGCCCCTCCCCGACATCGCCGTCGCCGTGGTCGACCACTCACTAAGCCAGCAGAACGGCGATCGCCCGAAGCAGGCCGAAGCGGCCGTCACGGCCCTGAAGGAAGCCGTGGCGCGGCTTCCCAACACCGAACTCCGCACTGTCGAGGTGAAGTCCGGAGCGGGAAGCGACGACGACGGCACGCGCGCCTTCGAGGCGCTGAACCGGGCGCTTGCCGACGTTCCGCCGGAACGCTTCGCTGGCGCCGTGATGATCACCGATGGCCAGGTCCACGATGCACCGGCCGATCCGTCCAAGAGCGGCATCGGCGGCCCGTTGCATGCGCTCATCACCGGTTCGAAATCCGAAAAGGACCGCCAGATCGTCATCGAGAAGGCGCCACGCTTTGGCATCGTTGGCCAGCAACAGACCATCGCCTTCCGGCTTGATGAGGCCAACGGGCCCGGCCAGGTCGTTCCTGTCACCGTGACGGTGGACGGCGGCACGCCAACCACCATCGACGTCTCACCCGGGCAGACCGTCGATGTGCCCGTCACCGTCGACCACGCCGGCCAGAACATCGTGGAGATCACGGCGCCGCCGCTCGACGGCGAGATTTCGCTGCAGAACAACCGTGCGGTCGCCGTCATCGAAGGCGTGCGCGACCGGCTGCGCGTGCTGCTGGTCTCGGGCGAGCCGCATCCTGGCGAGCGCACCTGGCGCAACCTGCTGAAGTCGGATGCATCCGTCGACCTCGTGCACTTCACCATTCTGCGTCCGCCCGAGAAGCAGGACGGCACGCCGACCAAGGAGCTTGCCCTCATCGCCTTCCCGACGCGCGAACTCTTCGTCGACAAGCTCGACCAGTTCGACCTCGTGATCTTCGACCGCTACCGCCGCCAATCGGTGCTGCCCGCCGCCTACATGTTCAACATCGCGCAATATGTGAAGAACGGCGGCGCAGTGCTGATCGCCTCCGGCCCCGATCTCGCGGCGGATGACGGCCTCTACTCAACGCCGCTCTCCGACATCATGGCGGCGGTGCCCACGGGCGATGTGGTGGAAAAGCCGTTCAAGCCCGAACTCACCGGCCAGGGCAGGAAGCACCCGGTGACCAAGGATCTGCCGGGATCGGACGGAAAGGAGCCGAGCTGGGGCCGCTGGTTCCGCCTCGTCGATACCACCACCAATTCCGGTGAGACGGTAATGGCAGGGCCGGACGGCAAGCCGCTCCTCGTTCTGGCCCGCCAGGACAAGGGCCGGGTTGCGCAACTCCTCTCCGACCAGGGCTGGTTGTGGGCGCGCGGCTATGAGGGCGGCGGCCCGCAGACCGAACTGCTGCGCCGCCTCGCCCACTGGCTGATGAAGGAACCCGACCTTGAGGAAGAGGCCCTCACCGGTAAGCAGAAGGGCAACAGTCTCGTCATCGAGCGCCGCACCATGTCGGACAGCGCCGATCCGGTGACGGTGACGCTGCCCTCCGGCAAGACCGAGACGGTGAAGCTGGAGAAGGTGTCGCCCGGCCGTTTCGATGGTGCGGTGCCTGTGACCGAGGCCGGGCTGTACCGCCTGGCCGACGGCAAGCTGATGTCGGTGGCTGCGGCGGGCAGCGGCGAAGCCAAGGAAATGGCCAACCTTCGGGCCACAGCCGACGTCCTCGAACCCGTTGCCAAGGCCTCGGGCGGAGGTTTTGACTGGCTGGAGGATGGCATGCCGCAGGTCATCAAGGTGTCGGCCGGGCGCCAGATGGCGGGGGCCGGCTGGATCGGTCTGCGGGCCAACGACAAGTTCAGGGTCGAGACGGTGTCCGATACGCCGCTCTTCGCAACGCTGCTAAGCCTCGCAGTGATTCTGCTCGCCTTTGCTGGCATGTGGTACCGCGAGGGCCATTGAGCCCGGAACCTGCGCCAAGCCGGTTACGCCGGCCAGGGCGCCAGGCGTGAGTTCCACATAGAGGAATCGCCTGGGATCGACTGGCCCCGGTAGGCTGATCAGCCCCTCCGGCAGCTTTGCGAAACCCACCTTGGCGTAATAGGGCTCATCGCCCACCAGCAGCACCAGACCATGACCCTGCGCCTTTGCCCGCGCCAGGCCCTCCTGCATAAGGGCGATGCCCAGCCCCAGGCCCTGCCGGTCCGGATGGACGGCCAGCGGCCCCAGCAGCAAGGCCGGCGCCTGCGTCGCGCCAATGGCCAGCGGCCAGAAGCTGATGGTGCCGGACAGGCCCACGCCCGTATCGCGCGTGACCAGCGACAGGCCCGGAACGGCACTGTTGCCTTCGCGCAGGCGATAGGAGGTCTTGCTGCGCCGATCTGAGCCGAAGGCCAGGTCAAGCAGGTGCTCGACGGATTGAAGATCGTTGGGGGTGGTATCGTCGCAGGCGGTGGGGCCACACATGGCTGTATCTCGGGACTTCAGGGCTTCACGGGTCGCCCGGAGCCCCGGACCACAAGACGGCAACGTCTCGTGCAGTAGGGATGACCGGACGCGTTCAGGCGCGCGGGCTGCCGCGCAGGGTGCGGGCTCGTCGTCGCAGGCTGATGGCGTGCTTCACGGTCATGATTTGCGAATTAGCTTGAACCGGACGGAACGTCAAGGTGGGGTAAATGTTTCACCAGACCTTCGCCGGGACGACGCCACCCAGGACCTCGTCGATGCGGCGCCGTGTGCCGGGCGTGGTGGTCTCGGGCAGCGCCGCCGCAGGAAAGAAGCGCGCCTCGGCAATCTCGGCATTGGGCGTGAAGCCCGCCTCGCGGAAGCGCCGGAGCACATAGCAGGCTACGTGATCACCCACAAATTGGGCATCGTTGAGGTAAAAGCCATGAAGGACTGGCGCTTCCTCAGCGACAATTCCCCCCTCCTCCAGCACTTCGCGGATGGCGGAATCCACGAGCGTCTCGCCGCGCTCCACACCACCGCCCGGCAGCAGCCAACCCGGCGCATAGCCGTGGCGCACCAGCAGCACCTCCGGTGGCTCACCCTTGAGCACAAGCACGCGCGTTCCCAGCGTCATGCCCCGCGTCTGCCGGTAGGCGGCATGCAGGAGTGGCTTTACTGCGCGAAACAGCACGCGCTTTACGGTTTCGGGCATTGTGACTGGTTAGCGCCTCGCGTCGTGCTCGCCAAGCTTGAGTTCCAAAGGCGCGCTTGTTAAGGCTCTCTGCATGACCCAGTCCGTCGCCGTGCGCGCAGTACGTGGCAAGGAAGACCTCAAGGCCTTCCTCGACGTTCCTTTCGCGCTCTACGCCAAGGACCCCAACTGGGTTGCGCCGCTCTATGTCGAGCGCATGGAACACCTCGATCCCGCGAAGAATCCTTATTATCAGCATGCCGAGGTCGAACTCTTCCTCGCCTTGCGCGGCGCCAGGCCCGTAGGCCGCATCTCGGCCCAGCTCTGCCGCCTGCGCAGCGAGCGCTACAACGATGGCGTCGGCCAGTTCGGCTTTCTCGAGGCCGAAAACGATCCCGCAGTCTTCGCAGCGTTGTTTGAGTCCGCGGCAGACTGGCTGAAGCAGCGCGGCGCGACCACGATCCAGGGGCCGTTCAGCTTTTCGATCAATGACGAGACGGGTCTGCTCATCGACGGGTTCGACACACCGCCCTCGGTAATGATGGGCCATGGCCTGCCCTATTACGCCATGCGGATGGAAGAGTCCGGGTTCACCAAGGCCAAGGATGTGATTGCATATGATTTCATCCACAAGGGTGAAATGCCGCGCGCGCTGAATTCCGCCTACAGGAAGGCACTCGCCGACAAGGACGTGACGCTTCGCCCGCTCGACAAGAAGCAGTTGATGAAGGAACTGCAGATCGTCGTCTCCATCGCCAATGACGCATGGTCGGACAACTGGGGCTTCGTGCCCTGGACCGAGGAGGAGATGACGGCACTTGCCAACAATCTCAAGATGCTGGTGACCGGCGATTACATTGCAATCGCTGAATACAAGGGCGAGCCAGTCGCCATGGCCATCACGCTGCCCAACATCAATGACTGGATCGCCGGCCTCAATGGCAAGCTGCTGCCCTTCGGCTGGACGAAGCTCGCGTGGAGTCTCTATGCCAGACCCCCGGAGGCCGTGCGCATGCCGCTGATGGGGCTTCGCAGGAAATATCACGGAACGCCGCTGGGCGCGGTGCTCGGCATGGCGGCGATCGGGCGGGTGATGAAATATCACTTGGGCCGCGGCACAAAGCGTGGCGAGGCCTCATGGATCCTCGAGGACAACATGCCGATGCGCCGCATGATCGAGAGTTTCGGTGGCCTCCCTTACAAGACCTACCGTGTCTATGAGAAGTTAATCGGTTAGGCCCCACCCGCGTGAGGCAGCGAAGCGCTGCCCATCAAGTCCGATCGCAACTCAGAAACCCGCTGTCCCCCGTGTTCACGCTCGCTCATCTCTCAGACCTTCACCTCGGGCCCCTGCCCAAGGGCTCGGCGTACCGGCATTTTGCCGTCAAGCGCGCCGTAGGCGTGATGAACTGGCGGCTCAACCGCAACCGGATTCACAACCCCGACGTCGCACTGGCCATCGCCGCCGACATCACCCGCAATGCGCCCGATCACGTGGCCCTGACGGGCGACATCGTGAACGTCGCGGCACGCGCGGAATTCGCGGCGGCGGCGCGCTGGCTGCAGGCCTTCGGCGCCCCCGACTGGATCAGTTTCGTGCCCGGCAACCATGACTGCTACGTGCGCGTGGCCTGGCAGCACGGCCTCGCGCACCTTGCGCCCTACATGCTGGGCGACATGCGCGTGCCACTCACCCAGGAGACGGCGCAGATCGCCACGCCATTCCCCTATGTGAGGCTGCGCCGAAACGTGGCCGTCATCGGCGTCTCCTCCGGCTTGCCGCAGCCCCTGCACCGGGCCAGCGGCCAGCTCGGGCACATCCAGCTGAAGTCGCTGGCCTACCTCCTGTCGGACCTTCGCGAGCGCGGCTATGCAAGGGTGGTGATGATCCACCATCCGCCGCTTCCGGGCCTCGCCCGCCCGCGAAAGGCACTCATCGACGCGGGACCCCTGCGCGACGTTCTGGAGGAACAGGGTGCCGAACTCGTGCTGCACGGGCACAACCACGAACACATGCTGAACACGCTGAATTCGCGCTTCGGCGCGGTGCATGTTCTGGGTGTGCCGTCCGCCTCGACCGTCGCGGACGAGCACCACCCGGTGGCCGCCTGGAACCTCTACCGAATCCAGCGCCAGGCCGGAAAATGGCAGATCGACGTGTCGATCCGCAGCTATGACCCGGCCAGCCGGCAGATCGGCACCCTCACCGAATTCGCCCTTTCTTCCTGAGCGGGGGGTGGCTAGATTGCAATCGTCACCGAGCCCCCCCTCTCCCGGAAGCTGAAACCCGCCTTGCTGCTCCCCATCCTCGACAGGCATGTCATGCGGCAGGTGTCGCTGCCCCTCGCCGGCGCGCTGATCATTGGCCTGCTCATGCTGCTCGCTGACCGCATGGTGCGCCTGCTTGACACTACGCTTGGCAAGAAAAACTCCTTCTCGGTGGTCTTCGAGATGCTGGCCTATCTTGTGCCGCACTATCTCGGCACGGCGCTTCCCGCAGCGCTCTTCCTCGGATTGCTGCTCGGCTTCGGCAAGATGTCGGCCAATTCCGAAACCGATGCCTTCATGGCGACCGGCGTGGGCCTCAACCGCATGGCCCGCCCGGTGATCCTGATGGGCGTGGCGATCAGTCTCCTCTCGCTGGTGATCATGGGCTGGCTACAGCCCTATGCGCGCTATGCCTACCGCTCGGTGGTGTTCGACGTACAGAATGTCGAGGTGTTCTATCTTGCCGAGGAAGGCGTGTTCATGCAGGCGGGCGACCGCACCTTCATAATCGACAAGCTGAACCGCAGTGCGAATTCCTTCGACCATGTGTTCATCTATGAGAACAAGGGCGACAAGGGATCCGACACGGTCACCGCCTCGCGCGGGCGTCTGCTTGAAAGCCCGGAAGGCCAGCGGCCCACGCTCCATCTCGAGGACGGTCACCGCCTCACCTTCAAGACGCCACCAGACGTGACCTCAACTGACCCGGCCATCGGCGAGGCCACCGAATTCGCGCTTGCTGACACGCCGCTCGGCCGCATCTCCAAAGACATCTTCCGCCCGCGCGGCGATGACGAGCGCGAGTTGACGCTGCCTGAGCTCGTCACCGCCCTCGGCAACCCGCCCCCCAAGGCAACCTACGCAAACGTCAGTTCTGAACTGAGCGAACGGCTGGTGACGGCTGTGAGCATCCTGATCCTGCCCTTTCTCGCCATTCCCTTCGCCGTGGGCAACCGGCGCAGCGCACGGGGCTTTCGCACTGGCGTTGCCCTTGTGCTGATCGTCGTCTACAACGAGATCATTCACCAGGGCGCATCGCTTTCCAACCATGGCATCGCCTCGCCGCTGCTCACCATGTGGCTCCCTTGCCTGCTGTTGGCGCTCTTCGCCGCATGGCGCTACATCGGCACCTGCTTCACGCTGCGCAACGATCCGATCAGCGCGATCATCGACCGCGTAGGAGACGTCTTCGGCAACCTGCGCCATGTCGTGGTTCGCCGCCTTGGATGGGGAACATCGTCATGATGAAGATCATCGGCTGGATGCTGAACCGCATGGTCGCCATCCGCTTCTTCGGCATATTGCTTGGAATCTCCTTCTTCGTCCTGTCGCTGGACGTTCTGACCAATGCCAAGGACCTGCAAGCGCTGCGCCCCAACGACTTGACCATCCTGCTGCAGTACATGCTGTACCGCGCGCCTGCGGTGCTCGTAAACTACATGGGCATCAGCATGCTGCTCGCCATGCTGCTGAGCCTCACGGAACTGAGCTACCGCAACGAAATGGCTGCCATGTGGGCGGCCGGCCTGTCGCCGGGTCGCCTCATCGTGATGCTGCTGCCGCTGGCCTTCGTGGCGGGGGGCATCAACTTCCTGCTTTCGGATGCGGCCATTCCCGCCACCACCCCGCAACTGCGCGATTGGGGTGTGGGCGACTATGGCGCGGAAAAGCTCAAGCTTGGTGACAAGGACCCAATCTGGATGCGCGCCGGGCCGGACATCCTGCGTGCCGGCACCGCAAACGCTGACTCGACCACGCTTGACGATGTCATCATCTTCCGCCGTGACGAGCAGGGCCTGCTGCGCGAGCAGATCTATGCAAAACAGGCTGAACTGGCGGACGGCCGCTGGACGCTCTCCAAGGTGCTCGTCTATTACCGCGACAATCTCCAGCCTTCGCATCTCGACACGCTGGTCTATTCCGGCAACATGAAGCCAGCCCAGGCGGGTGCGCGCTCCGGCGCGCCGGAAGACATGGCGCTGACCGAGCTGTTCTATTTCATCGACAACCAGGGCTTTGGCATCAGGCCGGTATGGGTCTACGAGACCTGGGCCAACAAGCGCATCTCGCTGTTTTTCTCTGGCCTGCTGATGATGTGCCTGTGCATCCCGCTGGCCACCCGCTTCCGTCGTGGCGGAGGCCTGGGCGCGCTGTTCGCGGTGGGCGTAGGCATCGGCTTCATCTATTTCATCATCGACGGCATCTCGCTCACCATGGGCGAACTGGGCTTCGTCAGGCCATGGATGGCTGCCTGGCTGCCGATCCTCGCTTTTGGGTCACTCGCCGTCGTCATGACGCTCAGGTCGGAAACGGTGTGAGCGGGCCGTTGCGGCGTGCAGGGCTGATCGTCAATCCACGGTCCGGAAAGGGCAGTGGCAAGGGTCAGGCGCTGGCGGAAGCGCTGAGGGGCGACAGCAGCATCTCTCTGCACGTGATCGAGCACTTCGGGCATCTCGAGGACATCATCTCCAGCATGGCGCGCGAACAGGTGACCGACCTGTTCATCAGCTCTGGCGACGGCACCATCCAGGAGATTCTCACGCTGCTGGCCGAACGACGGCCCTTTCCGGAGTTGCCGCGCATCTGCCTCCTGCCGCATGGCACCACCAACCTCAGCGCCAATGACCTCGGCTTCGTGAGCCGCTCCATCGCGACGCAGGCGGCCTTCCTGAGAAAACCGGAAGCCCGCAGCCTCGTCACGCGCAACACCATCCGCTGCCTCAATCCCGGCGACGGCAAGCTGCGCCACGGCATGTTCGTCGGCACCGGCGCCATGTCGGTCGCCACGCACTACTGCCAGCAGGCCTTCAACGAACAGGGCGTGACGGGTCAGTGGGCCGTCGCCAAGACGCTGATGACCGCGGTAGGCAAGTACCTGTTTTCAAGGCCCGACGCACAAGACGAGGGACGCTTCGACAGGCCCTATGCCATTTCAGTCGACGCCAACGGCCGCCGCATCGCGCATGGAACGCAGCTTCTCCAGATATCGACAACACTCGATACGCTGCTGCTCAACAGCCACCCCTTCTGGGGCGGCAAGACGGCGCCGATCCGGACGACCGTCCTCCCCTACCCTGTCCCCTCGGTGCCACGCTGGATGCTACCCATCATGTATGGCGGCGAGAACCACGCCAGTCCGCCGGGTGCCACGAGCTTCTGTTCAGATGCACTGGAGGTTTACTCCGACGTGATGTTCGTGATCGATGGCGAATTCTTTCCGCCACCCGTCGGCGAGCCGCTGCGGCTCGAAACAGGCCCATTGTTCACCTTCATCAGGAGCTGAGCCTCCGCGCTGACCTTTCCTTCGCCTTGCTCCAGCTCGACTGGTGAATCGTTTTCCTGCTGCTGAATAGGGCTCTACGGATCAGGTCCGGCGAAGGTATTGCAAGAGAATTGTGGACGGTGGATGGGCTGCCTAACCGTTGGCGACCTTCTTGCCGTGGCCCTGCGCCACCACCGCGCCGAACAGTTCGATGATCCGGTCGATCTCGGCGTCCGAATGCGCAGCGGACACCGAGCAGCGCAGCAGGCAGAGCTTGTTGGGCGTACCGGGCGGCAGCGCGATGTTGACATAGACACCCGCCTTGAGCAGCGCGCCCCACATCGCAATCGTCGAGGGCTCGTCCGGGCACCGCACCGCCACGACTGGGCTCACCACGTCACAGCCAAGCTCCAGGCCCAGATCCTTGAATCCGTGGAACAGCCGCGCCGAATTCTCGGCAAGCTTCTTCCTGCGCTGCGGTTCGGCCGCCAGCTTGCGGATCGCCGCCAGCGAAGTGGCGATCGACGCCGGTGAGGACGACGCTGTGAACATGTACGGCCGCATGGCATAACGCAGGTATTCGAAATAGGGATGGTCACCCGCCCCGAAGCCGCCGATGGCGCCAACGCTCTTCGAGAAGGTGCCGACCACGAAGTCCACTTCCTTCTCGAGCCCCGCTTCATCAGCCAGGCCACGGCCATGCGGGCCCAGCACGCCGAAGGAATGCGCCTCGTCGACGAGCAGCTGGAAGCCGTGCTTCTTCTTCACCTCGACAAAATCGGCCAAGGGGGCGCGGTCGCCCATCATCGAATAGATGCCTTCGAGGACGACGAGCTTGCCGCCTTCATCCGCCTCGCCGCGCGCCAGCCGCTTGTCGAGGTCGGCGGCGTCGTTGTGGCGGAAGCGCACCAGCTTGGCGCCGGACAGCGTGCAGCCGTCATAGATCGAGCTGTGCGAATCGGCGTCGAGATAGATCGTGTCGCGGGCCCCTGCGAGGCCCGACATCATGCCGAGGTTCGCCTGGTAGCCGGTGGTGAACACGATGCAATGCTTGCGGTCGAGGAAGGTCGCGAACTCAAGCTCGAGCTCACGGTGGAGCGAAAACGAGCCATTGGCAATGCGTGAGCCCGTTGTGCCGGTGCCGAATTCGGCGAGTGCCTTCTGGCCTGCCGCGATGCACTCGGCATCGAACGTGATGCCCATGTAGTTGTTGGTGCCCGCAAGGATCGTCTCGCGGCCGTCGATCAGGGCGCGGGTGGGCGAGATGAGCTTTTCGTTGACCACGCCAACGGCGTCGCCGCCAAGCGCCTTCATGCGCATGTGACGGTCGGAGATTGTCGCGAGCTTGGCGAGCAGGTCCATGCCTTACCCCTTCTTTGTCCGGGCTTCGACCACCTTGGCGAGGTCGGCCACCGTGCG
Organism: Bradyrhizobiaceae bacterium; assembly: GCA_947475225.1. GTDB lineage: Bacteria > Pseudomonadota > Alphaproteobacteria > Rhizobiales > Aestuariivirgaceae > Aestuariivirga. The sequence goes on from CANJMQ010000029.1 coordinate 20,128, forward strand.
CGTTTCGGAGAGCACGTTGAGCGGGATCTCGATGTCGAAATGGTCCTCAACCTCCATCACGAAGTCCATCACCGTGACGGAGTCGATGTTGAGGTCGGTCGAGATGTCGGTGGCGGCCGAGAGAACCGTGCCATTGGTATTGAAAGGTTCGAGCAGCTTGCAGAGCTGGGATACGGTGTCGGTCATTGAGACATCCTTGAACTGGCGGTCCTTGTATCGGTGCCGCGCCCCTGAGGCAACCATCCGGCACTGCGGTACCAGGTCACGGTTTCGGCAAAACCCCTGTCGAACGAAATGGGGTCGTCCAGCGCCAATGCGCTGGGTCTCGCCACCCAGTCCGGGTGATAGAGTTCGGCGATCTTGCCGCGGTTCACCATGCCGGGCTTGCCCGTCAAGCGGGAGAAGCCTTCCGCAACGGCGGCCACGGCGGCCGGGATGGCCCGCGGCAAAAACAGCGGGCGGATCGGAGCACCACGGAACAAGGACCCGGTGCGGATCAGGTCGGCCCAGCAATAGCCCCCCGGTTGACCGTCACTCACCTCGTGCAGACCCTGCTCCCGGGTCTCGACCGCCATGACGATGAGCCGCGCCAAGTCGCGCCCGTGAATCAGCGAGAAGCGCGCTTCGGGACGGCCAGGAATGACGGCCACCGGTCGCGTCAGTTCCTTGATCAGCGGGAGCGTGCCGCGATCGCCCGGACCATAGACGGCGGGCGGCCGGAGAAGGATGGCGTTGAGCGCCGTCATGCGGTCGCGCACCATGTCTTCACCTGCACGCTTGCTGGCGGCATAGAAGGAGAGCTGCGGCTCGCGCGCGGCGAGCGATGAAACATGCACGAAGCGGCGCACACCCGCCTTCTCTGCGGCATCGGCCAGAGCCCGCGTACCCAGCGCATTGACACGGAAATAGCCCTCGCGGTCCAGCGCGGTGAGTGCGCCGGCGAGGTGAATGACGGCATCTGCCCCACCCACCAGCCGCGCCAGCGCGGCACCATCGGCAAGATCGCCCTGCATCGTCTCGACGCCCGCCGCCAGCCCCGCCTTGTCAGGGCTGCGCACCAGCGCGCGCAGCGCATAGCCACGCAGCAGCAATTCGGAAACGGCGTGCCGCCCGGCAAAGCCCGTGGCGCCGGTGATGGCGATGATGCGATTCATGATGGCCTGCGCGAAGGGCGAAGCCTTCTCAGAGGGCGGCCTCGAGGCTATCGGCCACGGCGAGCAACGACGGCGCGGAAACCTCTGCAATCTCGCCGGACAGGAACTTCTGCTTGGCTGCGGCGCGTGACAGCTTGCCCGATGAGGTGAAGGGCAGGCTCTTCGGCGGCACCATGACGACCCTGCATTCGACACCGGCAGAGCGGTGGATGACGGCGGATACCTCATGACGCAGCGCCTCGACGCTTGCCGTGTCCTGCACGCGGCAATGCACCAGCACGGTAACCTCGTCATCACCCTCGTCATTCTCGACGGCGAAGGCGGCAACATCGCCGGAGCGCAGCGGATCGATCTGTTCGGCGGCCCATTCGATGTCCTGCGGCCAGATGTTGCGGCCATTGTGCAGGATCAGGTCTTTGGCGCGGCCGGTGATCACAATCTCGCCGTCCAGCCAATAGCCCATGTCGCCGGTATCGAGGAAGCCGTTCTGGCCGATCACCGAGGCAGTGGCTTCGTCATTGTGATAGTAGCCGGACATCAGGCTCGGCGTGTTGACGAAGATGCGTCCCACGGCGCGCGCGCCGAGGGCGTTGCCGCGCTGGTCGCGGATCTCGACGGTGCTGCCCGCCATCGGGCGGCCGCAGACCACGAAGCTGCGGGCGTTGGAGCCACGGGCCGGAACCGCCCGGCCCTCAAGCTTCAGCGCATGGCGATCGATCGAGTCGACGCGGATGGGGGCGTCAGGGTCGATGAAGGAAATGGCCAGTGTGGTTTCGGCCATGCCGTAGCTCGGCAGGAAGGCATGCGAACGGAAGCCGGCGACGGAGAGATGTGCGGCGAAGCCCTCGAGGACATCGGCGCGCACCATGTCGCCGCCAATGCCGGCGATGCGCAGGCGCGACAGGTCGAGCGTCACCGCCTCACCGTTGATGCGGCGCGCAGCAAGGTCATAGCCGAAGCTCGGTGAATAGGTGATCGTCGACTTGTTGTCCGACATCAGCTTCAGCCACAGTGCCGGCCGGCGGGCAAAAGATGTGGTGGCGAGGAAGTCGACGCTCACCTGACCCATGGCGGCCGACAGGCAGAATCCGACAAGACCCATGTCATGATACAGCGGCAGCCACGAGAATGCGCGATCCTCGGGATTGATGCGCATGCCATCATTCAGGATGCCACGGGTGTTGGCCATGATGGCCTTCTGCGAGATCAGCACACCCTTGGGGTTCGACGTCGAGCCGGAGGAATACTGGATATAGGCGTCTTCATCCGCCTTGAAGGCCTCGAGCTTCGTGGCGGCCTCGGGCAGCACCTGCAGTTCGGCGTGGGTCAGAACGCGGCGCGCACCCGCACGGGCCGCACCTTCGGTGATGTGGCCGAGCAGGTCCTCACCCGTCACCACGGTCTGCGCCTTGGCGGCGGCAAGCATGCCGGCGACGCGGTCGATGTAGGAGTCCTTGCCGCCGATATACATGGTGTAGGGCATTGGGCAGGGAATGAGGCCGGCATACTGGCAGCCGAAGAACACCGCCATGAATTCGGGACCCGTCTCGGCGACGACGGCGACGCGGTCGCCGCGCTTCAGGCCGAGAGAGAGAAGCTTGCGCGCCGTGGAAATCGCCTGGCGGCGAAGTTCGGCATAGGGCAGCACGCTCTGCAGCGCCCCGCGCGGAGAATAGAAGTTGAAGCCGGTGACGCCTTTGGCTGCGTAGTCGAGTCCTTCGGCGAGCGTGCCGAAGCCGCCGAGATTCTGGGCAAGGCTGCGATTTGAGGTCGGCGTGACCGATCCGGCCGTGTAGGCGTCAGTGCCCCGCTTCAAAGCGCTCTGCATGCAATCGATACCCTGCGAATTCCAAAACTCTTGCCGTAACGCCGCCCAAACCGATCCGGTTCTAGGCAGCATACGGTAATTTTTCGTAACAGCGGGGGTGAGTCCGGGGAAATCAATTACTGTTTCAGTTTGTAACGATCTGGGGATGGTTACGGAAGGTTAAGGTAAATCAATATTTTAAAAGCCCGGTATAGAGTGCCGCAGCAACCAGCGCGAGGGCCCCGAACGCAAAGCCCGAAACCCAGGCCAGAATGAGCGTGGCGGAACTGTATCCCAGCCCTGAAACGGGCGGCAGCACGGCGTTCTGGCGCTCGCGTGCAACCAGGCGGTGCGCCATGTGGCGGCGGATGGCGGCGGCGGCCTGTTCGCGGTCGCTGCCCTCGAAGAGAATGTCGCGGCTGTCCTGCCGGTCCTGCAGCACCCGATAGGTGCGATGGTCCGGCTCCATGATGACATAGGAGGTCAGATCAACCCAGAGTTTTGGCGGCTCTCCGGGGATCAGCGTGAGGTCGAACAGTTCCTTCGCCTCGGCTGTCGCCTGGACAGTGGGAAGAAGCTCGTCCTTGAGGATCTGCAGCCGCAGTGTCTTGGAATCGCGCAAGTCCAGGGCGGCCTCGAAATGGGCCGCCTCGGCGAGCCGGGCCTCGCGGAGGTCATCCGCCAGGCCGTCCCGATCCTGTCTCACCGCGGACTTCACCACGCCTAAACACTCCTCACCTGCCTTTGGCTGTCCCAAAGTGGAACGGCGGAACCAGGGCAGACCCACGTCCCAAGCGATCCCTGCATGCCCCATGCCAGCCCCAAGCATTCCCCTCCCGCCGGTCACACGCAAGAGGAAGCCGAAGCTTGCGTTAAAGCCCGGCCTCCTCCGCCTCGTCGGCGGCCTCGGACAGCAGCTGCCCGATTTCCTTCAGCGCGGCTTTCTGCTTCGGCGACAGCTTGGACGCCTTGTCGTCAAGCAGCGCCGTCACGTCGGTGCGCAACTGGTCGATGCGGGCGGTCAGTTCAGGACTTGCCATGGACATGCTCCTTGTCGGGTTGGCAGCGCTTGCAGGCCCTCAGCCCGGCGGCGCGCGCGGACTCCCGCGTGTTGAAAAATCTCACGTTCTCACGCCGCGGACGGGACGGGCAGTGTGGTCGGCAATAGATACCCGTCGTCACGACACCATACCAGAACCGGCCATTGGCGCCGCGATCACGGCTCAACACCGCCTGCCAGCGTTCGGCGTCTTGTTCGGGCTGCTGGGGAACCATGTCACACCTCTCGTCTTGCCCGGTCATATGGGCGGCAAGCGCCCGGCCTCGCCACCCGATTTCCATTATTGCGCGGTGAAACCACCGTCCAGCAGGATGGTCTGGCCGCAGATCATGTCCGAGGCGGATGAGGCAAGGAAGAGGATGAGATCGGCCACCTCGGTGGTCCGACCAAAGCGCCCGGCCGGAATCTTGGCCTTCATCGGATCGCCCTTGGCGGGATCGCCCCACACCATCTCTCCCATCGGCGTCAGGATGACCGTCGGGCAGATGGAATTGGACTGGACGTTATGCTTTGCCCACTCCACCGTCATCACCTTGGTCAGCATGTTGAGCCCGCCCTTGGACGCGCCATAGGCCCCGTGGTCATCGAGCGCCACCACACCGGATTGGGACGAGATGTTGATGACCTTGCCCATCCGTTGTTCGATCATCTTCGGCACCAGCGCCTGCGCCAGCAGGTAGGGCGCGCGCAGGTTCACGTTGTTCACCCACTCCCAGTCGTCGACCGGCGTGTCGATGATCGACTTGAGCGTCGTCACGCCGGCATTGTTGACGAGGATGTCGATGGTGCCGAAGGCCTCCAGGGCCCTTCGCGCCGCCTCACGCGGCCCCTCGACGGTGGCGAGGTCGGCGGCAATCGGAACGCACTTGCGCCCCAGCGCCTCCACCGCCTTCTTGACCTCCGCCAGCCCGGTCTCGTCACGCCCCACGGCGGCGATGTCGGCGCCGGCATCGGCCAGCACGCGGCAGGTCTCGAAGCCAATGCCCTTGGTGGCGCCGGTCACCAGCGCCCGCCGTCCTTCAAGTGAAAATCGCTTGGTCCATTGCGTCATGTCACACCTCTCGGCAAAGTCTAGCGCTCCTCGAAGGGTCTTGCGAGCAATCCTGTGAAGCCCCTGTCCTTCAGCCCTTGCGTGCCGATCGGCATCTCGGGTGTGCGCAGCGTCTGGCTGCGGCTACCGAACAGCCGGTCCCACAGGGAGAACAGCGAGGCATAGTTCGAATCCGTGTCGCGCCGGATCGCATGGTGGTGCACCCAGTGGATGGAAGGCGTGACGATCACCCATGACATGGCCCGTTCCAACCGCGGCGGCACCCGCAGGTCGGAGTGATGGAACATGGTGTTGAAGGCCAGCAGCGTCTCGAACACCACCACGCTCACCAGCGGCACGCCGAGAGCCAAGATCACACCCGCCCGCACCAGCGACGAGATCACCACTTCGCCAAAATGGAAGCGCAGCCCTGAACTTGCGTCCAGAAACTCGTCCAGATGATGAACCTCGTGGAAGCGCCACAGCAGCGGCCACTCATGGTTCGCCCGGTGCCACCAGTAGATCCAGACATCGAGCACGGTGATGTCGAGCACCAGCCCCGTCCATCCGCCCCACCACCCTGGCCTCCACCCCAGTGCGTGCGACGCCGCGAACACCGAGACGGGCACCACGATCAGTGGCGAGAGCAGCGCGTTGAGCCCGGCGAGCGACAGGTTCTTCGCCACGCGCTTCACCCCACCGACGATGCGGGCCATCGGAAACATCCGCTCCGCCACCAGCAGCAGGGCGAGCCAGCCCAGCACGGCGACGGCCTTGTAGGCCAGCAGAGCTGACAGTTGTTCCATCACCACCCCTCCTTCCCCGCAACCACCGGAACCCCTATCCGCCGCAGCACATAGGCGGTAGCCGTCGGCATCAGCAGGGCAAGCCCGATATAGCGCGCCATCTGGTGGGCCCCGACGTAGGCCGGGTCCAAGTTCAGCGAGAAGGCCATGATGGTCATGGCGTCGAGGCCACCGGGCGAGAAGGCGAGCAGCGTCAGTGCGAAAGGTAACTGCGAGAAGTAAGCCGCCACCCCCGCCCCGGCCATGGCGATGACCAGCGCGATCAGGAAGCCGGAGAAGCCCTCGACCAGCGCCTCGCGGAATTCGGTGAAGGTGAAATGCGCAAACCGCGCCCCGATCATCACGCCGAGCACGACATTGGCGGGGATCAGGATCGACATGGGTGCCGCCCCGGCGATGAGCCCTGAAAGCTCCAGCCCCGCACTCGCCAGCATCGGACCCAGCATCAGCCCTGCCGGCACCTTCAGCCATTCCAGCGCAAAACCTGCAGCGGTGGAGACGGCGACCAGCAGCAGAATGTCCCAGACGCCACCGATCTGACTCAGCGTCAGCGCCACCTCGTCATGCGGTCTCAGCCAGGTGATGACGCTGGGCAATGCCGCCACGAGGAAGAACAGGCGGATGCACTGCGCGATGGTCACCCGCCGCATGTCGGCCTTGGTGCTGCTGGCCAGCAGCAGCGTGAGGGACAATGCGCCGGGCAGGCTGGCGAACAGTGCGGTGGCCGGGTCCCAGTTGCTGCGCCGGACGTAATAGACTGTGCAGGCCCAGGTGACGGCGACGACCGTGAGGCACAGGAAGGCGATGGACAGCGGCCAGTGCACGGCCCGGTCCACCGTGTCCCAGGAGACAGCCGTGCCGGTCTGGATGCCGAGGAAGATGAAGGCCACCGTGCGCAACCAGTCCGGCATGCCCACCTTGACGCCTGAGAACACGGCGATGATCGCCGCCATCATGCTCCCCGCCAGCCACGGCGCAGGGATGCCGAACGCCCAAAAGGCCAGGCCGCCGGCGATGCCGATCAGCAGGCCAATGGCGGTGTCACGCATCACGCGCCTTCAGCACAGCGTCGGCGAATTCCGCGAAACCGTGTCCGCCCTCGCCCTGCGTCACATAATTCGGCAGATGCGCCATCAACTTCGCATAGGGCCTGATGTTGGCAACGCCGATCCCCAGCGGGAACACCGCATACATCGGTGCATCATTGGGCGAGTCGCCGCAGTAGGCGATGTGATTCAAGTCCTTTTCGAGTCTGATATCAAAGGATTCGGCCAGGAACCTCTCGCTCATGGTGAGCTTGTCATGATCGCCGAACCAGGCGTTGACGTGGATCGATGAGACCTTGGCGGCGGCACCTTCCTTGTGGAAGGCCTCGGCAATCGCCTGGGCGGTGGCGAGCGGCAGCGGCGGCACGTCCTCGCAGAAGTCGATCGCCACGTCGATCTCGCGATAGGCCTGGTCGGAGGCGATCGCCGTGCCGGGAAAGTCCTGCAGCACGCGATGGGCGATCATCCACAGCTTCTCGCTGTTGGCGCGCCGCACGTCCGCCGTCTGCGCATAGACGCGGATCATCTTCTTCGCCGCCTCCTCGTAGCGAAAGTAGAAGGCGCCGTTCTCGCCCACCACGCCGTCGACAGGCCATTGCCTTGCGATCAGGTCGCACCATCCGGCGGGCCGGCCGGTGATGGGCACAACCTTGATGCCGGCGCGGCACAATTTCCACAATGCATCAAAGGCTTCCGCCGGAAGCCTGCCATGAAGGGTGAGCGTGTCGTCAATATCGGTGAGGACGGCCTTCACTCCGGCAAGCAGTTTGCGGGGCGCATCGGCAAGAGGCTTCATGGTCATGTGAGGGCGGGCCTGTCAGGAGAGAAGGTAGCAAGCCGCGGGTCGCGCGTCCCGCCAAGGAGTTCGTTGGCCGCGAACAGGCCAAGCGCCGCCGCCAGCGTCACGCCCGAATGGGTGACGACAACGTAGAGGCCGTTCTTGCTGTGCGGCCGCCCGATGGCCGAGAAGCCATCCGCCGGGGTGGGCCGATAGCCCACTGTATAGAAGTCGAGGCCCAGTCCCTCCGCGCCCTGCACCATGGCCTCCACCTTGGCCTGAAGGTCGGCGGCAAGGGCATCGGCATTGCCCTCCGGGTCGGCACCCGCAAAGTCGGTGCCCGCCACGATCCGCCCCTCTGTCGTCTGGCGGATATGGAGACCGGGTGTCATGACGAGTCCGTTGAGCAGTTTCGGCGCCGGCTTCGAATGCGACAGCAGCCCGGCGGGCGAACTCATCCTGAAGGTCAGCCCCACGCTGTCGAGGAGGTGGGCAGTCTGGGCGCCCGCCGCCACCACCGTCTCGTCGGCATGGATCACGCCCACTTCGGTCATCACGCCGACCACCCGGCCATGCTCCTCGGCCAACCACTTGACGGGCGTCTCGGCCAGCACCTCGGCCCCCAGCGCCTTGGCCGCGTCAAGAAGCACCCTGGTTGTCGCCAGCGGCTCCAGCATGCCTTCGCCCGGGGCGAAATAGCCGTAGTCGGGAACCGTGGCGAGGTTCGGCTCGATCGCATGGATCTCGCCCCGCCCCACCTTGCGCAGCGGCTGGCCCCACTCGGCGCGCTCGGCGGCATAGGCGTCGAGTTCGGCGGGGGGAATGTCCCAGATCAGCCCGCCGCACCAGTTGATGGCGAGTTGCGGAATCTCCGATTGCATCTTGTGCCACTGCGCGATGGAGCTCAGGCGCAGCCGGAAATAGGGCTCGGGATTGCCCCAACTGGCATTGATCCACGCCCAGCTGGCGCGGGTGGCCACACCCCCGGGCTCACCCGCCTCGATCACCGTCACCTCCGCGCCCTGCTTCGCCAGGTGATAGGCGATGGACGCGCCGATGATGCCCGATCCGATGACGATGACCCGCTTGGCCATTGATTCACTCCCCTGCCCCGGCCCGCAGAACTAGCGGCAAGCCGGCAACTTGGCCAGCGCCCTGCGGAACTTGCCGTCAGGCGCCGCCACGCCTCCCCCTCTTCACCTTCGCCGGACTTGACCCGGCGATCCGCTTCGCTCCTGTGAACAGAGGATGCCCCGGTCGAGCCGGGGCAAGATGAGAATTGCGGCGTGTCCTCAGAACTTCACGCTCGAAGCACCCTTGGTTTCCAGCATGGCGCGCGCCTCGTCGGCGCTGGCGATGTCGTAGGACAGCTCCTCGAGGATGTGCCGGATCTTCGACACCAGTGAGGCGTTGGACGGCGCCAGCTGGCCCTTGCCGAGGTAGAGATTGTCCTCGAGGCCGACGCGGACATTGGCGCCCATGGTCGCCGCCATGGTGGTGAAGGGCAGCTGGAAGCGCCCTGCCGCCAGCACCGACCAGTAATACTGGTCGCCGAACAGCCGCTCCGCCGTCTCGCGCATCACCATCACGTTCTGCGGGTCGGGCCCGATGCCGCCAAGGATGCCGAAGATCGTCTGTACGAACAGCGGCGGCGTCACCAGCTTGCGGTCGAGGAAGTGGGCGAGCGTGTAGAGGTGGCCCACGTCATAGCATTCGAACTCGAACTTCACGCCGTGCCCCTTGCCCAGCCGCTCGAGGATCTTCTCGATGTCGCCGAAGGTGTTGCGGAAGATGAAGTCCTTGGAATTCTCGAGGTGCGCCCGCTCCCACTCGTGCTCGAAGGAGGAATAGCGGTTGAGCATCGGATAGAGCCCGAAGTTCATCGAGCCCATGTTGAGCGAGGTCATCTCGGGCGAGAAGGCCTCCGCCGCCTTGATGCGCTCGTCGATGCTCATGCCCTGGCCGCCACCCGTGGTGATGTTCACGATGGCATCGCAGCTCTGCTTGATGCGCGGCAGGAAGCGGTTGTAGGTGTCCGGGTCGCCCGACGGCTTGCCGTTTTCCGGGTCGCGCGCATGGAGATGCAGGATGGCCGCACCCGCCTCCGCCGCCTCCACCGCCTGGTGGGCGATATCGTCCGGCGTCACCGGCAGATGCGGCGACATCGACGGCGTATGGATCGAGCCGGTGATGGCGCAGGTGATGATGGTCTTGTTTTTCTTGCGCAAGTTGGCCTCCCTGGGGCGCTGAATTTTGCGGGCGAGGCTACCGGTCCAAACCCCTCCCGTCACGTGGAAGTTTGGGCAGGCGAGCCATGCAAGTTTGCCGCAAGCAGCTGCCGCTAGCGTCACCTGCAAACCAAACATGGCAAGAGGCCACGCACGCACCATGACCTCGATCCTGCGCATCACCCTTGCCGTCATTTCGGGGTTCGCCGGGCTCGCCGCCCTCTACCTGATCCGCAGCCCCGGCAGTGTCGCTCACGCGAAGGCCTTCGAAATCTGCGCGGTGACGCTGCTCATCGCCGCCACCCTGCTGAGCACCGTGTGGGACACCCTCCGCACCGCGAAACCCGCACCCGAAGCCTTGCCCGTTTCGCCCGACGAAGCACCCGCTGGCGACATCCCGTCCGACCCGGTGCAGACCGAGGTGACGAAGCTCCTCACCATGCTGCGCCAGCATGCCGATGCGAACGGCAACTTTTCCACCGTGCTCGAGCGCGCCAAGGAAGAACTGCACGAGAGCCTGAGGGCCGAGCAGGTGCGCATCATCATCTCGTATCTCATGATCGAGAACGACAAGATGAAGGCCCGTACCTCCAACCTGCAGGCCAATCTCGAGACTTCGCAGAAGCAGATCGAGAAGCTGAAGACCAACCTCGCCACGGCGGAAGCCCAGGGCCTCAGCGATCCGCTCACCGGCCTCAAGAACCGTCGCGGCTTCGACGTGGTTCTGGCCGCCCATCTCGCCACGGCGCGCAGCGGGGGCCAGCCGCTGTCGCTGGTCATCGCCGACATCGATCATTTCAAGTCGATCAACGACCGCTACGGCCACCCGGCGGGCGACGATGTTCTCAAATGGTTCGCGAAAATCCTGTCGAGCAACGTCAAGGGCCGCGACACGGTCGCCCGCTATGGCGGCGAGGAATTCGCCATCGTCCTGCCGGCGACCCCCATCGACAATGCCTTCAAGATCGCCTCCCAGATCAAGGCCCAGCTCGAGGCCCAGTTCTGGCAGAAGCCGGGCGCTCCCAACACCCTGCTGCGCGTCACCGCCTCCTTCGGGGTGGCGCAACTGGCGGAAAACGAGGGCACCAGCGCACTTGTCGCAAAGGCAGACTCGAAGCTCTACGAGGCCAAGCAGGCCGGGCGCAACCGGGTGGCGGCCTGAAACCCTAAATTCTCCGCCAAATTTACCTCAATCGGGGTTTTCACAATCCCGTTGCACCCTGTTGCATGATTGTCATATTGTGTTGAAAAAACATATGAAGCCGGACCCCACCGGACTGGTCATTTAATTGAACGCGGGCACTGATGCCTGCGCGAACACGGAGGACGATCCCTAATGACGAAGTTTACATCCGCGCAGGAAACGATGCGCGCTGCGATGCTGTCGCGCCGCGCCCTGCTCAAGTCCGCCGCCGCCCTCGGCGCGGTGGGCCTCGCTGGCCCGCTCTACGTGAAGTCCTCGCTCGCCTCGTCTGGCGAAGTGAACTTCATGGGCTGGGCCGGTTATCCCGACCTCGCCGCCAAAGTGTTCCCGGCCTTCACCGCCGACACCGGCATCAAGGTGAACTTCACCGAGCAGGCCAGCCAGGACGACATGTACGCCCAGGCCAAGCTGTCGCTGCAGACCGCTGCCTACGACGTTGTGGAGCCCACGGGCGACCGCGTCGGCGGCTGGGCCGCTGACGGCCTCGTGCAGGGCTGGGATACCAACAAGCTCTCGATGGACAGCTATCTCCCGGGTCTCGCCGATGGCAAGGCTGGCGAAATGGCCACCGTTGACGGCAAGCGCATGATCGTCCCGTCCGTCTGGGGCACCGAGGCGATGGTCTACTCCAAGAAGGACTTCCCGACCGAGTACGGCAAGGCCTCGCTGGGCGACCTCTGGGGTCCGAACCTCGACGGCAAGATCTGCATCCGCGCGCATTCCTCGCTCGCCGCCATGGGCCGCTGGCTGGACGCCGAAGGCAAGCTGCCGAAGCCCTGGCTCGACAGCTACAAGGACGAAGCCAACATGAAGGAACTGTGGGACATCGCTCTCGCGGAAGCCATCAAGCACAAGGCCAACGTCGTGCAGTTCTGGTCGGGTGAGAACGAGGCGCAGGCCGCCTTCCGCACCAACGGCGCCACGCTGGGCCTGTGCTGGGACTCGACCGGCTTCAACCTCGCGCCCGACGGCTTCGGCTTCGTGGCGCCCAAGGAAGGTGCCTTCGCCTGGAACCAGGGCTTCGTCCTGATGTCCAACGCCAAGAACTCCGAGCAGGCCACCGAACTCGCCAAGTGGGTGTCGACCGCCAAGGGCTCTGCCGCCTGGGCCTCGGCCTTCAAGGCGAACGCCGTGGGCAAGGGTGGACCGGAGCTCGCTGACGAAGCCGTCAAGGCCTTCTACAACGCTGCCTATCCGGGCGACGCGCTGTCGAAGCTGTGGTGGTGGCCGGCCCAGCCGGGCTGGTTCATCAAGCTGCGCGGCGAATACGCCGACAAGTGGAAGGCTGCATAAGCCAGTTCGCACGAATCTCTGGGCCGCCGGGTTGAACAGACCCGGCGGTTCGCTTTATATGGCTGAAATTCAGAAATTCCGTTCCGGGGAGTAACGCGCCGATGAGTGCTGGCGTCGATCTGCAAAACGTGTCCTGTGACTTCGGCAGTTTCCGCGCCGTGGACAAGGCCAACGTCTCAATCAAGCCCGGTGAGTTCTTCTCCTTTCTCGGCCCCTCGGGCTGCGGCAAGACCACGATCCTGCGCATGGTGTCCGGCTTCATCGACCCCTCCGAGGGCCAGATCAAGATCGGCGGCCAGGACATGAACGGCATCCGCCCCAACAAGCGCCCCACCGCGCTGATCTTCCAGAACCTCGCCCTCTTCCCGTTGATGCCGGTGTGGGAGAACATCTCCTTCGGCCTTGAGGTGCGTGGCGCCTCCAGGGAAGCCCGCCGCGCCAAGGCGGAAGAACTGCTCAAGCTGGTGGACCTGCATGATTCCGCCGACAAGGCGATCTCGCAGCTCTCGGGCGGCCAGAAGCAGCGCGTGGCCATTGCCCGCGCGCTCGCCGTCGAGCCGTCCGTCATGCTGCTCGACGAGCCGCTTTCCGCGCTCGACCTCAAGCTCCGCCAGCACATGCGCGCCGAGCTGCGCGCCATCCAGAAGCGCACCAAGGTCACCTTCATCTACATCACCCATGACCAGGGCGAGGCACTCGCCATGTCGGACCGCGTGGCCGTCATGTCGCAGGGCAAGGTGCAGCAGATCTCCACCCCGCAGGACATCTACAACGCGCCGGTCAACGGTTTCGTCGCCTCCTTCGTGGGCGAGAACAACATCTTCAAGGGCAAGGTGAAGTCGATCGACGGCGGCAAATGCAGCTTCGAGACGGATGCCGGCACCTTCACCGCAACGCTCGGGCCCTCGGTCGATGCCAACACCATCGCCCGAATCTACGTCCGCCCTGAATATTCGAGGCTTCAGGCCGCACCGGCCGAAGGCGGCAACAGCATCCCCGTCACGGTGACGGACATCAGCTTCGAGGGCAACTTCATCCACGTCCACGCCGCCGACAAGACCGGCCGCCACGTGACGGTCGAGACCCGCAACGACGGCTCGGTCACGCTGCCTGCCATCGGCAGTGCGCAATATCTGTGCTTTGACGCCGCCAGTGCCCGCGTCCTCGCCGACCAGGGCATGAAAGATCCGGGCATCGACGAATGAAGGAGCTCCTCCGCCGCTACGGCCACACGCTCACCTGGATCTTCGTGGCCCTCACGGCCTTCTGGCTGCTCGTGCTGGTGATCCTGCCGCAGCTCTATTTGCTGGAGGAGAGCTTCCGCCTCTACCTGCCGCTCGCCGACATCGGCGGCCCGAAGGACGTCTACACCCTCGCCAACTACCGCTCCGCCTTCGAGCAGCCAACCGAATGGAAGTTCTGGCTGCCCTTCGCCTGGAAGCCGATCATCCTGCCCTTCGAGGCGCCGATCCGCATGCAGGTCTTCGTCCACACCCTGCTCTACAGCACGGTCACCACCGTCATCACCCTCATCCTCTGCTACCCCGTGGCCTTCTACCTCGCCAAGGTGGCAAACCCCAGGAACGTGCCGCTGCTCTTCGTGGGCCTGCTCGTGCCGATGTGGGTGTCGGAAATCCTGCGCGCCTTCGCGTGGTTCATCATCCTCGCCTTCAAGGGCCCGCTGAACATGGCCCTCGTCAACATGGGCATCATCGAAAGCCCGATCCGCTGGATCACAGGCTTCAACAGCGTCACCTTCGGCCTCATCTACGTCTACCTGCTGTTCATGCTGCTGCCGATCTACAACGCCATCCAGTCGCTCGATACCAACCAGATGGAAGCCGCCAAGGATCTTGGCGCGTCCAGCTGGCGCACCCACTGGCGCGTCATCATCCCGCATTCCAAGCCCGGCATCGCGTCGGGTTGCGTCATGGTGTTCATGCTCGCCGCCGGCTCCATCCTGGTGCCCACGCTGCTGGCCTCCACCCAGTCGCGCTGGTTCACGGAAATCATCCAGCAGGCCATGTTCGAGTCGCAGGACTGGAACACGGGCTCCGCCTACGCCTTCATGCTGCTCGTCACCTGCACGGTGTTCGTCATTGGCATGATGCGGGTGTTCCGCGTCAAGCTCTCGGACATTGCGAGGTAATCCCATGAACACCTCCAAGTCCAACTGGCTGTTCAACTTCTATATCTTCATCTTCCTGCTCTACATGCTGCTGCCGCTGGCGGTGATGGGCGGCGCGGCGCTGAACGACTCGCGCTTTCCGTCGGTCTACCCATGGGTCGGCTTCACCGACCGCTGGTTCATCGAGTTGTTCCAGGACACGCGGATGTGGGAAGCCTTCCGCAACACCATCCTTGTAGCCATCGCGGTCGTCATCATCTCGGTTCCCATCGGCACTGCGGCGGCGATCCTCATCAACAGCCTCGCCGGCAAGACGCGCACCGTGCTCTACGCGCTCATGGTGGCGCCCATCCTCACGCCGGGTGCGGTCATCGGCATCTCCACGCTCTTGTTCTGGAACAAGTTCGGCGTCGCAGCGGGCCTTCACCTCTCGGCACTCGGCCAGGCCTCCTACATCTCGGCCTTCGTCATGCTCATGGTGCTCGCCCGCCTGCAGAGCTTCGACCGTGGCCTCGAAGAAGCCGCCCTCGACCTCGGCGCCAACTACAACCAGGTGGTCCGCCGCATCCTGCTGCCGCATCTCTATCCGGCACTGGGCGCAGGTGCGGCCATCGCCTTCTTCCAGTCGATCGAGAACTTCAACACCACGCTGTTCACCCGCGGCACCTATGACACGCTGACGGTCTACGTCTTCTCGAAGGTCAGGAGCGGCATCACGCCGACCATCAACGCGCTGGCCCTCATCCTCATCGTGGTGACGCTCGTCATCATGCTCTATTTCGAGTTCGCCCGCCGCCGCAGGGAAAAGGCCGCCCAGGCGCGCGCCGTCACCCGCGAAGAAACGGCCAAGGCCGAGGCCATCGGCCGCGACCAGCCCCAGGCCGCCTTCCCGCCCACGCAGTAAGCGGCACGCACCATCCGAAACAGAAGTGCCCGGGGCAAGCCCCGGGCATTTTTTCTGCCCCTCGCAGAAGCGCCGCCAACAGGCCCAGACCGAGTTCGACCAGGAAAGCGCCAAGCACACGGAACCAAGTGACCCGGTCGAGGCAGGCGCTGCGGGGCTGAAGAAGAACTGTTATCAACGGCACCTCCATGTTTTGGTCTTTCCATTCCACGTCACTCGCAAGCCGAGGCCTGTGATCTCTTGTCTTCTCCCACTCCTTCAGCGGGAGAAGACGGGACCCGTTGCGGCAAGCAACGGGAAGATGAGGGGACGCACGCACTGATGACAGGTCGGAGACCGCTTCCCTCACCTCCCCCAACTGCGCTGGGTCCCCTTCCTTTCCCGCCTTGCGGGAGAGGACATGCCGTCAACTCCGGCCTTCGCCGGGCTGACGCCAATGAAAAACACCGCAGCAGTCTCCCGCCTCGGCGCCCAGTCACAATTTTCGAGTGTGCGCCTTGTTAGCGTGGCGAGCGCGCGCTGTCAAGGACTTTCTTCCTGAAATGGATTTAGACGGCTAAAGCGCCAGAACCGCCTTCACCGTCCCTGCCTCGGGCCTGATCCATTCCGGCATGCGGGCAGCAGCCTCCCACAGCGGCGCGCTGTGGGTCAGAATCGCGCGCGTCGGCACCTGTCCCTCGCGCATCGCAGCCATCACCGTCGCGAAATCGGTAAGCGTCGCGTTGCGGCTCGACAGCAGCGTGGTCTCGCGCTTGTGGAACTCCGGGTCGCTGAAGGAAATCATCCCCTGCACGATGGAGACCAGCACATAGGTGCCGCCATGCGCCACAAAGCCGAAACCGCGCTCCATGGCCTTGGGAGCCCCCGTGCAGTCGAACACGGTGTCATAGAATTCGCCCACCGTGTTGTCCTTCATGCGCTCCACGTCATGCTCGCCCAGCCGCACCGTGTGCTGCACGCCGTCGAGGCGGCTGGCAAAGGCCAGCCGGTCCTCGCGCCCGTCCAGCACCGTCACCTCCGCGCCATTGAGGCCAGCGAAGATCGCCACACCCACGCCGATCGGCCCCGCCCCCACCACCAGCGCTTTGGCACCTCGCGTCACGCGGGCGCGGCCCACGGCATGGGCGCCAATCGCCAGGAACTCCACCATCGCCGCCTCGTCCAGCGTGATGCCCTCGGCCTTGAACAGGTGCGTCTCTGGCAATGAGAGATACTCACACATGCCGCCGTCGATGTGGACGCCCAGAACTTTAAGGCTCGTGCAGCAATTGGTCTTCCCCGCCCGGCAGGCGATGCAGTGCCCGCAGTGCAGGTAGGGCACGATATAGACCGGGTCGCCCGGCTTCAGCGCGGAACCCTTGTCCGCCTCCACGATCTCGCCTGACAGCTCATGTCCCATCACGCGGGGGTAGGTGAAATACGGCTGGTTCCCCTGGTAGATGTGCATGTCGGTGCCGCACACGCCCACGCGGCGGATCTTCACCAGCGCCTCGCCGGGCTTCCGCTCCGGCACCGGATACTGGACGATCTCGAGATCACCGGGGTTGCGGCAGAGAACGGCGCGCATCATCTCGGGCATGGGCAGGCGATCCTTCTTGAGCAGGTGAGGCTTGTATAATAGCACTATGCCCCGATGACGAGGCTTTCACGCAGCACCTGCAAGACCCTGCCCTATGACCCGGCCCTCGTGGACATCGGGATCGTGCACCTGGGCGTGGGGGCCTTCCACCGCGCCCATCAGGCCGATTACACAGACGCCGTGCTGGCAAAGGGCGACCGCCGCTGGGCCATCCTCGGCGCCAGCCTGCGCTCGGGAGAAACGCGCGACGCGCTGGCCGCACAGGATTACCTCTACACACTCGCCCAGTCCGATGAATCCGGCGAGCGCTGCCGGGTGATCGCGTCCCTGCGGGGCGTGCTCGTTGCACCGGAAAACCCGCAGGCCCTGATCGAGGCCATGTGCCTGCCCTCGGTGAAGATCGTCTCCCTCACCGTCACCGAGAAAGGCTATTGCCATGATCCGGCGACGGGCGAACTGAATGATCAGCACCCGGACATTCTCCACGATCTCGCCAACCCGGACAGCCCCCGCTCCGCCCCCGGCTTCCTCGTCGAGGCGATCCGCGCCCGCAAGGCGCGTGGGGCTCGTCCCTTCACCGTGCTGTGCTGCGACAACCTCCCCGCCAATGGCCGCACCGTGGCGAAGGTGGTGACGCGCCTCGCGCAGCTGAGGAGCCCCGACCTTGGGCGGTACGTGGCCGAGCACATCGCCTTCCCCGCCACCATGGTGGACCGCATCGTGCCCGCCACCACCGACGCTGACCGCGCACGGATCGCCGCCGCCACCGGCCTCGAAGACGCCTGGCCCGTGGTGACGGAGGCCTTCACCGACTGGGTGATCGAGGATGATTTCCCACAAGGCCGGCCTGACTGGGCCGCCCGCTTCGTCACCGACATCGCCCCCTTCGAGACGATGAAGCTCAGGCTCCTCAACGGCGCCCACTCCTCCATGTCCTATCTCGGTTATCTTGCAGGCCATGAGACGATTGCCGACTGCATGAAGGACGAAGCACTTGCCCATTTCGTCAGCCATCTAATGAATTTCGAAGTCACCTCCACTCTTGCCGTTCCTCCGGACACGGATGTTTCGGCCTACAAGCAGGCGCTCCTCACCCGCTTCCGCAACCCGGGTCTCCGCCACCGCACCTGGCAGATTGCCATGGACGGCTCGCAGAAACTCCCCCAGCGCCTGCTTGGCACCATTCGCAACCGGCTGAAGGCAGGTGCGCCCATCGATGCGCTGGCCTTGGGCGTCGCGGCCTGGATGCGCTATGTGACGGGCGTCGACGAGACGGGCGGCGCAATCGACGTGCGCGACCCGCTGAAGGACGAACTCCGTGCCAAGGCCGGTGCCGCAGGCCTCGACGCAAAGCGCCTCGCCCCCGCCCTGCTGGGCCTCGAGAAGATCTTTGGCCGCGACTTGCCCACCGACCCCCGCTTCACCACGGCCGTCACCGCAGCGCTCGACAGCCTGATCCGCCACGGCAGCAAGCAGACTTACGAAAATTTCCGGAGCACCCACCCATGAAGCAGACCTGGCGCTGGTTCGGCCCTGATGACCCTGTGACGCTGGCCCATGTACGGCAGGCGGGCGCGGTGGGCATCGTCTCCGCACTTCACCACATGAACCGCGGCCAGGCCTGGACTGATGGCGAGGTGCTGAAGCGCAAGGCCGAGATCGAGGCGGGTGGCCTCAGCTGGGACGTGGTCGAAAGCATCGCCGTGCCCGAAGCCATCAAGACCCGCACGGGTGACTTTCAGGCGAAGATCGATAACCACAAGGCCTCGCTCCGCGCCGTGGCCAAGGCCGGGATCAAGGTCTGCTGCTACAATTTCATGGCCATCACCGACTGGACGCGCACCGACCTCGACTGGCCGCTGCCCAATGGCGGCACGGCGCTGCGCTTCGACATGGTGGATTTCTGTGCCTATGACGTGCTGATCCTCAGGCGCCGCAACGCCGAGGCCGACCACCCGGCGGAGCGCATCGCCGCCGCCAAGGCGCGCCTCGCCTCATGGCCGGAAAGCAAGCTCGCCCAGCTCGAGCGCAACCTCATCGACTGGGTTCCGGCGCGCGAGACGGTCTATGACCGCCAGAGCTTCCTGCGCCAGCTCGACGCGTATCGTGACATCACGGTCGACGGCCTGCGCGAGCACCTGTTCCTCTTCGTCCGGGACATTGCTCAGACGGCGGAGGAAGTGGGTATCAGGCTCGCCATCCACCCGGATGACCCGCCCTTCCCGCTCTTCGGCCTGCCGCGCGTGAACTCCACGCAGGCCGATACGCAGAAGCTCTTCGATGCGGTGCCGAGCCCCGCCAACGGCGTCACCCTCTGCACCGGCTCCTATGGCGCGAACCCGTCGAACGACCTGGTGAAGATGGCGCGTGACTTCGGGCCCCGCATCCACTTCGCCCACCTCCGCAACACCACGCGCGAGGCGGACGGCTCCTTCTTCGAGGCCGAGCACCTCGACGGCGACACCGACATGATCGGCGTCGTCGCCGCACTCCGCGACCTCGAAACCCGCGAGGCCCGTGAAATTCCCATGCGCCCGGACCACGGCCACCTGATCGTCGACGACATCGGGAAAAAGGTGAACCCCGGCTATTCCTGCATCGGAAGGCTGAAGGGTCTCGCGGAACTGCGTGGCGTCATGCGCACGGTCGATGCGTTCCGCGAGAGGCGCGTCAGCTGATCAGACGCGCGGCGCGGGCATGCCCGCCTGGTCCTTCGGCACGATCATCTTGCCGACGGGCCACAGCGCGATGCCGGCGAGCTTGAGGTGCGCCCAGGCGAAGGGAATGCCGATGATGGTGATGGCATAGATGAAGGCCCAGAACAGGTGCATGAGCGCCAGCCACCAGCCAGCCAGCACCAGCCAGATGATGTTGCCGATGGTTCCGAGCGGCCCGGTGCCGATGTCGTCCTGGCCCGTCACCCGCTCGCGCGGCACGGCGGTGTAGCCGAAGGGCATCAGCGTATAGAGCGCGATGTTGATGGCGGCGCGCGCCCACGGGATGCCGACGATTGTCACTGCCATGATGGCCGCCGCGACCAGCCAGCCGAAGGCCATCCACGCGCCGCCCAGCAGGATCCAGATGATGTTCAACAGCAGCGACATGGTGACCTCCTCAGTCCTCGGGCAGACATATGGGGAGTTGCAGGCGGTTTCGCCAGCGGAATCTGCGGCGGTTGACCCTTGGGCCCGGGGCTTCCATTCTCCCACCCATGCGATTCATCCACACCGCCGACTGGCAGATCGGCAAGCCCTTTCGCAACTTCGGCGAGAAGGAAAGCGTGCTTCGACAGGCGCGGCTTTCAGCCATCGAAACCATCGGCCGCCTCGCCCAGGCCGAGAATGCTGCCCATGTGCTGGTGGCGGGCGACATCTATGACAATGAGTCCCCCACTCAGAAAACGCTCCTCGAACCGCTGGAGCGCATGCGGAATTTCGCGACCGTCTCCTGGCACATCATTCCCGGCAATCATGACTATCACCGCGGCAACGGGCTGTGGGACCGTGCCCAGGCGCTGGGCCTGCCGCCCAACGTGCACCTCCACCTCACGCCGGAACCCGCATCGCTGGGCGACAACGCCGTGCTGCTGCCAGCGCCGCTCCGCCGCAAGAGCGAGGTGAACGACCTCACCGGCTGGATGGACACCGCGACGAGTGGCGCAGGCCAGATCCGCATCGGCCTCGCCCACGGCTCGGTGCAGGGCTTCGATTCCGCCGGCGAGGCGAACAACCCGATCGCTGTCGACCGAGCGAAGCGTGCAAGTCTTGACTACCTCGCCCTCGGCGACTGGCACCGCACGCTGCAGATCGGCCCCGCCACCTGGTATGCGGGAACCCCTGAGGCCGACCGCTTCAACAGCCAGGAGGTGGGCCAGGTGCTGCTGATCGAGATTGCTGCAGCGGGCGCTCCGGCGAAAGTGACAGCACACCGCACCGGCGCCTATCGCTGGCTCAGCCAGACCGAAGACCTCTCAACCGCCGCCGACCTCGATGGACTCGAAGCCCGCCTGCGCGCAAGGGCCGATCTCTCAAGCCTGCTCATGCGCCTCGACCTGCGCGGCACGCTGGACCTCACCGCGCGCGCCGATCTCGAGCGCCGCCTCGGCGCGATCGAGGCGGCCATGTTCTGGCTGGAGCCGGACCTCGCCGAACTCCATGTGCGACCCACCCTCACAGACCTCGAGAAGATCGACTTCGACGGCGTGCTGCGCGAGGCCGCCGAACAGCTGAAACAAAAAGCCGAGAACCCCGCGGCCAGCCCGGTGGAACGCCGCCGCGCCGAGGAGGCAATGGTGCAGCTCTACCTCCTCACGCGTGACAGACTGGGAGACGCCGCATGAAGCTGCTCTCCGTTTCCGTCGAAGGCTGCGGCCGCTTCGGCACGCCGGCCCGAATCGAGGGCTTCGGGCCCGGCGTCAACATCCTCTCGGCGCGCAACGAGGCGGGCAAGTCCACGCTGTTCCGCGCCATCCGCACCTGCCTGTTCGAGCGGCACAATACCACCAAGGAGGAGGTAGAGGCACTTGCCACTCAGGGCTTGTCACTTCCAGTGTCAATCAGGGTCAGCTTCGAGCATCATGGCACCAATTATGAAATCTCGAAGTCCTTCGTAAAAAACAAGTCTGCAAGCCTCACACGCAACGGTGTGGAGATTGCCCGAAACGGTGAAGCCGACGAGCGGGTGTGGGAACTTCTCGGGGTCTCGCCCAAATCGACAAAGGCACTTGATGAAGCCAGTTATGGCCTCCTCTGGGTTCAGCAAGGGCGTTCATTCGATGCTCCGGCGCCTTCAGAGGCAGCAAAGGGTCAACTCAATGCTCTGATCCAGCAGGAAGTTGGAACACTGGTGGGCGGAGAGCGCGCTCGCTTGCTGCTGAACACACTCAAGGGCGAAATCGGGCGCTACGAAACAGATCAGGGTCGAGCAAAGGCCGGCGGCCCGCTGCATGCGGCCAGGGAAGCCAATGCGCAGCTGACCACTGAGCGCCTCGACGTTGATACGCGCCTCGCAGCGCTCGATGCAAAGCTCGACGAATTGTCACGACTTCGCGCCGACCTCCGCGCCGCAAGTGATCCTGCCATGGCACATGCCATGCAGGCAGACCTTGCAGAAACGAAGCGCAAGCTGGAGATGGCCGAGAAGGCCACCGAGGAGCTGAAGCGCCTGGCCGCGGAGGAAAGGCACGCTCACGACCGCGCCGAAGCGCAGACTGAAAAGCGCAACGAACTGAAACGCCGCGCAACCGCCATCGACGGGCACCGAACCCGCCTCCAGGAGCTGGTGAAGGCCATTGTCCCCCTCGAGGAGGAGATGACCACAATCACCGCCGCGCTGAAGGACCTCACCGGACGACGCGCGGCGCTCGATACCGGGGCCGATGGGCTGGACGCCGAGGAGCGCGACATCAACCGCCTCTCTGACCTTGCCGTGAAGATCGAACAGCGTGAGCGCATGGCGGGCCGGCTGACGCTGCTCGCCTCCCTTCGTCACCGCGCCGCCGAGACCGACGCGGCCCTTAAGGTGGCCCGCGTCGATGATGCCGCAATGAAGGCGCTCGAAGCGCTGGAAACCGAGGAAGCAAAGCTTCGCGCCCGTCTGGAAGCGGGCGCGCCGCGGGTCGCCGTCGAGGCGAAGCCCGGGGCGGACGTGCGCTTGGACGGCACAACGGTGTCCGGCAATGCCGCGCGCTTGGTGACCACGCCTCTGGTCATGACCGTAGGCGGCGAGGTCACCATTACCATCTCGCCGCCGCAGGCGACGCGTGATGAAGCGGAGAAGGCTCTGGCCGGTCACCGCGACAGGCTGAAGACCCTGCTCGACGCCTGCGGCGCTTCCGATGCAGCCGCCCTGCGCCGCCTGCGCGCCGAGCGTGTGGCGCTGGAGGAGCAGGTTCGCGAACTCCATGCCGAGCGCAAAGCGCTGGCAGTGAAGGACGGTGTCGCCGCCGAGATCGAACAGCTGCGGGCGGCGATCGGCGAGATTGATGCCGAGGCAAAACGCATCCAGACCGATGGCCAGCCCCTGCCCGCCGCCGCCGAGGTGGAGCGCCGCAAGCAGGAAGTGGCGGCACGGCGCAGCGAACTGCGCGCCCAGCGTGGTGGCATCGAGGCGCAGATCGGCGCGCAGAAGGAAGCCGAAACCAGGATCCTGCAGAACCGCGCCGCGATGCAGGGCCAGACCGAGGCCATTCACGGCCAGCTCGGCTCCGAACTGGTGCTTCTGCCCGACGAGAAGCGCGATCAGCTGATCGGAGAATGCGAAGCTGAGCTCGCCACGCGGCGCGATGCTCACCGCATCAAGGCCACCCTGGTCTCGGACAAGAAGGCGCAGGCGCCGGAGGATGGCGAGATTGAACGGCTCCGGTCACGCGTCGAACGTCTCGTCGTGGCGATCAGGAGCCAGCAGGAGAAAGTGGAAAAGCTGGGTGTTCGCATCGCGCATCTCGAGGGCGAGGTGCAGGTGGCAGGCGGCGACGGGCTGGGCGAACGCGCCGCGACGCTGAAGCTGCAGCAGGAGATGGCACTGGCCGAGGAAGCCCGCATCGCCGAGCGCGTCGAGGCCCTGAAGCTGCTGCGCGCAACCGTCGACGGCTGCTACACACAGCGCCGCGAGCAGTTGAACGCGCCGCTGCGCCGCCACCTCAAGCCCTTCCTGCATGACGTGTTCCCCAAGGCCGAGATCGCGCTTGGCGAGAACTTCGCGATCTCGGGCCTCAGCCGCGCGGGCCCCGCAGCGGAACTCTTCGGCCGGTTGTCGCTCGGCACGCAGGAGCAGGTCGCCGTGCTGGTGCGGCTTGCCATGGGCGCCATGATCTGTGAGCGCGGAACGGATGTTCCGATCATCCTCGATGATGCGCTGGTGTTCTCGGATGACGACCGCATCGAACAGATGTTCGATGCCATCAACCGCGCGGGGAAGAACCAGCAGGTCATCGTGCTCACCTGCCGGTCGCGCTCCTTCACCTCGCTCGGCGGAACGCAGCTGCAGATCGTCTAGACCCGCATTCGCCAGATGACACACTTATTTCTGGCAGACTTTCAGCGATTAAGGTATATATATCAGTAGTTTAATCTGAACCACATGAGGCCATCATGGAGAACCCAGCGGGTGAATCGAGTGATGGTACCCTCAGGCTCGATTTTGAC
>CANJMQ010000030.1 GCA_947475225.1 Bradyrhizobiaceae bacterium
CGTGATCACGGTTGATCACATGAAGCAGATGAAGGACATGGCCATCGTCTGCAACATCGGCCACTTCGACAACGAGATCCAGGTGGCGGAGCTCCGCAACTTCAAGACCACCAACATCAAGCCGCAGGTCGACATGATCCACATGCCGTCGGGTGCGCGCGTGATCCTGTTGTCTCAAGGGCGCCTGGTGAACCTCGGCAATGCCACGGGCCACCCGAGCTTCGTGATGTCGGCCTCCTTCACCAACCAGACGCTGGCGCAGATCGAGCTCTTCACCTCGGCCGGGACGGGCAAGTACCAGAACGAGGTCTATGTTCTGCCGAAGCACCTCGACGAGAAGGTCGCACGCCTCCACCTCGAGAAGCTCGGCGTCAAGCTCACCAAGCTCCGGGACGACCAGGCGGCCTATATCGGCGTGACCCCGCAGGGTCCGTTCAAGCCGGAATATTACCGCTACTGAGGATTCCGGCTCGCCCCGCTTTTGGTTATACCGAAGCGGGGCGGATGGCCGTGCTGATTCGGCACACCATCCCGGCACTTTGACCGGAGAAGACATGGACGCCGGTTTCGGCAGCAGCTTGGCGGGGGACGGGATTGCCCTCACTGCCGTTTTGGCCGTTACCGGCGCATTCCTCCTCAGCCGCAGCCTGCTGCGCCGCTGGGGCGGAAAATCCCCCGGCCAGCGCATCGCCGACCTCGAAGCCCGCCTCAACGAGGCCGAAACGGCGATTGCCGCCGAAGCCCATGTGCTGGTGATCTGGCACGGCAAGGCGGCACTCCCCGATCGCGTGCTGGGCTCCATGCATGGCGCGGCCACCCTGCCGGAAAGCCCCCAAGCCCTCATCGACTTCTCCGCGTGGCTGGACCGGGATTCGGCCTCGGCCCTGTCCGACTGCCTGCGCGACCTGCGCCAGGACGGCACCCCCTTCAACATTGCCATCAAGAGCCTCGGCGGCGAGCTGCTGGAGGCCGACGGCCGCACCGCCGGCGGCCTTGCCACGCTGCGCTTCCGGCCACTCGCCGGCGAGCGCCGCGACATCGCCGCCCTGGCGCATGAGGCGCACCGGCTGGGCAAGCAGGTGGAACGCCTCAGCGCCGTGCTCGATGCCGCACCCTTGCCTGTCTGGCTGCGTGGCACCGAAGGCAAGCTGCTGTGGGTGAACCAGTGCTACGCCAACGCCGTCGACGGGGCAGACCCCGACGCGGTGGTCGCACAGGCGACCGAACTCGCCGGCCGCGCCGCGATGGACCGCACGGTGGCAAGCGCAACAACGGGCTGCCTTGGCCGCATCCATGCCGTGGTCTCCGGCTCGATGCGGACACTCGACGTGTTCGAGGTTCCCGTCTCCGGCGGCACGGCGGGCTTCGCCATCGACATGACGGTGCTGGAGAATGCCGAGAAGGAACTGGACCGCCACATCAAGGCCCACACCTCGACGCTGAACAAGCTCGACACGGCCATCGCCATCTTCGGGCCGGACCAGCGCCTGCGCTTTCACAACGCCGCCTATGCCGAACTCTGGCCGCTCGATCCGGACTGGCTCGACAGCCACCCGCCCGATGCCGAGATCCTCGACCGGCTCAGGAACCAGCGCTGCATTCCCGAACAGGCCAATTACCGCGAATGGCGCGCCAAGCAGCTCACCACCTATACCACCATCGAACCGCGCGAGGACTGGTGGCACCTGCCTGACGGGCGCACGCTGCACGTGGTCTGTGAACAGCACCCGTTTGGCGGCGTCACCTATCTCTATGAGAACGTGACGAACGAGCTGGCACTCGAGAGCCGCTATAATGAACTCATCGGCGTGCAGCGCGAGACGCTGGACAATCTCGAGGAGGGGATCGCGCTCCTCGGCTCCGATGGCCGCCTCAAGCTCTACAATCCGGCCTTTGCGCAGTTCTGGCAGCTCGACACAGACGTGCTCGAAACCCAGCCGCACGTCGAAGAGCTCGCCCAGCACGGCAGCCGACTCGCGGCGGACTCAAGCTCGTGGGATGAGGTGCGCTACAGCGTCACCAGGCTCGATTCGGAGCGCAAACCCGTCATCGGCAAGGTCCAAGTCGCTGACCGCGTGCTGCAGTTCGTCGCCGTGCCGCTGCCTGACGGCAACACGCTGCTCACCTTCGCGGATATTTCGGATTCAGCCCGCATGGAGCGCGCGCTGCGTGACCGCGCCGATGCGCTGGAAGCCGCCGACCGGCTCAAGAACATGTTCCTCTCCAACGTGTCCTACGAGATCAGGACACCGCTCACCTCCATCCTCGGCTTCGCTGAAGGACTGCAGATCGGACTCGCCGGGCCGCTGACGGCAAAGCAGCAGGACTATGTGCGCGACATCCGCCGCTCCTCGAATGATCTCAAGACGATCATCGACGCCATCATTGATCTCACCGCCATTGATGCCGGTGCGCTGGAGCTGCGGCTCGAGCATGTCGAGGTGACGGGCCTCCTCGAATCCGTGGCGGAAAAGCTCGCCAGCCAGATCGACGAACGCGACCTGACGCTCAACATCGAAGTGGGTGCGGATGTGAACAGCTTCCTCGCCGACCCGAAGCGCGTCGAGCAGATCCTCTCCAACCTCCTCTCCAACGCCATCGGCTTCTCCGACCGCGGCGCCACCATCCGCATGGGGGCGAAGAAGGCGCGCGGACAATTGCAGCTGTGGGTTTCCGACCAGGGCCGCGGCATCGAGCCCGAATTCCAGAAGCAGGCCTTTGACCGCTTCCAGTCGCGCCCCGTGCCCGGCGGCCACCGCGGCCCCGGCCTTGGCCTCGCCATCGTCAAGAGCTTCGTTGAACTCCACGAGGGGCAGGTGTCGCTCCTCTCCAAGATCAACCAGGGCACCACCGTTCTCTGCACCTTCCCGCTCGACGGCCCGGGTGCGGCACAGCGGACGGATGTCCGGAAGCTGGCCTGAGCAGAATGCAACTCATCCGCCGCTTCGAGTCCGCCGCAGCGCTGGAAGACTATGCCGCCGAACTCTCGCTTTTCGCGCGGCCCGGCATGGTGGTGCTGCTGAAGGGTGATCTCGGCACCGGCAAGTCCACCTTCGCCCGCGCCTTCATCCGTGCGCTGGCGCAGGGCGTTGAGTTCGACGTGCCGAGCCCCACCTTCACGCTGGTCCAGACTTACGATGAGACGCGCGTGCCGGTGGCGCATGCTGATCTCTATCGCATCGGCTCCGCACAGGAGCTTGATGAACTTGGCTTCGGCGATCTGATGGCGACCCACGTACTGGCGGTCGAATGGCCGGAAAAGATGCTGGACGAGATACACGCCGACCGGTTGTTGATCGAACTTTCGGGCTCTGGCAACCACCGCGACGCAGTGATCACCGCGCGCGGTGCCTGGGAACAGGCGCTGGCCCGCAACGCCGCGATCAACGGGTTTCTCGCCACCACGCGCTGGGCTGCGGCCGAGCGCCGCTTCCTCGAGGGTGATGCCTCGTTTCGCCGCTACGAGACACTGCATCGGGGCCATGAGGTGGCGATCCTCATGGACATGCCGGCCCGACCCGACGGGCCACCTGTCAAATACGGCAAGCCCTACAGCGCCATTGCCCATCTGGCAGAGGACATCCGCGCGGTGATCGCGGTGAACGGCGTTCTCTGCGAACGCGGATACAGTGCGCCCAAGACCGAGGCTTACGATCTCGCACAGGGCTTCGCGGTCATGGAGGACCTCGGTCGCAACGTCTATGGCCGCATGATGCGCGAGGGCCAGGACATGGGCGAACCCATGTCCGCCGCCGTGGCCGTGCTGGCCGACATGGCAAGCCGCGAGTGGCCGCACGGGGTGCCGCTCGATGGCCAGACCTATCGCGTGCCGCCCTATGACGTTGAAGCGCAGCTGATCGAGGTTGACCTGCTGCCCTCATGGTTCTGGCCACACCTGAATGGCGCTCCGATTCCGCCGGCTGCGCTGGCGGAGTTCGAAGCACTGTGGATGGAGTTCCTGCCGCTCACGCAAAAGGGCCGCCGCGTCTGGGCGCTGCGCGACTATCATTCGCCCAACCTGCTGTGGCTGCCGGAGCGCAAAGGGCTGAATCGCGTCGGCATCATCGACACGCAGGATGCGCTGATGGGTCACCCCGCCTATGACCTCGCCTCCATGCTGCAGGATGCGCGCGTCGACATCGACTTCGGCTTCGCCGATGCGCTTTACGAGCAGTACTGCGCCTTGCGGAGGGACGACCCATCCTTTGACCGCACCGAATTCGACGTGGCCTATGCCATTCTCGGTGCGCAGCGGGCGACCAAGATCCTCGGCATCTTCGCCAGGCTGTCGAAGCGCGATGGGAAGCACGGCTACCTCCGCCACATCCCGCGCGTCTCGCACTATCTCGAGCGCAATCTGGCACATCCGCGCCTGGCCACCTTGAAGCGCTGGTTCGACACCCATCTGCCCGCCGCCCGACGCGAGACCGCGTGATGCACAAGCCGGGCACCCATGCCATGGTTCTCGCCGCGGGCTATGGCCAGCGCATGCGGCCCTTGACGCTGACGCGGCCCAAGCCTCTGGTGGAGGTGGCCGGCAAGGCGTTGATTGACTATGGTTTTGACCGGCTGCGCGCCGCCGGCGTGGAAGAGGCCGTGGTGAATGTCCACTATCTGCCAGAGCAGATCGAGGCCTGGGCAAAGCGGCAAATCTCGCCACGCATCGTGATTGCGGATGAGCGCGTCGAAATCCTCGATACCGGGGGTGGTGTCGCAAGGGCACTTCCGCTCCTCGGTGCCGATCCCTTCTTCGTCATCAACAGTGACAGCTTCTGGGTGGATGACGGCACGCCCGCGCTTGATCGGCTGCGCGCCGCGTGGGACGATCAAACCATGGATTGCCTCCTCCTGCTTTCGCCGCTCCAACGCACCGTGGGTTATGACGGCAAGGGCGATTTCGTGCGTGGTGCGGATGGCAGGCTCACGCGCCGCACCAAGTCGGACGGCACCCCGCTTGCCTATATCGGCGGCTATCTCGTCGCGCCACGGATCTTCAAGGGTGCTCCCGATGGCGCCTTCTCGATGAACCTGCTGTGGGACCGCGCCATCGCCGCGGGCCGGTTGTTCGGGGTGGAGCATACAGGGCGCTGGCTGCATGTGGGAACGCCAGAGGCGATCGGGCTCGCCGAGGCGGCACTTGGTGCATGAGCCATGACAGCCGACATCCCTCGCCTCTTCACCATCGCGCCTGACAGGCGCTTCCTTGAGGTTCTCGCCGATGCGGTCCTGAAAGGCTTTCCGTATACGGATGGAAGGACACCAGGCACGCTCGACCTGGCGCGCTGGACCATCCTGCTGCCCACCCGCCGCGCAGTGCGCGAGCTCGAAGACATCTTCTTCCGCAAGACCGGTGGCTCCGGCGTGCTGCTGCCGCGCATCCGTCCATTGGGCGACATCGACGAGGACCTGCTGCAGCCGGAACATGGCGTGGATGAACTCGGCACGCCGGTGAGCGTGCCGGGGCAGCTTCTGCTGCTGATGGACCTGATCGACGAATGGGCCGCCGCTCACCCCGCCACGCGGCTGGCGCAGGAAATTGCCGCGGCACCACACCAGGCAGGTGGCCTTGCGCAGTCGCTTGCCGAGTTGCTCGATGCGCTGGAGACGGAGGATGTGGAGGTGGCGAAGATCGCCGATCTCTATGGCCTGGAGTCGGCACGGCACCGCGAGGCGATCCTCGAATTCCTTGCCATCGCGCGCGAGAAATATCCACAACGCCTGGCCGAAGAGAATGCGATGGGTCCGCAGGCCCGCCGCTCGGCGATTCTCCGGCGCGAAGCGAAGCGATTGGAGTTCACGCGCACCGAGCGGCCCTTCATCGCAGCAGGTTCGACGGGCTCGATCCCCGCCACCTGCACGCTGCTCAAGGCCATTGCCGGGCTGGCCAACGGTGCCGTGGTGCTGCCCGGCCTCGACCAGTTCATGGATGAGGCAAGCTGGACTGCCATCGGCCCCACCCACCCGCAGCATGCGATGAAGCAACTGCTCGCCCGCCTCAACGCCACGCGGCAGATGGTGGCAGAGATGGGCGATGCGCCCGGCCCGCGTGCCTGGCTGGCCAGCGAGCTGATGCGGCCCGCCGAGACGGCGCATCTCTGGCACGGCGCACTGAAGGGGCAGGAAGCGCGCGTTGCTGGAGCCATGCAGGGCGTGGAACTCGTCGAGACGCGGTCGATCCCCGAGCAGGCGGTGACCGCCGCGTTGATCCTGCGCGAATGCCTGGAAACGCCGGGCCGCTCCGCCTGTCTCGTCACGCCGGACCGCCAGCTGGCACGGCGCGTGAAGGTGGAGCTCCAGCGCTGGAACATCACCATCAATGACTCGGCAGGCGAACCGCTGATCCGCTTCGGCGGCGCATCACTGCTGAACCTGCTGCTCGAGGCGCTGCTGCAGGACTTTGCCGCCGAACCGCTGGCGGCACTGCTGCGCCACGAGCTGGCGATTTTCGGCCTGTCTCAGGAAGAGGCACGCCACCATGCAAGCCTCATCGAACTCGCCCTGCTGCGCACCGGCACGGGTGCGCCTGAGATCGGCAAGCTCTCCCACGCCCTGCGCATCGCCACCGAAAAGGACAACCGGCGCGCCCTGCCGCTGGCGGTGAAGCACGTGACCGACCCGCAGTGGGAGGCGACCATCGCGCAGGCACGCCGCATCTCGGAGGTGCTGGCACCGCTCACGGCCGGCGCGCCGAACACGCTTGCCGAACATCTCGACCGCCTCGCCGCAGCCTGCGAAGCGATCGCTGGTGAAGCCTTTTGGGCGGGCGACGGCAGCGAGGAACTGTCCGATGCCTTCGCACTGCTGAAGCAGGAATCACGCTTCCTGAAGCATTGCGACCTGCAGCGCACAGCGGCCATCCTGCGGCATTGGCTGCACGGGCTGCCGGTGCGCAGCCAAAGCCACAACCCAACCCCGCTCAGCATCCTGGGCCTGCTTGAGGCCCGCCTCATCCGCGCCGATGTGATGGTGCTGGCCGGCCTCAACGAGGGCACATGGCCGGGTGCTGCGGATTGTGGACCCTGGCTCAACCGCCCGATGCGCGACGTGCTGGAGATGAAGCAGCCCGAAGCGCAGATCGGCCAGACAGCGCATGACTTCGTGCAGGCCTTCGGCAACCGGCACGTGAAGCTGCTGTGGTCGCGCCGCATCGGCGATTCGCCCGGCACACCGTCGCGCTGGCTGCACCGGCTGCAGATGATCCTTGAAACAGCGAAGCTCAAGGAACAGTTCGCGACCAGCCCGTGGCCGCAAATGGCGCGCAATCTGGCTGCGCCTGCTGAGGTGAGGCCCACCCCCATGCCGAAGCCCAGGCCCGCCGTGGCGCTGCGGCCAAAGGCGTTGAGCGTTACACGCATCGAGAAGCTGATCCGTGACCCTTACGCGATCTACGCGCGCTTCGTGCTGCAGCTGGAACCGGTGAAGCCCGTCTCCTCCGTGCCCGACCCGGCACGCCGTGGTACCATTTTCCATGACGCCATCGGCGATTTCCTCACCCAGTTTCCGAAGGACCTGCCGGTGGATGCCGCCGCGGAACTCGAGCACCACGGGCGCCAGCATTTCCGCCAGATCGATGACTACCCGGGTCTCGTCAGCTTCTGGTGGCCGCGCTTCCGGCGCATCGCGGCATGGATGGCGGAGAAGGAGCCAGGGTGGCGCGCTGGCATCGAGCGCGTGGTGGCCGAGCGCAACGGGGTCATCACATTCCCCGTGGCGGGCACGGATTTCAGCCTCACCTGCCGCGTCGACCGCATCGACCTGATGGCTGACGGATCCGCGCGTATCGTTGATTACAAGACGGGCGGCGTGCCAAGTACGCGCGAGGTCGAGGTTGGGCTCGCGCCACAACTGACCTTGCAGGCAGCCATTCTCGCGCGCGGTGGCTTCAGTGACGTGAATCCGACGCAGACCGGGCAGGTCTGGTACGTCAAGCTGAGCGGCGGCAATCCGGCCGGGGAGGTGAAGGAGTTGAAGAAGCTCCATCCCCCGGTCATGGAACTCGCGGAGAAGCACTTCGCCGAACTGCAGAAGCTGCTCGCGAAATATGCCAGTGTCGGGCAACCCTACTATCCGCGCACCATCATGAAGAAGGAAGACGACCCCAGCGACTACGATCATCTCTCCCGCTTCCAGGAGTGGTCACTGTCGGGTGGCAAGGCATGAGCCACAATCCCGCCGCCAGCCTTGCGCAGCTCAAGGCTTCCGACCCGGCCGCCACCGTGTGGGTCAACGCCAATGCGGGCTCGGGCAAGACCCATGTGCTGGTCGACCGCGTGGTGCGCCTCATGCTGGGCGGCACCGAGCCGTCGCGCATCATGTGCCTCACCTTCACCAAGGCGGCGGCCGCCGAAATGGCCAACCGCCTGTTCGAGCGGCTGAGCAAGTGGATTACGCTCGACGATGCGGCACTGCGCGCGGAACTGAAGAAGCTCGGATCACCCGATGCCGAGCCCGCACTGCTGGAGCGTGCCCGCCAGCTCTTCACCCGAGCTCTCGAAACGCCGGGCGGACTGAAGATCCAGACCATCCACGCCTTCTGCGAGCGCGTGCTGCAGCTGTTTCCCGTGGAGGCTGGCATCGTTCCGCATTTCACCATGCTGGACGACCGCGAGCAGCTGAGCCTGCTGCAGGAGGTGCGCGACGCCGTGCTCTCCGACGCCCAGGACGAGGCGACGGAGACCGGCGCTGCACTGCGCGAGGTGGTCAACCGCGTGAATGCCGACGACTTCGACAAGCTGCTCACCCAGCTCCTCTCCAAGCGCGCCACATTGCGGGCGCTGTTCGAGGAGGAGAAAGGGCTAGAGCGGGCGGAAAGCCTGCTGCGGATGCGCTTGTCACTGGAGCAGGGTGTGACACGGGCAAGCATCACATCCGGCCTTGCCTGCGATGTGAAGCGATATCTCGAACTGGCAGAGGCGCTTGAGAGCGGAACCGATACAGAAGGGAAGACAGCCGCAAAACTGAGGGCCGGCTGCGCCGCGCAGAACCCGAGCCTTCTCGATGTGCAGAACGTGCTGTTGACCGGTGAAGCGACACCCCGCGCCAACGTCGCCAATGCGCCAACACGACAGCGGCACCCATGGATCGAAGACTTCGTGAAGGCAGACCAGCAGCGCCTTATCGATGCGCTGGGTGTGATGGGCGATCTCGAATGCCTTGGCGCCACGCTGTCGCTGTTGCGGCTGGGCAGCGCCATCACGCGCGGCTTCGAGGCGGCGAAGCGGGCCCGCGGCGCCTATGATTTCGATGACCTGATCATCAAGACCGGCGAACTGCTGCGGGAGAAGCCGGACGCTTCCTGGGTGCTGTTCAAGCTCGATGGCGGCATCGAGCACATGCTGGTGGACGAGGCGCAGGATACCAGCCCGATGCAGTGGCAGATCGTGCAGGCGCTGACGGCGGAATTCTTCTCCGGCGAAGGCCGCCATGGAAGCAAGGCCCGCACGCTGTTCGTGGTGGGCGACAGGAAGCAGTCGATCTATTCCTTCCAGGGGGCGGACCCCGCTGTCTTCGAGCAGGTGCTCAGCGAGGTGAAGGATCAGGTCGAGGGTGTGAAGCAGGAGTTCCGCGAGGTGGACTTCAGCGTCTCCTTCCGCTCGCTGGAGAACATTCTCAAGGCGGTCGACGGCGTGTTTCCCATCGGGTCGGATGCGCGCGACGGCCTTGATGGAAAGATGCCGCGGGAGTGGCAGCACGTGGCGAACCGCCGCGAGGCGCAGGGCACGGTCGAGATCTGGCCGCTGGTCGAGCCCGCCGACAAGGAAGACCCCGATCCGTGGCAGGCACCGGTCGACCGCGAGCCGGGGCAATCGCCACGCCGCCAGCTGGCGCAGAAACTCGCAACCACCATCAAGGGCTGGATTGGCAAACGCATGCTGCCGGCGCGGAACCGCACGGTTCAGCCGGGCGACATTCTGATCCTTGTCCGGCAGCGCAACAGCTTCTTCGACGCGATGATCCGTGCGCTCTGGAACGAGCAGGTGCCGGTGGCCGGTGCTGACCGGCTGAAGCTTGGCGAGAACATCGCCGTGCTCGACCTCGTGGCGTTGGCGCAGTTCGCCATCATGCCGGAGGACGACCATGCACTGGCCTGCGTGCTCAAGAGCCCCCTGCTGGCTGCGGCGTTGAGCGAAGACCAGCTGATCGACATCGCGGCAGCGCGCGAAGCAATGCCGCTGTGGCAGAGCCTCTCAGAGCGCGACGCCGAGCCCTATCGCAGCGCCGCCGCGTTTCTGCGCCCGCTCATCATGCAGGCGCCCTCAGCGCGGCCATTCGAATTCTTCTCCGCCATCCTCGGCAAGGCGCGGCTGCGTATCGTGTCACGGCTCGGCAGCGAGGCGAATGACGCCATCGAGGCGTTCCTTGACCGCGCACTCGACTACGAGGAGGCGCATGGCACCTCGCTCGCCGGCTTCGTCAACTGGTTCCAGGCCGGCGACATCGAGATCAAGCGCAACATGGAGCAGGGCTCGGGCGAGGTGCGGGTGATGACCGTGCATGGCGCCAAGGGTCTCGAGGCACCCATCGTCATTCTGCCGGACACCACCAGCACTCCGGAACAGGGCCGCGGCGAGCAGCTGCTGATGCTGGAAAGTGGCGATGGCTACGCC
Organism: Bradyrhizobiaceae bacterium; assembly: GCA_947475225.1. Classification (GTDB taxonomy): domain Bacteria; phylum Pseudomonadota; class Alphaproteobacteria; order Rhizobiales; family Aestuariivirgaceae; genus Aestuariivirga. Next base: position 10,608 of record CANJMQ010000030.1, read on the forward strand.
AGGGTGCCGCTATGGGTGGTGCCGAACCTCGGGCCATCGAAGGTCGTGAAGGATCTCAAGAAGGATCAGAAGGATGTGGCGACGGCGGAGTATCGCCGCCTGCTCTACGTGGCGATGACAAGAGCCTGTGACGAACTCTATGTCTGCGGTTATCGCGGCAAGCAGGAGCCACCGCAGAACTGCTGGTACAATACGGTCTATGCGGCGCTCACCGCGAAGGTGACGCCGCTCGAGGACGGTGAACTCTGGCGGCTCGGGCCCGCGCCGGTGATGGTGGAGGCTGTGGCCGAAGCGAAGGCCGTGGAGCCCATTGAATTGCCCGGCTGGATATCGCGTGAGGCGAAGGCCGTGCCGGTGGAAACCACGCTGCCCGCCCGCCGCCGCCCCGAGGCGCGGGTGGCGCGCGGCATCCTCATCCACCGGATCCTGCAGAATCTCCCCGAACTCTCCGCAACCGAGCGGGCGGCGTATATCGACAACGCCGTCCGCCGGGCAGGCCATGATGCCGCCCTGGCCGAACAGTTGCGGGCCCTTGTGGCGGACCCGGTGGTGGCGGAACTCCTCTCCGCCGACGGTCATTCGGAAGCCTCGCTGATCGCCCAGGGTCCGGACGGCACCCCGGAACGCCGTCGCATCGACCGAATGGTGATAACGACCGATGGTATCCTCGTCGCCGACTACAAGACCGACCGCGAGGTGCCCGGCGAGGCAGCGGCCTGCAACCCGGAATATCTCATGCAATTGGCCGTTTACCGGGAGGCACTGCGGCACACCGAGGCCGGACCGCCGATGCGCTTCTGCCTCGTCTACACCGAGGCTCCGAAGCTGATCATGGTCCCCGACGCGCTGCTCGACCGCATGGCGGCCCTGCGCCTGACCCGGCCTTGACCCTGGGCGAGGCGGCTCCTACCTTCCTCCCATCACAACGGCGAATCCCCGCCACAGCTCCCAAGAGGTTTCCATGTCCACCCACAAGGTCTCCGACGCATCCTTCGAAAAGGACGTCCTGCAGTCCGATACGCCCGTCGTCGTCGATTTCTGGGCCGAGTGGTGCGGCCCCTGCAAGATGATCGCACCGGCGCTGGAGGAAATCGCCCAGAGCCTTGGCGCCAAGGCCAAGATCGTGAAGATCAACATCGACGAGAACCCCTCCGTCCCATCCCAGTATGGGGTGCGCGGCATCCCGACGCTGATGGTGTTCAAGGGCGGCCAGGTTGCGGCCACCAAGGTGGGTGCTGCGCCTAAAAACCAGCTGCAGAGCTGGATCGAACAGTCGATCTAACCGCTCCGGTTGTCCGGGATCGGAATGGCCGCCTTCGGGCGGCCATTTTCTCTTTTTGCGGGGCTGTTTTTGCCTTGATGTCGCCACTGCCTGACCTTCATACGGTTGTCAAATTTCTGGCGGGTGGCGAGGTCCCCCGCGGGAGGACCTGACGTGACGGTTGAGGCGGGCACCGCGGCGGTGCCGGGCGAGGCATTTGCTGTTCCGAAGTGGCTGCGCATCACCGCCAGGGTGCTGCTGCAGCTTTTCGTCGTTTATGTCGGCCTGCTCGCCATCCATGCCTATCTGGGCTGGTGGTCTCCCGATTTTCTGCACGGCCGCAGCCTGTGGCATTTCTGGTTCTCGCGCATGATCGTTCCCATGGTCATGCTCGGCGTCTTCGCCGCCTTCGCACGGATCTTGCCGGCTGGCGCGATGCTGGGGGCCGGCCTGCTCTTCGTTGGCACGCTGTCGTCGATCAAGAAGGACTCGACGGGCGAACCCTTCCAGATCAGCGACCTGTTCCTGGCCGGACAGTCCGTGCACCTTTTTCACTACGTGCACTGGTATCACTGGCTGCTCGGCGCCACGGTGATCCCCGCCGCCATCTGGTACGCCCGCAATCTGCGCATTCGCTGGTGGAGCCTGCCAGTGGCGCTGCTGTTCGTCGGGCTGCTTTCCACCTATCGCATCCAGTGGGTGGCGAACTGGATCCATGACAACAGCTGGTGGATCGGCGTCGAGAACCTCACCTTCAGCCAGGCCGAGAGCGAGCGCATGAACGGGCTCTCCACGCATCTTTATTTCTCGATGGCAGGCCTTCGCCTCAAGACCTACACGCAGGCCGAGGTGAAGCAGGCGATGGATGGGCTCAATGCGCCGAAGCCACCGGTGGCTGCTGTGACCACAGGTCCGAAGCCCGATGTCTACATCGTGCTTGGCGAGGCCTGGTGGCATGATCCTGACGATCCAGATTCACCTTTGAACCAGTTGCAGGAGGCGGGCTTCACCGAGTCAATGGCCGTATCGCCGGTCTATGGCGGCACCACGCCCAATTCCGAGTTCGAGGTGCTGACCGGGATTCCGATCAAGACCTTTCAGGATGGCATCATCCCCTACCAGCATTATGTGCAGTACATCACCGACAGGTCGCGCAGCCTGCCGCGCATCCTGACCGAAAAGGGCTATGCCGCCACCGCCTATCACAACTTCACCCGGCGCTTCTGGCTGCGCGACCAGATCTATCCGAAGCTCGGCTTCGACGAGTTCGTGTCGATGGACCAGATGACGCTGACCATTCAGCCCAATGACTGGCCGACGGACGAGGGCCTTTACAAGGCAGTCCTCGGCAGGGTGGGCAATGGCGGGCCGCAGTTCCACTTCGTCGTCACGGTGCAGACACACGGCCCCTATGAAGCCGATGACAGCGATCTCAAGGGCCATGAGGGCGTTCACGACTATCGCACGCGCCTCGACGGCGCCGCGCATTCGCTCGCCGCGTTCAAGAAGGAACTCGATGCCAGGGGCCGCCCCTACGCGCTGGTGCTGTTCGGCGACCACCTGCCGGGCCTGCGCATGCACCAGTTCCATGACGGCATGAAATCCGAACAGGACCCGCGCCTGCACCAGATCCCGGTGCTGATCGCCAGCAACACCGATACGCCGCAGGACTTGGCCGATGCCATTCACGGCCGGCCGCTCTACTGCCTGTCACCCCTCGTGCTGGACTGGATCGGCGAGCCGGTGGATGAGCCCTATCTCAACTATCTCGACGCCAGCTGCCGCGGCGCCGAAGACCCGAAGCTGCGCCCCGCCGAAGCGGTGATCCAGAACCAGCTGTTCAGCAGGGATCCGATCTAGCTCACTCCTCGTCGAACTTGCTGTCGACGAGCTGGGCCAGTGCTTCAAGCGCCTCACCGGCCTGGTTGCCGCTGGCCTCGACCATGATGGAGGTGCCCATTGCCGCACCCAGCATCATGAGGCCCATGATGGAGGTGGCGGGCACCGACATGCCGTCGCGGGTGACCATGATCTCGGCATCGAAAGCCTCGGCGCATTTCACGAACTTCGCCGAGGCGCGGGCATGGAGCCCACGCTGGTTGGTGATCGCGAGTTCGCGGGCAGCCACCGTCGCCGACATCGTCAGTCCCCGAGGATCTGGCTGGCCACGTTGATGTACTTGCGGCCGGCGTCCTGCGCGGCGGTTGCCGCCTTGTCGAGCGCGTAGTCCTTGCGGATGCGGGCAAGCTTCACAAGCATCGGCAGGTTCAGCCCGGCCACCACCTCCACCTTGCCGATCTCGAGGAGCGAGATGGCGAGGTTCGAGGGCGTGCCGCCGAACATGTCGGTGAGGATGATGACGCCGACCCCGGTGTTGACGCGGGCAACCGCCGCAGCAATGTCGGCGCGGCGGCTTTCCATGCGGTCATCCGCGCCGATGGCAATGGTCTCGATCGCGGTTTGCGGCCCCACCACATGCTCCAACGCAGAACGGAACTCTTCCGCAAGGCGGCCATGGGTGACCAGGACGAGTCCGATCATGGTGGTGGTAAAACTCCGCGCTTTTCCCGCTCAGGGTGGCGCACAATGCCTCTAACGCCGGGGCGATGCAACATCGATTCAGGGCCGCACGAACTGGTCCAGGGCGGCCCTCAGGCGGGCCGGTGCGGAGGCATTCTGCGGGTCGAGAAGGATCAGCGGAAGGGCGATGCCGAGGATGTCCATGCGGGTGCGGCCAAGATCCGGCAGGCGCTCGATTTCGGCGGATGGCGTGAGCCTGACGGCAAGCCGCAAACGCGTTTCCGCAACGACCGGAAGTTCCGCAATGCCCAGGCCCCTGATCTCCAGCTTGCCCTGGAGGGAAGGATGTGCCGAGGCGATGAGCGTGCCATTCACCTTGCGGACCACCACCTGGTCATCAGCGACCAGTTGGCCTTCACGCAGTGTTCCGGACAGGCCGCGCCCGCCTTGGTCAATGAGCCGCAGGGCGAGGTCGGATTTTCCCGTGCCGGGCTTGCCCACCAGCAGCACTCCCTCGCCGCCGATGGCAAGGCAGGTGCCGTGGATGAGCGCTTCGTCATGCATTGGTGGCTGCCGGGATGCGAACGATGAAACGCGCGCCGAGCACCGGCTTCTCGCCCGTCTCGTCCGGCTTGCCATGGCGGTTTTCCGCCCAGATCCGGCCCTTGTGCGCGTCGATGATCTGCTGCGAGATCGACAGGCCGAGACCGGAGTTGGAGCCGAAGCTGCCGTCCGGACGGTCGGTGTAGAAGCGCTCGAAAACACGCTGCAGATTATCGGGAGGAATGCCGGGGCCGGAATCATCAACGCGGAATTCGACATCGGGCCCGACGCGGCGGATGCGGACATGGAGCCTGGTGCCGGGCCTGGTGAAGGAGCGCGCATTGTCGATGAGGTTGCGCACCACCTGACCCAGCCGCGAGTCATGGCCCATCACGGTATAGGCCCTGGCACGGTCCATGCCCGGCGGCGGCTTGGCAATCTCGAGTTCGACTTCGGCCTGGCCTTCCTTGCGCGTGTCATTGGCGTAATTGGTGATCGAATCCAGCAGTTGCGACAGGTCGAAGGCCTGCGCCTCGCCGCGCGCCAGTTCGGCATCAAGTCGCGAGGCATCCGAGATGTCAGTGATGAGGCGATCGAGTCGCTTGACGTCATGGTTCACGATCTCGACGAGGCGCTCGCGTTGCTCGGGCGTCTTGGCATAGGCGAGGGTTTCGACCGCACTTCGCAGCGAGGTGAGCGGGTTCTTGAGTTCGTGGCTCACATCCGCCGCGAAGGCCTCGATAGCGGCGATGCGGTTATAGAGCGCGTTGGTCATGTCGCGAACAGCGCCGGAAAGATCACCGATCTCGTCGCCGCGCGCCGAGAAGTCGGGAATTTCAACACGCTTGTTGATGCCGCGGCGCACACGGTCGGCCGCCGCGGCGAGCTTGCGGAGCGGCAGCGCAATGGTGGATGCGAGCAGGATCGACAACAGCATGGTGACGAGCGCCACGAAGCCGAAGGTCATCAGCACCACCTGGCGCTCGGCGCGCAGCACGCTGTCGATCTCGCCACCCGTCGTGGAGAGTACGAGCGAGCCCAGCACGGCGCGGAAGCGCTGGATCGGCACCGCCACCACGACGATGATCTGGCCACGGTCGTTGAGCCGGACAAGGCTCACCTTGGCGCCTTTCAGTGCCGCGGCCACTTCCGGGAAGTCCTTGCCGTTGTCGATGCCGTATTCGATCTGCTTGGGATAATCGTAGCTGAAGGTCCAAGTGACGAAGCGGATCCACAGCGCCCGGGGGCTGAAGCTTTCCTGTTCGCCATTGGGTGGCGGCAGGTCCGACTGCACGATATCGCCGCGCGAATAGAGGAAGCGGCTGTCGACGACCATGTTGCCGTCCTTGTCGACGATCCGTGCCCGGACGGTCGTATTGGCAAGCAGGCGCTTCAGCACTGGGCCTGCCGCCTCCGGATCGATCGGGAAGTCGAGGCTCGACATCTGCTCGGAATCCGGTGTCGTCTCGTCGTTGCTGTCGGCAAGCGAGTCAGGGTCGATGACGATGGAGCCGGTGTCCACTGTCGCCGAGCCTGCAACAGCGGCGGCAATGATCTGCGCCTGGGTGGTGAGGCTCTGCACCCGGGCGTCGATGAGGCCCTGGCGGAACTGGTTGAAATAGAGGATGCCGGCCACCAGCACGATGAGACCCAGCAGGTTCAGCAGCACGATGCGGCTGGTCAGCCGGTGCGGCCAGATGCGGCGCACCAGGCTCGGCCGTGGCGCAGCCTCGCGCTCCGCGGCGTCGGCCTGGTCATCGGCCTCGCCACGGTCGGCGGTCTCGGGCGGCATCACCTTGTCAAGCATCGGCGGTCACCGGCCCTGACGGACCGGTCCTATTGCTCCTTGAAGCGGTAGCCCACGCCATAGAGCGTTTCAATGGCGTCGAACTCGGCATCGACCGCATTGAACTTCTTGCGCAGCCGCTTGATGTGGCTGTCGATGGTGCGGTCATCGACATAGACCTGGTCGTCGTAGGCTGCATCCATCAGCGCGTCGCGGCTCTTGACGATGCCGGGGCGCTGGGCAAGCGACTGCAGGATCAGGAATTCCGTGACCGTCAGAGTCACCGGCCTGCTGTCCCAGGTGCAGGAATGGCGGTCGGGGTCCATGGCGAGCTTGCCACGCTCGATCACCTTGGCGGCCTCCGCCGGGGTCTGGGCCACGTCGCGGTTCAGCGCGCGGCGCATCACAGCCTTGACGCGCTCCACCAGCAGGCGCTGCGAGAAGGGCTTCTTGATGAAATCATCCGCACCCATCTTGAGGCCGAAAAGCTCGTCGATCTCGTCGTCCTTCGAGGTCAGGAAGATGACCGGCAGGTCAGATTTCTGGCGGATGCGGCGCAGCAGTTCCATGCCATCCATGCGCGGCATCTTGATGTCGAAGATGGCCATGTCCGGGGGATTGTCCTGCAGGCCTTGCAGGGCTGCCGCTCCGTCATTGTATTTCTGGACCACGTAGCCCTCGTTCTCGAGGGCCATGCCGACGGATGTCAGGATGTTGCGGTCGTCATCGACCAGCGCAATGGTAGGCATCTTCTTGTTCATCCCTTCAACTATGTCCTTCCGTTGGCACTAGGGGCGGAACTGGAACAAAATGTGGCAGACATGATAGGCATTCCCGGCCGCAATTGCGAGGTATGTTCATGAGCGAACGCAGAAGTTTCAGTGCAGAAGAGGCCCGCAACCTGCTCCGCAGGGCCCGAACGGGCACATTGGGGACCCTCAACGCGGATGGTGGCATCCCCTATGCCTCGCTGGTGAACCTGGGCACCGACGCCCGGGGTTGCCCGCTGATCCTGGTTTCGACGCTGGCCTGGCACACCCGCAACCTGCTGGCGGACCCGCGCGGCAGCGTCATGGTGGCCGAGGTGCCGCCGCAGGGCGATGCCCTGACGGGCGCCCGGGTGACCGTCATGGGCCGGTTTTCCAAGGTCCCGGCAGGGGACGCCAGCCGCCGCTACCTCGCGCGCCACCCGGCCGCCGAGATGTATGCCGGCTTCGGCGACTTCGGCTTCTGGCGGCTGGAGCCGGAACGGGCCCATGCGGTGGCCGGTTTCGGGCGGATCGAGACCATCCCCGCAAATGAGATGTTCCCCTCAGCCGATGAGATGATCGCGCTGGAAGAGGGTGCGGTGCAGCACATGAATGACGACCATGAAGACGCCGTCCAGCGCTTTGCCGAGAAGCTGCTGGGTGCCAAACCGGGCGGCTGGAAAATAACGGCGATCGACCCGGACGGCGCGGATCTCCGGCGCGGTGACGACGTTCTTCGCCTGCCCTTCGAAGCCCCGGTCTATTCGGGCGGCGCTCTCCGGTCGCTGCTGGCGAAGCTGGGAGCACAGACCAAGGATTAGGTTATTTTCTCATAAAATGATGTACGATACCGCATATTAATGATGTAAAATCAGCTTTCAAGTCATTTTTTTCTTGCAGGCAGCCTTGGCCAGTCTCTAATGGGCGCTTCGGTTTACAGGAGCACGCCATGGACAAAGCCGCCGACGCTCTCATCCGCGCCCAGCTCGCCAATATCGGTGTGGCCTGGCTGGACAAGATCTCGTGGAATGCGCCGGCTGCCGTGCTGTACCAGGATGCCGTTGCCCGCGGCGAAGGCGTCGTGGCGGAAGGTGGCGGCCTCGTCGTCACCACCGGCCAGCACACAGGCCGCAGTCCCAACGACAAGTTCGTGGTGCGCGACGCCAGCACCGAAAACACCATCTGGTGGGACAACAACAAGGCGATGAGCCGCGCCCAGTTCGAGACGCTGCGCAAGGACTTCATGGCACATGCCCGGCTGAAGACCGTCTTCGTGCAGGACCTGGCCGGCGGCGCCGAGATGGCCTACCAGCTGCCCACCCGCGTCATCACCGAATATGCCTGGCACGCGCTGTTCATCCAGCACCTGCTGATCGTGCCGGAGAGCCAGAACGGCTTCGCGCCGAAGCTCACCATCATCGATCTCCCGTCCTTCAGGGCCGACCCCGCCCGCCACGGCACGCGCAGCGAGACGGTGATCGCGCTCGACCTTGCCAATGGGCTGGTGCTCATCGGCGGCACGCAATATGCGGGCGAGATGAAGAAGTCGGTGTTCACCGTGCTGAACTACCTGCTGCCCGAGAAGGGCGTGATGCCGATGCACTGCTCGGCCAATGTCGGCCACAAGGGCGACAGTGCGGTGTTCTTCGGGCTCTCGGGCACTGGCAAGACCACGCTGTCGGCGGATCCCGCGCGCACGCTGGTGGGCGATGACGAGCATGGCTGGTCGGAGAACGGCCTGTTCAACTTCGAGGGTGGCTGCTACGCCAAGGTCATCAAGCTGTCGAAGGAGGCAGAACCCCAGATCCACGCCACCACGGAGATGTGGGGCACGGTACTGGAGAACGTGAAGATCGATCCCGTCACCCGCAGGCTCGACCTGCATGACGGCTCGCTCACCGAGAACACCCGCTCGGCCTATCCGCTCTCGGCCATTCCGAACGCGTCGAAGACCGGCACGGCGCCGACGCCGAAGACCATTGTGATGCTGACGGCAGACGCCTTCGGGGTGCTGCCGCCGATTGCCAGGCTGACGCCGGCGCAGGCCATGTATCACTTCCTCTCGGGCTACACCGCCAAGGTGGCGGGCACCGAGCGCGGCGTTACGGAACCGCAGGCCACCTTCTCCACCTGCTTCGGCGCGCCCTTCATCCCGAGGGACCCGGGCGTCTATGGCGAGTTGCTGCGCGACCTGATCGCCAGGAACGACGTGACCTGCTGGCTGGTCAACACCGGCTGGACGGGTGGCTCCTATGGCGAAGGCCACCGCATGCCCATCAAGGCGACGCGCGCCCTGCTGAACGCCGCCCTCGAAGGCCGCCTCGAGAACGTGCCGACGCGTACCGATGCGAATTTCGGCTTTGCCGTGCCGGAAGCCGTCGACGGCGTCGACCCCAGGATCCTCAACCCGCGTGAAACCTGGGCCGACACGGCCGCCTATGACGCGATGGCGCGGAAGCTCGTCGGCATGTTCGTCAAGAATTTCGCCAGGTTCGAGGCCAAGGTGGGTGCGGACGTGAAGGCGGCGAGCCCCAGCCTGCAGATCGCCGCAGAATAAGGTTCGGGCGCTTGCGAATTCAAAGGCACGGGCTCAAACAGGGTTCGTGCCTTCTTCTCTGGATCAGTTCAGCCTGCTGACCCTCGCCCTCACCGTGCTGGTGGCCGGCGTGGCGGGCTTGGCGCGTGGCTTCTCGGGCTTCGGCGCGGCGCTCATCTTCATGCCGGCGGGCAGCGCGCTGGTGGGCCCGGCCGTCGCGGCACCCGTGCTGCTGGTGGCCGACGGCGTGCTGTCGCTCGGCTTCCTGCCGCGCGCCTGGATGCTGGCGCGGCGGCGCGACGTGGCGCTGATGGCGTCTGGCGCGGTGATCGGCGTGCCGCTCGGCGCCTATGTGCTGCGCCACTCCGATCCGCTGCTGCTGCGCTGGGTGATCGCCGGGCTTGCCTCCTCCATGCTGCTGTTGCTGCTCTCCGGCTGGCGCTATCACGGCACGCCGCGCGCGCCGGTCACCGCGGTGGTGGGCGCAGTGGCGGGACTGTTTGGCGGGCTTGCGCAGATGACGGGGCCACCCGTCGTCGCCTACTGGCTCTCCGGCAAGGAGACGCATGGCACGATGCGGGCCTCGATCATCCTGTTCTTCGGGGCGACGACGGTCTTCACCTTCATCAGCTATCTCGCCTCAGGGATCATCACCGTGCAGACGCTGTGGCTGGCCGCCATGGTGGCGCCGGCCTATGCGCTGGGACTGTTCACCGGCGCACGCGCCTTCCATTTCGCCAGCCCCGCGATTTTCCGGCGCCTGTGCTTCGCGCTGATTGCGGCCTCTGTGCTGACAAGCCTGCCGGTCTGGCGCTAGACCGCGGCCACGTGCTCGATGCAGATGCGGCCCCGATCCTCGTCCGTCAGCGCGTCCTCGAACAGCATGCAGAGATGCGGGCCCTTTGCGTCACCCTCGCGCCCGCGTTCGCGAAAAAAGCGGCAGCTCGAACACATGCCGAAGCTTTGCAGGCCACCCAGCGTCACCTCGCGCTCCAGCAGTTCCTCGAGCCCGCGCTGCATGCGCCGCCTGGTCTTGCCGCCAAGTTCCTCGACAGCCGTCTCGAGTTCAATCCACGGATCGCGCGCCAGCGTCTCTCGGCCCTTGTCTGTCAATGTCAGGCGCACCGACTTCCTCGCATCGCGCGCCGCCTTGGCAATCAGGCCCTTGCGCTCCAGCGCCATCACGGTCTGCGAGATGGTGCCCTTGGTGGCGCCGAGATAGCGCGTCAGCGCGCCGGGCGTATTGGAGAAGCGATTGGCACGGGCGAGATAGCGCAGCGCCTCGCGCTGGGCGGGATTCAGACCACCCTCGTGCTCGCGGGCACGCATCACGCGGGCCAGCCGCTCCAGCGGCCATGCAACCATGCGGCCATCGCCGCCTTCTTCGTCATCACTGCTCATGGGCCACCATGGTTCCACAAACAGCCGTCACGTGCGAGGGGAAATTGGCGCCTCAGGCGCCCATGAAGCGCTGCACCGCGGCGCGCTGCTCGGCCGTGATGTGAAGCCCGTGCTTGGTGCGGCGGTCCAGCACGTCCTCCGCCGTCCGGGCCCATTCCGCCTTGCGGAGATAGACGATCTCCGCCTGATAAAGCAGCCCGCCGAAATGCTGGCCGAGGCCTGAAAGGTCTTGCGCGCCGTTGAGCAGATCCGTGGTGCGGGTGCCGTAGAGCCGGGCATAGTGACAGGCGAGGTTTTCCGGCAACCAAGGCCGGGCCTTTCGCAATTCGCCGAGGAAACGGTCAAAGTCGGCACCCGGCATGTCGCCGCCGGGCAGCGGGGCTGTCGCCGTCCAGGCAGGCTTCATGGCGGGGAAGAAGGGCTTCAGCTTCTCCAGCGCGTGTTCGGCCAGCTTGCGGTAGGTGGTGATCTTGCCGCCAAAGACCGACAGCATGGGCGGATCGCCGGTCAGGTCGAAGACATAGTCGCGTGTGACGGCGGAGGGGTTCTCGGCATTGTCGTCATAGAGCGGGCGCACGCCGGAGAAGGCATGGATCACCTGATCCCTGGTGATCGGCACCTTGAGATAGCGGTTGATGGCGGCGAGCAGGTAGTCCGTTTCGCTGCCATCGATCGCCACATCCTCGGCGCGGCCCTCATAGGGAATGTCGGTGGTGCCGATGAGCGCCATGTCGCCTTCGTAAGGATTGACGAAGATCACGCGCTTGTCGTTGTTCTGGAAGAGATAGGCCTGCGGTCCCTGCCAGAACTTAGGGACAATGATGTGGCTGCCCTTGACGAGGCGCACGCGGCGCGGCGAGTTGGACCCCGCAACGCCGTTGAGAACATTCTCCACCCACGGGCCCGCGGCATTGGCGATGGCCTTGGCCTGCACCTTCGACGGCGTGCCGTCGGCGGCGGTGAACTCCACCTCCCAGCCGCCGTTCAAGCGGCGCGCCGCAGTGGCGGCGGTGCGCGTCATCACGGTCGCACCACGCTCCTTCGCATCCAGCGCATTGAGGGACACAAGGCGGGCATCATCCACCCAGCAGTCGGAATATTCGAAGGCGCGGGTGAATTCAGGGCGGATCGGCTGTCCCTCAGGATCGCGCCGCAGGTCAATGTTGCGGCAGCCCGGCAACTTCTTGCGGCCGCCAAGATGATCGTAGAGGAACAGGCCGAGGCGGACGAGCCAGGCCGGGCGCTGCTCGGGCGAATGCGGCAGCACGAAGCGCATCGGCCAGACGATGTGGGGTGCCGCATTGAGCAGCACTTCGCGCTCGATCAGCGCCTCGCGGACCAGGCGGAATTCATAATACTCGAGATAGCGTAACCCGCCGTGGATGAGCTTGCCGGAGCGCGAGGACGTGCCCTGTGCCAGGTCGTCCTTCTCGCAGAGGATGACGGACAGGCCGCGACCTGCTGCATCACGCGCGATGCCAGCGCCATTGACACCACCCCCGATGACGACCAGATCGACCGGCTTCAGCTCCTGCATGGTTCAGAATCCGTCAGCACCGGTTGACGGCGGGTTCGCCCGCCAGATATCGCCGCACTTCCTCGGCCGCGAGGCCTGCCGCATAGCTGACCGTCTTCACCGAGGCCCCGGCGATGTGCGGCGTGAGCGTGACGTTGGAAAGCTGCAGGAACCGGTTGTCGGGCGGCACGGGTTCGACGTCGAAGGTCTCGAGCATGGCGCCCTTGAGCTTGCCGGAGACCAGCGCCTCGTAGAGATCGTCGTAATTCACCAAGGGCCCGCGCGCCGTGTTGATGAGATAGGCGCCATCCTTCATCCTGGACAGCGTGTCCTTGTTGATCATCTTGGTCGTCTCCGCCGTCACGCGCGGGTGGAGCGAGACGACGTCCGCTTCCTCGAGGATGCGGTCAAGCGAGCACTGGATGACGCCGTCGTTGAGATCGTCGACGGTGAGCTGCACATAAGGGTCGCTCACCAGGATGCGGCAGCCGAAGGCCTTCAAGAGCTTCACCACGCGGCGGCCCACCTCGCCATAGCCGATGAGGCCCACCGTCATTTCAGACAGTTCCTGCCCGGTGAGATCAGCCCGATAGAGATCGCCCCGCCACTCGCCGCGGCGCAGCGCATCATGGCCTTGCGTGATCTTGCGCGTCTCGGCGAGTATGGCGCCGATGGTGAATTCGGCCACCGCCGAGGCATTCCGGCCCGGCGTGTTGACCACCGTGATGCCGCGCTCACGCGCCGCCTTCATGTCGATGTTGACGGGGCCGCCGCGCGACACGGCGACGAACTTGAGGTTTGGCAGACGGTCCATGATCGAGGCCGACAGCGGCGCGAGCTGGGTGACGAGGATCTCGGCGTCGCCCGTCAGTTCCACCACCTGGTCGGCTGAGCCCATGTATTCCTTGAGGCCGTCCATGCCCAGCACGGCATAGCCATGCTCCATCGGCTCATCCGGCCAGGGCATGTCATGGGTGCGGATGTCCAGTTCGAACAGGCGGCAGCGGTCGCGCAGCGCCTCCTCGAACATCGAGGAGAGCATGAAACGGTCACCGATGACGGAGATCTTACGAAGCACGATTGGCCACCATCTCGCGCCACAGCGGGCGCATTTTCTCACGGGTTTCCTTGTAGATGCCAAACGCACCGTCATAGCGGCGGGCCAGCGAAGGATCGGGCTCGGTGGACGCCCCGAGCAGCGGGGTCACCCATTCCGCTACGCAGGCATCCATGTCGGGGTAGAGCTTCTGCTGAACGGCCGCCATCATGGCGGCACCTGCCGCGCCTGCCTCCTCGCGCTGCACGGCGCGCACGGGCGCCTTCAGCACGCTGGCCAGTATCACGCGCAAGGCGTGGGAACGCGCGGCACCACCGGTGACGCGCACCTCGCGCGGAATCTCGCCCATCGCCGAGTAGCAATCGCGCGAGGCAAAGCACAGGCCCTCGAAGACGGCGCGCATCATGTCCGCAAAGCCCATGCCGAGTTCAAGCCCGGTGAACATGGCGCGGGCGGATGGCTCCATCATGGGCCCGCGCTCACCCGCCTGCGAGATATAGGGATGGAACAGGGCGCGCGCCGGCTCGGCCTTCATGATGCGTTCGTCGAGGCCCTTGAGCAGGTCGGCGCGCGTGCGCTCCACGCCCTGGCTCGCGAGCACGTCCACCCCCAGGTCCAGCAGCCAGTCGATGTTGAGGGTGGACGCCATGTTGGACTGGATCTGCGCATACATGCCCGGCACCGGGAAGCACATGGTGTAGCCCGAAAGCTCGGCGTTGAGCTTCACGTGGGCCGCCGAGGGTGCGATCTTCATGTGCATGCCGGTGGAGCCGACGATGGTGCAGCCGGTCTCGCCCTTCGGGTCATAGAGCCCACCGCCGAGGCCGGTGCAGAGCACGTCAACATAGCCGAGCGTAATGGGCGTGCCGGGCTTGAGGCCCGTGAGGCTTGCGGCCTCCGGCGTGAGGCGGCCTGCGGCCTGCGTGCCCTCCACGATCTCGGGCAGCAGCGACTTCGCGTCCGATGCGCCGAGCACGTCGAGAACGTCGGGCGCATAGGTGCGCGTGGCATATTGGCCGAAGGTGAAATTGGCTTCCGACGGATCGGTGCGGCGATCACCCGTCAGATTGAAATAGAGCCAGTCCTTGCAGTGAAAGCCGGTGGTGGCACGGGCCAGGATATCGGGGCGGTTCCGGGTCATCCACGCAAGCTGCATGCTCATCTGGCAGGCATTCACGCCAGTACCAGTGCGCTTGTAATGCGCGGGGTAGTCGGCGCTTGCCACGAAAGCTTCGGTGATGGCGGCAGCCCGCGCGTCGAGCCACAGCCAGGCCGGCGCCACAGGTTCGCCCGCCTTGTCGATCAGCCACATGCCGTCACCCTGGCCCGTGACCGAAATGGCGATCAGGCGGTCCTTCAGGTTCGGCACCTTCTCGGAGAGCTGCTTCAGCGTTGCTGCGGTATCGGCCCAGGTGCGGGCCATGTCCTGCTCGGCGCCGCCGTCGGGGAGGGTCTGGTAGCGGTTTGGAATGGCGGCGGACGCGATCTGCTCGCCCTTCGTGGTGAAGGCGATGGACTTGATGACAGAGGTGCCGGCATCGATGCCGATCAGCACGCCGTCCTTCATGCCAGCGTGCCCCCATGTGCGATGGCATTGCCGCTGGCAGCATCAAACAGGTGCAGGTCACGCGCCGCGACATTGAGCGACACGTCGCTGCCGGTGGGGCGCGACACGCGTTCCTGCGAGACGGAAACGACGGTGCGGCCCGCCACATCGACGGCGACATGCGTCTGGTCGCCCAGCCACTGGCAGGCCGTGACCTTGCCCTTCACCGGGCCTTCGCCCAGCTGCAGCGCATGCGGACGGATACCGAGCGCGATGCGCGGCGTCTTCGCGAGACGTCCACGCAGCGCCTCCGACATGTCGGAGGCCGGATAGGACAGCGTCGTTCCGCCCTCGACCGTGAAGCTCACGCGTTCAGCGGTGGCGCTCACATCGGCGGTAAACACGTTCATCGGCGGCTCGCCGATGAAGGTGCCGGTGAACAGGTTGGCAGGCCGCGCCTTGAGTTCGGCGGGGGTCGCGTATTGCTGGAGAACACCACCCTCCATCACCGCGATGCGGTCGGCCAGTGCATTGGCCTCCGTCTGGTCGTGGGTGACGAGGATGGTGGTGCAGTTGTGCTCGCGCAGGTAATGCTTGATGCGGCCGCGCAGCACGGCGCGCAGCTGGGGCTCGAGCTGGCCCATTGGCTCGTCGAGCAGGTAGAGCCCCGCATCGCGCACCAGCGCACGGCCGAGGCTGGCGCGCTGCTGCTGGCCACCCGACACGGAAGAAGGATACTTGTTGAGGATGTCGGCGATCTCCAGCATTTCCGCCATGTCCTTGACGCGCTTTTCCTGCTCGGCCTGCGGCAGCCTGGAGGATTTGAGCGCAAAGGACATGTTCTCGCCGATGGTCAGCGGCGGGTAGAGCGAATAGGCCTCAAACGCCATGGCAACCCCGCGCGCCGCAGGCGGCAGCGCGTGGATGGCCTTGCCGCCGAGCGTGATCGCGCCGTTGGAGACCTCCTCGAAGCCGGCGATCATGCGCAGCGTCGAGGTCTTGCCGCAGCCCGAGGAGCCGAGCAGCGCCACGATCTCGCCGGGCTTCACCACAAGGTCCAGCGCCTTCACGGCATGCACGTCGCCCTTGCGGGAGTGATAGATCTTGTCGACGCGGGTGATGTCGAGCTCAGCCATCGAGGCGCTCTCCGGTCTGGCGGTCAAAGATATGGGTGCCGGCCGCGGCGAAGCTGGCGCGCACTCGCGAGCCTGCCTCCGGAATGGTGGCGGCACTCGACGGCAGCGAGGCCAGGAACTCCCAGCCGCTGGGGCTCTGCAGCAGCAGCACGGTCCGCTCGTTCAAGGGCGTCACCGCCATGACCTCGGCTTCAAGGCCGGATGACCCGAGTTCAACAGATTCCGGACGCACCCCGAAGATCACGTCCCGGCCCGCAAGCGAGCGGTAGCTGTCAGCCAGTGGAACCCTGGTGCCGCCGACAGCGGCATGCACGCCGGACCCGTCAGCGACGATGGCCGTGTCCGCCGTGTTGATCGACGGATCGCCGAACAGCCGCGCCACGCCCAGCGTCGCGGGCCGCATGTAGATGTCCTCGGGTGTGGCCATCTGCACGAACTGGCCGTTGGCGAGAACCGCAATGCGGTCGGCCAGCGCCATGGCCTCCTTGTAGTCCTGCGTGACGTAAAGCACGGTGGCGCCGGACTGGCGCAGCAGGCGCGGCAGTTCGAGGCGCATCTCGAAGCGCAGCTTGGCATCGACGTTGCGCAGCGGATCGTCAAGCAGCAGGATCTGCGGTTCGGCCGCCAGCGCGCGGGCCAATGCCGTGCGCTGCTTCTGGCCGTTGGAAAGTTCACGCGGCGCATGGTTCAGCACATGATCGATCTTGAGCAGTTTCGCCACCCGGGCAACGCCTGCCTTCACCTTGTCTTCCGCAGCGCCCACCGCACGCAGCGGCGTTGCGATGTTCTCCGCCGCCGACATGTGCGGGAAGAGCGCGAAGTTCTGGAAGGCCATGCCGACGCCGCGATGCTCAGGTGCGATGTCGGACACGTCATGCCCGCCGATCTCGATCACGCCGCCCGTCGGTTCCTCGACGCCGGCGATGAGGCGCAGCAGGATGGTCTTGCCGGTGCCGGAGCCGCCGAAGATCACCACGATCTCGCCGGCATCGGCTGCAAGGCTCAAGCCGTCGAACACCTTGAAGGCACCGTAGGACTTGGTGAGCGACTTGATTGCGAGCTGGCTCATCCCTTCACCGCGCCCATGGAAAGACCCTCGACGAGGTAGCGCTGCGCATAAAGCGCCAGCGCCAGCGTGGGCGTGATCGAAATGATGATGGCCGCGGCGATCTGGCCATACTGGATGCCGGACGCCGTGACGAAGGCCAGCGCACCCACCGTGACAGGCTGCTTGTCGGCAGAGGCCAGGATCAGCGCGAAGACGAAGTTGTTCCAGGCGAAGATGAAGGCGAGCAAGCCCGCCGCCGCGATGCCGGGCTTGGCAAGCGGGATCGAGATCCTGGTGAATGTCCGCCACCAGCTGTTCCCGGCAATGCGATAGGCGTGCTCGATGTCGGGGCTGATGTCCTCGAAATAGCCGCGCACGATCCACAGGATCAGCGGCAGGCAGATCAGCTGATAGACCCAGATCAGGCCGATATAGGTGTTGGTGAGCCCCAGCGTCTTGAAATAGAGGCTTAAGGGAAGCAGCACGAGAAGTGCGGGCGCGAAGCGGAAGGAGAGCAGCGTGAAGGCGATGTCCTCACCCAGCCGGAACTTGAAGCGCGCGAAGGCATAGGCCGCCGGCACGCCCAGCACCAGCGAGAGGGCGACCGAGCAGACTGACAGGAGAACGGAGTTGAACATGTTCTGCATGAAGTTCAGCTGCAGGCTGCCTGCCGCGGTACGCAGCTGGCCGGTGATCAGCGCGGTATAGTTGTCGATGATCGGCGTGAAGGCGATCGACGGCGGAATGCGCAGGATCGTCTCGTTGGTCTGGAGCGACATGAGGAAGATCCAGACGATGGGGAAGAGGAAGAACACCAGCACCAGCGTGATCGCCACGCTGCGCAGTAATTTCTCGAGGCTTGATGAGTGGTCCATGGTTCAATGCGCTCCGTGGGCGCGTTCGCGCAGCTTGAGCCACTGCTTGATGAAGACGTTCGACAGCGCATAGGTGATGGCCCAGAGAATGACCATGAGTGCAGCCGAGCGGCCCACGTTGGTGGCCTGGAAGAAGTCAAGATAGGCCTGCACCTGGAAGACCAGAAGCTTGTCGCCGGGGCCGCCTTGCGTCATCGCATAGATGATGTCGAACTGCTGGATCGAGTCGAGCAGGCGGAACAGCGTGGCCGTGATGATGTAGGGCATGAGCATGGGAAGCGTGATGCGGAAGAACACGAAGCTCCGCGGCACGCCATCGAGTGCCGCCGCCTCGAAGGGCGCCTTGGGCAGCGAGCGCAGGCCCGCCAGCAGCAGGATCATGATGAAGGGCGTGTAGACCCACATGTCCACCAGCACGACGGTGAAGAGCGCGGTGTCGGGGTTGGACGCCCACTTGAAGTCATGGATGCCGACGAGGGTGAGAAGATAGCTGAGCACGCCGAAGTCCGGGTGCGTCATCAGCTTCCACATCAGTGCGGCCAGTGCAGGCGCCGTCATGAGCGGCAGCAGCAGCAGGATGGAGGCGATGTTGTTGAAGCGTGACGGGCGCTGCAGCAGCAGCGCGATGCCGAGGCCGAGCAGCAGTTCAAGAACCACCGTCAGGAAGGCATAGGTGAGCGAGATGTAGACGGTGTTCCAGAACTTCGGGTCGGTGAAGAAGTTGACGTAGTTCTGGAACCAGATGAAGCCCTTCATGGCGGGCAGATTCATCCGGTAGCGCAGCATCGAATAATAGACGGCGGTGAAGAACGGGATGAGGATCCCGATGCACATCAACAAGGCGGGAAGCGAGAGGATATAGGGCAGCGCCCTGCGCATGAAGCGGCTCTGCTTCACCGGCGTGCGCATCTCTGTGGCGGCGGCTGTCATTCGGGGGCCCGGGGTGTTCGTGAAGGGGAGATGGAAGGAGGCGCGCGGGATACCGCAGGGAGTCGGAGCCCCGCGCGCCAGTCGTTACTTAACCAAGGCCGGCTTCGGACAGCTTCTTGTCCATTTCAGCGGCCATCGCGTCGAGGCCTTCATCGACGTTGATTTCCTTGGCCACCATCTTCTGCAGGTTCTCGGCCCACAGCGTGGTGAGGTCGAAGAACAGCGGCTGGGCGGTGAAGTAGATCTTCGCGCCGGGAGCCGAGACCTCGTACTGGTTGAGGTAGCCCGGGTAGGACTTGTCGATGCGGGCGCGGAACTCGTCGTCCTTCCACACCGAGGCGCGGACGGGGTTGACGAAGTCCATCTTGCGGGCGCCGAACAGGTCATGCTCGGTGGAGGTTGCCCACTGCAGGAAGTACCAGGTGGCGTCCTTCTGGGTGCCGGCATTGTTCATGGCCAGCGACCAGATCCAGACGTTGGGCGTGGGCGCAGCAGCCGCGGGGTTGGCCGCGAACGGCGCATAGCCCAGGTTGCCGGCTTCCTTGTTGTCGCCGCCGTTCATGAAGTAGCCGAGGATGTCGGCGTCGAAAATCATGGCGGAGGCGCCTGCACCGAGGTCGGTACCGACCTGGTACCAGGTGTAGGTGGACCAGTTCTTCGGGCCCGAATCCTGGATCATCTTGACCCAGTCCTTGTGGTAGGACTTGGAGCCCGCGGAGTTCATCGCGGCCTTCAGCTTGCCGTCGGCGACGTTGAAGTCCTTCTCGCCGAAGTTGGCATAGCCCGAGAGGAAGCCCGGGTGGATGGTCGCCCAGGACCGCGAACCGCGGACGCCGATGCCATACGGCCCACCGAGGTCCTTCGTGAGCTTCGCCGAGACTTCGATCATCTCGCCGATGTTCTTGGGGGGCTGCACGCCGACCTTGTCGAACATCTTCTTGTTGTAGGAGATGTTGTTGAGCTCGAAGCCCCACGGGATGCACCACTGCTTGGCATCCGCCGAGCCCAGCTCGCCGCCCGGAACGCCATTCCACGAGGTGGAAGCGCGCAGGCCGGGAAGCACGTCGTCCCAGTTGTAGTTGGGATTGGTCTTGGCCGGGTCCTTGATGAACTCATTGAGGTCGGTGATCCAGCCGGCCGGACCATAGGTCCAGGTCATGTAGGCGCCGGTCATGAAGGCATCATACTCGGTCGAACCCGAGGACAGCGCCGCCGTCACCTTGTCGAAGTAGACGTCTTCCGGGAAGATGTCCCACGAGACGTCCATGCCGGTCATGTCCTTGAAGGCCTGGATATTGGCGATCATGGCATCGGCATAAGGATGCTTGTTGAGCAGGAGCTTGAGCTTCGTGCCCTTGTACTTCATCCAGTCAAAGTCGGCTGCCATGGCGCGGGTCTGCGCCTGGGTCAGGAACATGCCGGCTGCCGAGGCCGAGAGGCCCAGCTTGCCAGCACCATTGATTACTTCGCGGCGGCTGATCTTCTTCGCCACGAAGGCGTCGAAGAGGCCTTTTTCTTTCTCGAACATTCCCATTCCTCCATTGGTTGTGGGGGTCTTCTTGTTTAGCCCGGTGCGGATTTTCCGTTCTTCTTGCCGGGCTCTCGTCCCGGTTTCAGGGAGACGAGGCGCTTTGCTGTCGCTTCGTCGGTGATCAGGCCAAAAAGCAGTCCGTGCGCGAGAATGGCGCGGATGGCCCGAGTTTTCGATGTACCGCCTGCAACGGCGACAATCCTGTGGCTCTTGAGGTCAGAAAAACGCGGCGCCATGGCCCGCGCCGAGACCGAATTGGGAAGGTGCTCGCCATGCTCATTGAAGAAATGGCCGAGAAGCTCGGCGCAGGCGCCGGTCTTCATCACCTCGTCGACGTCTTCCTCGTCCACCATGCCGGCGGTGGCGATGAAGCTCTTGCGGTCCACCTCGCCGATGCCGGCAACGTAGAGTTCAGCCTCCCGCGCCATGGCGATGACGTCCGACACGCCGTATTGGGCCTCCAGCACGTGGCGGTCCTTCTCGCTGTTGGCGAAGAACGGCACGGGCATCACATAGGCTTCGGCCGACGTGCGCTCGGCGAGACGATGGATCACGTCGAAGGGACTGGCCGCGAAGCGCCGGGTGAGGCCGCCGAGCAGCGAAACGAACTTGGTGTCATGCGCCGCAACGCTCGGCATGAGGTCGACCGCGGTGGCCAGCGTGCGGCCATGGCCCATGCCGATCATGCGATACTTGCCACTCTCGATGAGGTTGCGCAGGTAGCGGGCGCCCGCGATGCCCAGGGTGCGCAGCGGCAGCGGGGCGTCATCAATGTTGGGCACCACTTCGCAGAAGGCGAGGCCGTAATCGGCCTTGAGCTTCTCCTCCAGCGCAATGCAGCCGGAAATGGGGCCTTCGACGAAAACGCGGATCAGGCCATCGGCGCGGGCCCGGGCGATGAGGCGGTGGGCCTTGGTGCTCTGCACGCCGAGGAGTTCGGCCACTTCGCCTTGCGTCTTGCCACCAGCAAAATGCAGCCACGCGGCGCGGGCCGCGAGTGCGGCCTCCTCGTCCACCTGAGGGGCTGGCTGGTGCAGCGTCAACGCCGTATCCCTTTGTCTGAAAATATTTTCTTGGCGTGCAATATTTTTCAGATACGGCAGTCCGTCAACAGAATTCGGTGCTGCACTGCAACAGCCACTGTGCCGCACGGTCGGGGGTTCTGCATTTGAAAGTTGCGATTGCTGCCGCTTTAAATGTCAAAGTAATTGACAAAATATATGTTTTGGAGAAGATGATGCCTCGACGATCTCGAGAGAACATCCGGCTGTCGTTGATTGCCGGAGTGTCCGAGGGCGCCACGCGGCGTCCCTCGTTCTGGGTCCAGTATCCGGCATTTGCCGCCAAGAGGGGCTGACTGAATTGCGTGAGACATTACCCGCCGGACTGAGATGTGCCTGGTCAGGTGCCGCGCACCTCGGCGCATGGTTGATCGTCTGCCTGATGGTCGTCCTGTCCGGGACTGCCGCGGCGGGGGCGCCGGGTTCATACCTTGTGGGCGAATACAAGCTGCCGGCCTTGGCCGACCCTTCCGTCGCAAAGGGCGTCACGACCGAACTCTGGGCCGTGGTTTACCGGCCGCGCGCTGACGGGCACTATCCGCTGCTGGTGTTTCTGCATGGCAATCACGGTACCTGTGGGCGGTATGACGAAGGCCTGGGCATCCGCATCGATGACGGCATCGATTATACCTATACAGGCACCTGCCCCGAAGGCTGGCAGCCGACGCCGAACCATCTGGGATATGGCTATCTCGCGGCGGATCTCGCCGCGCGGGGATATGTCGTCGTC
Organism: Bradyrhizobiaceae bacterium; assembly: GCA_947475225.1. Classification (GTDB taxonomy): domain Bacteria; phylum Pseudomonadota; class Alphaproteobacteria; order Rhizobiales; family Aestuariivirgaceae; genus Aestuariivirga. The sequence continues at coordinate 32,834 of CANJMQ010000030.1, forward strand.
TCCATCAACGCCAATCGCGGCGTGAACGCAGCCGACGGCGTGCGCGGTGACTTGGGGCTGAACCTGCGCCGTGGCCGCCTGGTCTTGCGGCATTTGCAGCAACTCGCGGACTGGAGCGTCGGGCGCGTGACCACGCCCGCCAGCCTTGGATTCAGCCTGCAGGGCCTGATCGACTTCAGCCATGTTGGCCTGCTGGGGCACTCGCGCGGCGGTGAAGGCATGCGCGCCGCGCTCGCCCAGTACCGCGACCGGAGCAGCCCCTGGCCGCGGCGCATCGGCCCGGTGAACGTCGAGGCGCTTTTCGAGATCGGGCCGGTCGATGGGCAGACAGGCCGGACCCTCGACGCAGAAGGCGTGGCCTGGAACGTGCTGCTTCCCGGATGCGACGGAGATGTCTATGACCTCGAAGGCGTCAGACCCTTTGACCGGATGGTGATGCGCAGTGCCGAAACCGTTGCACTGTCGAAATCGAGCATCGAAGTGTTCGGGGCCAACCACAATTTCTACAACACCGAATGGCAGGAGTCGGATTCACAGGAATGTCCTGGTCAGCCCAAGCTGTTTCCCGACTATGTTGGATCGGAGGTACAGCGCAGGACGGCGCAGGAAACCGTCGTTCCGTTCTTCCTGGCGCATGTCGGCGGAGCGAAGGAGAGTGCCCTGGCCGAGCGCTTCGATCCGTCCCGGCCCTTGCCGGCCGAGCTCGCCCCGCTCACCTATTATGCCCGCGGGCAAGCTGCCAGCCTGAGCAAGGCTGCGAACTTCATCATCGATGATTTCACCCGGACGACGGGGCGCTCGAGCCGGGGCGCGCGAAACATTGCCTACCGCCTGACCGAATATTCCCACGGGGATGCCGGCTACAGTCACGACCTGGCGCAACGCGCCGCCCTCGTTGCGTGGAATTCGGCGGGCGCCTATCTGCAGGTCAATGCATCCAACAAATATGTCTCCGCCCGGCCCGGCGTCTACAAGTCGCTGGAGTTCAGGGTCAAGCTCGAGTGCCATGACGACCTGTGCGCCGGGAACATCAACCCTGCTGGCGACGTCGATTTCTCCATCAGTCTCGTGAGTGCGGGAGGAGGCCTCTCACTCCCTGTCCGGCTGTCGTCGGTGGCATCGGTCTACCGTCCTGTCGGCGCCGATTCCACGATCTACGGCGACTACAACTCCGTATTCCAGACGGTACGCATTCCCCTCCAGTCCTTTGTCGGCGCAGACCTGAATGCCTTCCAAGGCGTTCGTTTCACTTTCGACGCCACGCCGCAGGGCCGTCTCTCGTTCGGCAACGTCAGGTTCGTTCAGGCGGAGGCCGCCAACCCCGAGGGAACACAAACGTCCAGGGTTGCAACACCCGGCCTTCCAGCCGAACGCGTGGCACAGCCCGTGCGCGAGGGGAACGCCGTGGTGGCGATACGACGGAGCGCATCTGTGCAGGGCGCCGGTGTGGATGCCGGCACCAGCGCCGGTCCGGACGCCAGGGAGATCGAGCTCACGTCGACGCGGCCATTCCGTGTGACAAACGCATTGCCCCTCTTGTACATCGGCGATAGGCCATTCACGCTGTCCCGCTTTGCGGGTCGCACCACAGATCGCATCATCTTTTCGATCAGCAGCGAGGAGTATCGTCTGTTGCCCAGCGGTGCCGACGTGAAGCTGGTGATTGGGCGGGCTCCGGTCTGGCACTTCGGTCGCTTGCGCAAGCCCTGAGCCGGGTGTCGACCTCACAGGCGCATCGGACGCCTTGCCTGCGCCCTGCTCGCCACCTCGGGGCGGCGTGAAGATTTTTTCTTGAGGTGCAATATTTTTCAAGTAATCTCCCGGCCGGCAAAAATTTTTACTGCACTGCAATAACCGCAGGTTCCGGCACATGGGATTTACGCTCTCCGTCAACACCAACCCTTTCGTGAACCGCTTCGCGGAGCCGGAGGACCTGATCGCAACCCTGGCGGATGAGGTGGGCATCGGTCACATCCAGCTGGTGCATGAATTCATCAACCCGTCCTGGAAGGCCGCGACCATCAAGCGCCTCACCGACCGGATGGCGCGGGCCTGTGCGCAGAAGCGCGCGAAGATCACCTCCATCATGACCGGGCCCTATGGGCGCCTCAACCATTTCACCCACCCTGACGCGGAGGTCCGCCAATACTATGTCGACTGGTTCAAGGGGATGGCCGACATCGCGGGCGACCTCGGCGCGCCGGCGATCGGCACGCAGTTTGGCATCTTCACCTTCAAGGACTACGATGACGCCAGCCGCCGCGACGCGCTGATGAAGGTCGCGCTCGACTGCTGGCGCGAGGTTGCCGAACATGCGAAGTCGCGCGGCCTCTCCTGGCTGTTCTGGGAGCCGATGTCGGTCGGTCGCGAGCTGGGCCACACGCTGAAGGACACGCAAGACCTGCAGGACTGGATCGACGCGGCCGCGCTTGCCATTCCGCTGAAGCCCATGGTGGACATCGACCACGGTGACGTGACCTCGCCCAACCCGGCGGACGTCGACCCCTTCGCCTGGGCAAAGGACTTCGCCACGCAGTCGCCGATCATCCACATCAAGCAGTCGACCATGAACAAGGGCGGCCACTGGCCCTTCACCGCGCAGTACAACGAGAATGGCCGCATCACGCCGGAGGCGCTCATTGCGGCGGTCACGGCCGGTGGTGGCACCGACAACGAACTCTGCCTCGAGCTTGCGTTCCGCGAGCGCGAGCCCACGGACCGCAGCGTGGTTGCGGCCATCAGGGAATCCGTGGCCTATTGGGCACCCTTTGCGAAGACGGGATACAACTGATGAAGACGCCGTGGATCGGCACCAGCTGGAAAATGAACAAGACGCGGGCAGAGGCCCGCGCCTTTGCCGAGGCGCTGAAGGCCTCGCCCTTCGCCAACACGCTGAAGGCGCAGCCCTTTGTCATCCCGCCCTTCCCCTATATCGCGGAGGTGGCGGACATCCTCTCCGGCACCCGGGTGAAGGTCGGCGCGCAGAACATGCACTGGGCGGACAGCGGCGCCTGGACGGGCGAGGTCTCGCCGCTGATGGTGAAGGACTGCGGTGCGACACTGGTCGAGCTCGGCCACAGCGAGCGCCGCAGCCATTTCGGCGAGACGGACGAGACGGTGGCCAGGAAGGTTGCCGCCGCCGTGAAGCACGGCCTCATCGCCCTCGTCTGCATCGGCGACACGCGCAGCGAATATGAGGCGGGCGCCACGGCGGACGTGCTTGCGAAACAGACGCGCTATGCGCTGCGGGACGTGGGCAAGACTGCGCCGGGCAAGGTCATCATCGCCTATGAGCCGGTGTGGTCGATCGGCGAGGGTGGCATACCGGCTGACCCCGCTTTCGCCAACGCCCAGCATGCGAAGCTTAAAGATCTGACGAAAGAGATCGCCGGGCAGCCGCTTCCCATCCTCTATGGTGGCAGCGTCAACCCGCAGAACTGTTGCGACCTGGCCGCCATGTCGGATATTGACGGGCTCTTCATCGGAAGGTCCGCCTGGGACCCCGCAGGATACATCGGCATCATCGAGGCCGTCACACGCAGATTGGGAGAAACAGCATGAAGATCGCAGTGGGCGCCGACAGCGCCGGAAAGCCGCTCCTCGACGTCATCGAGGCGCACCTGAAGTCGAAGCCAGAGCACCAGATCACCAATCTGAGCCAGTCCGGCTATTACGCCGATCTCTCCGCCGGCCTCGCCCACAAGGTGAAGGACGGCGAATTCGAGCGCGGCATCCTGATTTGTGGCACCGGCATCGGCGTGTGCATCTCGGCCAACAAGGTGCCGGGCATCCGTGCGGCCCTGACCCATGACACCTATTCGGCCGAACGTGCGGCGAAGTCCAACAACGCCCAGATCATCACCATGGGCGCCCGCGTCATCGGGCCGGAACTGGCGAAGGCCATCGTCGACACCTGGCTTGCCTCGGAGTTCGACCCCAAGGGTTCCTCGGCCGCCAATGTCGAGGCAATCAACAAGCTGGATGGCAGCTGCTGAACATCCGCACCGCCGCACCCCCGGCGAAGCCCCACTGAGAAGGAGTTGGATCCCGGCCCTCCCGGGATGGCGCCCCCCAAAATGGGTGGGGCGGGCAGAGAAGATGCTTGACTCTTTTCCTAGCCTATGCTAGGTATTTTGTCCTTAACGTGCCTTCTGCTGATTGACATTGTGAATCCTAATGGGCGGCCTCCCAGTTCTGGGCTGCCCGCGCGTCCACCTGAAGGGGGACGCTCAACTTCACCACCGGATCGGGGGCGGAGACCATCACTTTTTTGACCATGTCCATGGTGCGCTCAGCTTCTGCGTCCACGCATTCGAAGATCAGCTCGTCATGCACCTGCAGCAGCATGCGGGCCTTGAGGCCTGCCTCGTTCAGCGCGTCCGGCATGCGGATCATGGCGCGGCGGATGATGTCGGCGGCGGCACCCTGGATCGGCGCGTTGATGGCGGCGCGCTCGAGGAAGGCGCGCTCGGAGGCGTTGGGCGATCTGATGCGCGGAAAATGCATGCGGCGGCCGAAGATGGTCTCGACATAGCCCTTGTCACGGGCCTCCTGCTTGGTCGCCTCCATGTAGTCCCGGATGCCGGGGAAGCGCTTGAAATAGGTGCGGATGTATTCTCCCGCCTCCTCCCGTCCGATGCCCAACTGGTTGGCGAGGCCGAAGGCCGAGATGCCGTAGATGATGCCGAAGTTGATGGCCTTGGCGCGACGGCGCACCTGGGGGTCCATGCCTTCGACCGGCACGTTGAACATTTCCGACGCCGTCATGGCGTGAATGTCGAGGCCCTCGGCGAAGGCTTTTTTCAATTGCGCGATGTCGGCCACATGGGCCACCACGCGCAGCTCGATCTGGCTGTAGTCGGCACTCACCAGCTTCGCGCCTTCAGGCGCGATGAAGGCGGCGCGGATCTTGCGGCCCTCCTCGGTGCGGACGGGGATGTTCTGCAGGTTCGGATCGGTTGAGGCGAGGCGGCCGGTGGAGGTGGCCGCCATCGAGTAGGAGGTGTGGACGCGCTTGGTCTGCGGGTTGATGTAGTTGGGCAGCGCATCGGTATAGGTGGAGCGGAGCTTCGATAGCTGGCGCCAGTCGAGCACGCGGCGGGCAAGCTCGATGCCCTGCCCCGCGAGGTCTTCCAGTGCATCCGAGTCGGTGCTCCACGCACCCGTCGCCGTCTTGCGGCCACCCGGCAGGCCCATGCGGCCGAACAGCATGTCGCCCAGCTGCTTCGGCGAGCCGATGTTGAAGCGCTCGCCTGCCAGCTCATAGACATGCGTCTCGATTCCGGCACAGGCGGTGGCAAGCTCGTTGGAGAGGCGACGCAGCAGCTCCGGGTCGATGAGGATGCCCTCCATCTCCATCGCGGCCAGCACGGCCACCAGGGGGCGCTCCAGCGTCTCGTACACGGTGAGCTTGCCAAGCGTGGCGAGGCGCGGCTTCAAGAGCAGCCAGAGGCGCAGCGTGATGTCGGCATCCTCCGCCGCATACCGCGTGGCATCGGCGAGGGGCACCAGGTCGAAGGTGATCATCGACTTGCCGGAGCCGGCCACATCCTTGAAGGCGATGCACTTGTGGTTGAGATGGCGCTGCGACAGCTCGTCCATGCCATGGCCCACGTCACCCGACTCGAGCACGTAGGACATGAGCATCGTGTCGTCGATGGGGCTGACGGCGATGCCGTGCCGCTTCAGCACTTCGATGTCATACTTGAGGTTCTGGCCGATCTTGAGGATGGACGGGTCTTCAAGCAGCGGCTTCAGAACGGCGATGGCCTCGGCGAGCGGCACCTGGCCCTCGACCAGTTCACCGCCGAACAGCCCGCCGCCGGACGCCTTGTGCTGGAGCGGAATGTAGCAGGCCCGGCCGGGAGCCGTGGCCAGCGACACGCCGACGAGATTGGCGCGCATCGAGTCAAGCGAGTCCGTCTCGGTGTCGAGCGCGATGTAACCCTTGGCGTAAGCCGCCTGGCACCAGTCCTTCAGTGTACTGAGCGTCGTGACCGTCTCGTAGTCAGCATGGTTGACGGGGATGGCGAGGAGTGAGGCATCCTCGCGGCTCACCGGCGCTTCCACGGCCGCTGCGGTGGCGGGCGCCTCGGTGGGCTCGGGCTTGCGGGCAAAGCGCGGCGGGGGAAGGGCTGCAGCCTCGCCACCTTCCGGCGGCCAGAACTTCACCTCGACGGGGATCGGGTCAATGGCGGTGGAATCACTGTCGAGCTCGCCCGCAATCTTCCTGGTGAAGGAGGTGAACTCCAGCGCCTTGGTGAAGCCGATCAACTGCGAGGCGCGCGGCGTGTCGACCGCGAAGCCGCTCACGTCATGGTCCACCGGCACATGGTCATCGAGTGTCACGAGCTGCTTCGAGATGCGCGCCTGCTCGGCAAATTCGATCAGGTTCTCGCGGCGCTTCTGCTGCTTGATCTCAGGGGCGCGGGCCAGCAGCGTTTCGAGGTCGCCATATTCGGTGATGAGCTGGGCGGCGGTCTTGACGCCGATGCCGGGGACGCCCGGCACGTTGTCGACCGAGTCGCCGGCGAGCGCCTGGATGTCGATGACCTTGTCCGGCGGGACGCCGAATTTCTCGAGCACTTCCGGCTCGCCCACCTCGCGGTCCTTCATGGTGTCGTACAGCGCCACGCCGGGGCGGATCAGCTGCATCAGGTCCTTGTCGGAGGAGACGATGCGGCAGGTGGCCCCGGCCTCCACCGCCTGGCGGGCATAGGTGGCAATCAAGTCATCGGCCTCATAATTCGCCTGCTCGACGCAGGCGACATTGAAGGCGCGGGTGGCCTGGCGGATCAGGCCGAACTGGGGGCGGAGATCGGCCGGGGGCTCCGGCCGCTGCGCCTTGTATTGCGGGTAGATGGCGTTGCGGAACGACTTCGAGGAATGATCGAAGATCACCGCGAGGTGGGTGGGCTTCTCGCCGGCCTTCGTCTCCTTCAGGAGCTTCCACAGCATGTTGCAGAAGCCCTGCACGGCGCCGACGGGAAGCCCGTCGGACTTGCGCGTCAGCGGCGGGAGCGCGTGGTAGGCGCGGAAAATATACCCAGAGCCATCGATGAGGTAGAGATGGTCGCCGGGCTTGAGGGGGGAGGTTGTGGACATGGCCGCACTATGACACCGCGAGTTGGGCGATGCCAGAGCTTCAGGCCTGAAGCCTGTCGATGACGGTGACGCCGACGCCGGTGTAGCCGTCCATGGCCTTGAGCGCGGCCCCGGCTTCTGACAGCGCGATGCGGCGGGTGATCATGCGGGCGGGGTCCAGCCGGCCACCGGCGATCATGCCGAGGAGCGCGGAAAACCGCGAGGCGGCGATGCCGCGCGTGCCGAGGATCGAGATCTGCCGGGCATAGACGGTTTCGAGCAGCGGCATGGGCGGACTGGCGTGCGGGCCCAGGGGCTGGCCGATCTGCACGTGGCGGCCGAGCTTCCTGAGGCTCCGCACCGAATTGTGGATGGTGGCGGTGATGCCGAGGCCGTCGATCGAGACATGGGCGCCGCCGCCGGTGATGTCACGCACCGCCAGTGCGGCGTCGTCCAGCTTTGAGGGGTTGAGCGTCACGTTGGCGCCAAGCGCCTTCGCCATGGCCAGCGCCTCCTCGTTGATGTCGATGGCCACGATCTGCGCGCCCAGCGCCGCGCCGATCATGACGGCGGACAGGCCCACGCCACCGCAGCCGTGGATCGCCAGCCACTCGCCGGGCTTGAGATGGGCCCGGTCAACAAGGCCACGGAAGGCGGTGGTGAGACGGCAGCCCATGGCGGCTGCTTCGGCAAAGCCGAGGGTTTCGGGCAGCCGCACCAGGTTGAAGTCCGCGCGCGGCACGGCCAGCAGCTCCGCGAAGGCGCCCCAGCCGGAAAATCCCACCACATGCTGGTGGTTGCAGACGGTCGGTTCCCCCACCCGGCAGTCCGGACAGTCGCCGCAGGCGAGGATGAAGGGGGCGGTGACCCGGTCGCCCAGCCGGAAGCTGCGGACCTCGGGCCCGACGGCCAAGATGGTGCCCGCGAACTCATGCCCCGGCACATGCGGCAGCGCCACGTCGGGGTCGACCCCGCTCCAGCCATGATGGTCCGACCGGCAGACGCCGCAGGCCTCGACCTTCAGGATCACGCCATCCACCGGGCAGTCCGGATCCGGCACCTGGCGGATCTCCAGCGGCCCCCGATAGGCTTCGAACACGGCAGCTCTCATGACGGCACCTCCCCGAACAGCCCCTTAGCGCCAGCCATTGCCGAACGCCACGGCTATCGGTTATAGGATATCCGCGCGCTGCACCCGTAGCTCAGCTGGATAGAGTGCTGCCCTCCGAAGGCAGAGGTCACAGGTTCGAATCCTGTCGGGTGCGCCACTTTTCTCCAATAAAATCAATTATTTAAGTTTTTTACAAATCGCTCTTGGCAGATTTGTTCGTTCTTCGTACTCATTACAAAAGCTTTACAAAAATGCCTCGTTCTGATTACAAATAACCGTAATCATTGGACGATTTGGAAAAGAGGTCATTTTTGGAAGAAAGCGGTGAGCGAATAGACATTCGGGGCGATGGCAGAATCATCCTCTACAAGCGCGATGGTCTGAAGAAGCCAAAATGGCAGGCACGGATCCGAGTGCCGAATGCCACGGGCTACAAAATCGTCACCACCAAGACTGCTGATGTGAACGAAGCACGGGTCTTCGCAGTCAACCTTTACGAGAAACTGTACTTTGATGTGAAGGCTGGCGGCACCCTTGCTTCCAAGACTTTCAAGCAGACCTTTGAGGAATGGAAGAAGTCTCTGACCACGCAAGGTCATACCCGTCAGGGTGGTTCTTGGGATGATACTATTGCCCGTGTGAAGTCATACGCGCTGGAGTACTTCGGGCAGAAGCGCATGTCTGACCTTAAGTCAGTGGACTTCATAGACTACTGGCTGTGGCGCAAGACGAACTTCACTCGCAAGGCACCATCAAATGGCACACTGAAGCGCGAACGCACTTGTTTGATGCCCCTGCTCAAGTTCGCTAAGAAGCGTGGCTATCTCACCGTCATACCCGACATGGAAGCACCGCAGTCAAAGACACAGCGGCGCTCTAC
>CANJMQ010000031.1 GCA_947475225.1 Bradyrhizobiaceae bacterium
ATCTTGAAGTCGACGAGCTTGATGCCGATGCCGAGGAAGAGGCCCGACATGAAGTCATTGATGCGGATGGCCATGTGCATCATGTCGTCGATCTCCTGGGGCGATGCCCAGTTGAACGCGGTGATGTGCTCCTCGGAGACCATGGGGTCGCCGAGCTGGTCGTTCTTGTAGTAGAATTCGATGATGGAGCGGGGCAGCGGCTGGCCTTCCTCGATGCCGAGGCGCTTGGCCAGCGAGCCGGCCGCGACGTTCCTTACCACAACCTCGAGCGGCACGATCTCGACCTCGCGGACAAGCTGCTCGCGCATGTTGAGCGAGCGGATGAAATGGGTGGGCATGCCGAGTTCGTTGAGGCGTGTGAAGATGAATTCGGAGATTCGCTGATTGAGGACGCCCTTGCCCTCGATCACTGCCTTTTTCTGGGCGTTGAAAGCGGTGGCGTCATCCTTGAAGTGGACGATGATGGTGCCGGGCTCGGGGCCTTCATAGAGGATCTTGGCCTTGCCCTCGTAGATCCGGGTGCGCCTGCTGTTCATTTGAAATATCCTCATCAAATCCCTAATCCACCCCCGAGCTTTAGCTCCGGACGGCCGTCTTCGCCAGTTTTGTTACGGATTCGGGGTGCAATTTCCCCAAACCTTTCAGGGGGCCATAGCGCAACGTGGTGCGCTGCACAATGTTCTGCGTCTGAGCGGTTGATTTGCCGGGGAGAGGTGGTTATTTCAAGGCCTTGATCTGCAACGGGAGACAGGAATGACAACCTTCGATAAGCGCGAGGAAGGCTTCGAGAAGAAGTTCGCTCTGGACGAGGAGCTGCTGTTCAAGGCAGGAGCCCGCCGGAACAAGCTTCTGGGCCTGTGGGCGGCTGAAAAGCTTGGACTTTCGGGCGCTGAAGCGGAGGCCTATGCGAAGTCGGTGGTCATGGCAGATTTCGCCGAAGCCGGCGACGAGGACGTGTTCCGCAAGATTCGCGCCGACTTTGACGGCAAGGCGGTGGCCCAGTCGGACCAGCAGATTCGCCAGACCATGAACGAGCTCATGGCCAAGGCTGTGGAACAGATCAAGGCGGGCGTTTAAGTGGCTTCGGCCCAATTCGACCTGAGAACGCGGCTCGCCTCCGGCGAGCCGTTTCTGTTTTCGTGGATGACGGTGCCTTCGCCCTTGCTCGCCGGGCAGGTGGCAAGGCTGCCATTCGATGGTGTCTGCCTCGACATGCAGCATGGCATGATCGGCTTTCCCGACGCGGTGGGCATGATCGCCGCCATCAATGCTGCCGCACGGCCCGCGCTGGTGCGATCGCTGTGGAATGATGCGGCGACGCCGGGCCAGTGTTTCGACGCTGGGGCCAAATGCGTGATTGCCCCGATGGTTAACACGCGGGCCCAGGCGGAGTTGCTGGTGCGCGCGGCCAAGTACCCGCCGATGGGATCGCGCAGTTGGGGCGGCTACACCGCCCAGCAGGCAGCGGGCCTGACGCCGGCCGAATACCTGCGTGAGGCCAACCGCATGTCGATGGTCTTTGCCATGGTTGAGACGGCCGAAGCGCTGGAGAACGTCGAGGCGATCGCCGCGACGCCTGGTCTCGATGGCCTGTTCGTGGGTCCTTCCGATCTGTCGATCGCCCTGTCAAAGGGCGCAGGAATCGACAAGACCGGCAAGGAAACGCTCGCCGCCATGCAGAAGGTAGCCGCCGCCGCGAAGAAGAACGGCCTGGTGGCCGGGGCCTTTGGCGGCAGCGCGGAGGTCATCAAGTCCTATCTCGGCCTTGGTTTCACTTTCATCGCCGCCGCGGTGGACGTCGACCTCATGCAGTGGGGTGCTGCGGAGCTCAATCGGGCGCTGCGGGTTTGACGCCTGCGGTGTTCCGCGCCAAGGTGAACCATCATGGATCAGCGTGCTTCCCTCATTCCCGGCGCTGAGGCGATCCTCGACCGCCTCATTGCCCTTGCCCTTTGCGCCGGCCCCATCGCGGCGCAGACCGACAAGTATTTCACCAACACCAGCCGCATCGTCGGCGCCAATGGCGACTCGCGTGTGACCTTCGCGGTGTTTATGCGCCGCCGCGTGGTGGCGGCGCTGGAACCCGCGATCCGGCTGATCCGCCACTTCGTTCCGGACGTCGACATCAAGCGCTTTTATGCCGAAGGTGACATCGTTCCCTCCGAGTCGAAGATGCTGGAGATCACCGGTTCAATGCAGAAGCTCTCCGAGATCGAGACGCTGATGCTGCAGAAGATCGGCTTTCCCTGCGTCTCCGCCAACAATGCCTATGAAATGTGCCGGGCGATTCCGTCAGCGGCATTCATGGACATGCACGCCCGCCACGGCTCAGGCGCGGAGATGAACATTCTGGCTGCCTATGGCGCGGCAGTGGGCTCCGCTGCCGCAAAGCGCGCCGATCCTTCGGTGAAGGGTTTCATCGGCTCCTCGCAGGACCTGACCGCGCCATTCTTCGGTGCGAGCGGCGGCATGGGCACGATGCCGCATGCGCTGGTAGGCTACACCGACGGCGATGTGCTGAAGGCGATGAAGCTGTTTGCCGACACGCTGCCCGAGATGACGAACCTCACCGCGCTGGTGGACTATACCGGGCATGAGGTGACGGATTCCATCCGCTGTGCGCGCTGGTTCTACGACGAGGCGAAACTCGACCGAGAGGGCAAGAAGTTCGGCGTCCGCCTTGATACCCATGGCGGGCGCTTTGCCGAGGGGCTGGACTACGAGAAATCGGTGGACACGGTTGGCCAGTGGCTGGGCGTGCACGGCGAGTACAACATCGTGGAGCAGGTGCTGGGGGGCAGGGCGTTCCAACTGGACCCCAACAACATCCTCGTCGATAAGGTTCGCCGCATCCTGTTCGGCAAGGGCGTCTCGGCGGCGGCGATCATCCATGTGCGCCGTGCCCTGGATCAGGCAGGATACCGGCAAGCCATAATTGTAGGTTCGTCCGGTTTTGATCCACAAAAGTGCCAGATCATGGGGGCGGCACGCGCGCCGCTCGACATGGTGGGAACAGGCAGTTTTCTGCCGGCGACGTTAACCGAAACTTACGCGACAGCCGACATAATCCGTTATGACGGCGAGCGCCGGGTGAAGATTGGCCGGGAATTCCTTCACGAGGACGGTGGCTAACGAGCGTTCTGGCGCAGTTCGGGAGTTTCTTCCGAAGGGGATGGAGACGAAGCGATGAAGAAGCTGTTTGCCCTGTTCGCGGGGATCATCATGCTGGCCTGCATCGCGGCAGGCATCAACGAGGCGGCCGCCAAGGCGAGGCCCGCGCCGGAGGTTGAAATCTACGTCGACATCTCGAACCAGACCATGGAAGTGGACGTCAATGGCTGGCCCTATGGCCGCTGGAAGGTGTCGACTGCACGCGACGGATATTACACGCCGCGCGGTTCCTGGCGGCCTTTCATGCTGAAGAAGATGCATTACTCGAAGAAGTACGATAATTCGCCGATGCCGAATTCGATCTTCTTCCTGGGCGGCTACGCGATCCACGCAACTTACTACATCAACCAGCTGGGCCGACCCGCTTCGCATGGCTGCATCAGGTTGCACCCGCAGAACGCCGCCAAGCTTTACTCACTTGTGCAGCAGCACGGGCTTTCCGCAACGCTCATCACCATCAGCAACTGACCTTCGCTCCGAAACCTGCGATGTAACTGCCCGTTGCCAGGCCTTTGGGTCAGGCGCTAGGATTTGCGCATGCGGAAAATGCTCATTCCCGTGACACTGGTCGCCATCGTGGTAGCCGTGTTCTTCGCTTATCCGCTGGTGAACGAGGGCACAAAGTCATCCTGCAAGGCATTGGAGAGGCGGGCGCTGACGCTGGTTTCGCGTGATGGCGGCCCGGAAAGCCTGATCATCGCCGCGCTCGCGCGCCAACTGCTGCGGCAGGGCAAGGCGCGGATCGCGGCGGAGTTCTCACGCCAGCGCAACCCCGACGTTCCTGTCACACTGTCCTGCACCATCAACTACTGGCACAGCTTGTTCGATCGCGACTGGCTGGCGGCTGCCATTCAGGAAGGCCTGAACTGAGATCAACGCCTGTCGGTTTGTCTCGTTGCTCCACCCGTCAGACATTACATTCCATGCGGCCATCGCGTCCGAACCGGTCGGGCGGACTGCGGCGCTTTGCGGCCCTGCTTGACCATCGCCAGGGAAGGGCATAGCGAAGCAGCCATGCGTGACAGCAATCTCCAGCAAATTCTCGATCTTTCGCAGCGGGTTATCGCTGCCAGCGGTCAGGCACGGGCAGTGGCCGCGGCAATGAAGGTGTTTGGACGGCTTGCGGCGAAGGAAGGCGCGCGGGGTGCAGAGGCGGCGGAGAGGCTTCCCGTATGCCAGCACACTGTCGAGGCAGCGCTCGCTGACCTCGCGGCCAGGCCCTCACCGCTTCCCGAACTGGCGACAGCGTTTGGGGCGGCGGAGGGAGGCATCCGGTGGAATCGACGGAAGACCGCCAGGTCGACTGACGAGCCCTTCTACAGCAGCCATGCCAACGCCATGCTGATAGGCCCCGGCGGACTTGAAGAGCGGGCCGACCTGGAGGTGGGCGTCACCGTCATGCCGGCTCACACCGTCTACCCGGACCATCATCATCCGCCGGAGGAAGTCTATATCGCGCTGTCGGCTGGCGAATGGTGGAACGCTGCGATGGACTGGACGGAGCCGGGACCGGGCGGGATCATTTACAATCCGCCGGGCATCCTGCACGCGATGCGCTCGGGCGATGGCCCTTTGCTGGCGCTGTGGTTCCTGCCGGTCGATTAGGCTGCGCCGAATACGCGGCGGAAGATCGTGTCCACATGCTTGGTGTGGTAGCCGAGGTCGAACAGGCTCTCAAGTTCTGCCGCCGAGAGCAGGGCGGAGACGTCCTTGTCCTTCTTGAGGAGTTCGAGGAAGTTGCCCTCGCCACGCCACACCGGCATGGCGTTGCGCTGAACAGCGGCATAGGAGTCCTCGCGGCTCATGCCCTTCTGGGTCAGTGCCAGCAGCACGCGCTGTGAATGCACAAGGCCGCCGAGACGGTCGAGATTGCGTTGCATGTTCTCAGGATAGACCAGCAGCTTGTCGATGACGCCGGTGAGGCGCTTGAGAGCAAAATCGAGGTGAATGGTCGCGTCCGGACCGATGCCACGCTCGACCGAGGAGTGCGAGATGTCGCGCTCATGCCAGAGCGCCACGTTCTCGAGCGCCGGAACGACGGCGGAGCGCACGAGGCGGGCAAGGCCCGTCAGGTTCTCGGTCAGCACCGGGTTGCGCTTGTGCGGCATGGCGGATGAGCCCTTCTGTCCGGGCGAGAAATATTCCTCGACCTCCAGAACCTCGGTGCGTTGCAGGTGGCGGATCTCGGTGGCCAGCCGCTCAATCGACGAGGCGACGACGGCAAGTACGGCGAAATACATGGCATGGCGGTCGCGCGGGATGACCTGGGTGGAGACGGGCTCAGGCGTCAGGCCCATCTTCTCGGCAACGTATTCTTCAACGCGCGGGTCGATGTTGGCGAAGGTGCCCACCGCCCCCGAGATGGCACAGGTGGCGATTTCCTTGCGCGCCATCACCAGGCGCTCGCGGGCGCGCTGGAATTCGGCATGGGCCTGGGCCAGCTTGATGCCGAAGGTGGTGGGCTCGGCGTGGATGCCGTGGCTGCGGCCGATGCATACGGTGTTCTTGTGCTCGAAGGCGCGGCGGTTCAGGGCGGCGAGGAGCCCGTCCACGTCCTCGATCAGCAGGTCGGCGGCGCGGGCGAGTTGCACGTTGAGACAGGTGTCCAGCACGTCGGAAGACGTCATGCCCTGGTGCACGAAGCGCGCCTCCGGCCCTACGATCTCGGCCAGGTGGGTGAGGAAGGCGATCACGTCATGCTTGGTGACGGATTCGATCTCGTCGATGCGCTCGACGTCGAACACCGCGTCCTTGCCCATGGCCCAGATGCGGGCCGCGGCTTCCTTTGGAACGACCCCAAATTCCGCAAGGGCATCAGTGGCATAGGCTTCGATCTCGAACCAGATTCTGAAGCGTGTCTGGGGCTCCCAGATCTGGGCCATCTCTTTGCGGGCGTAACGCGGGATCATGGGAAGCCTTTCGGGAAGAAGTCTGCCGACCGCTTAACAAATCCAGGGATTTTGTGCGAGTGCGGAGTTGGTGCGCGGTTAGTCGCTGATCGTGAAGGGCACCGCGATGAAGCGGTGGTTGAGCCCTTCGAATCCCCTCGCATAGACGCCGATCAGTGCAACCAGCCGGTCTGTCATGGGCAGGCCGGACTGGGCCACCACTGCGGCGATATCATAAGCCAGCGGGCAGTTGCGGCTGTCGGGGATGGCCTTGTCCTCGAAGATGACGCGGCTGGTGCTGGTCTGCAGGTCCTTGAGGCTGACGCGAACACCGTAGCTGTCGCCGTCGCCCTCCGGGCACTTGGCCGGGCGGGGGAGCGGCAGCTTCTCGACCGAGAGTTCGAAGCGCACACCCAACTGGCTCTTCTCGCCACTACGGGCGCCGAGGCTCTCATACCAGCGGTCGAAGACCAGGCGCTCGCGCTCCGGTACGGCCTCGGTCGCCGGGTTGGCCGCAATGAGTTCGGCTGGTTCGGTGATGGCGAGGTCCTTGAGCGCGCGCGCGGCAGCGGCGCGGGCCTGGTCTCGGGCGGCAGCGGGCTTGGAGGTCTCGCTTTCCAGCAGGGCGCGGTAGGGGGAGCCCTTCACCCATTCATTGGTTTTGAGGTCGATCACGAAGACATCCCAGTAGGGGAAGCCCGAACCGTCCTGCACGCCATATTGCTCGAAGGCGAAGTAGCGGCTGTCCGGCGAGTAGCCAATGGCGTCGAAGGCCGCCCCATCCGCCGCCATCGCGCGGCTGCAGCCGAGGACCATGAGGACGAGCAGGGTGAGGATGCGCATGGCTCAGAAGGCCTTGAAGGTGATGAGCGTGTAGGTGTCCCGGATGCCAGGAATGGTCTGGAGCTTGCCGGAGACGAACTGGCCGACGTCGTCATCCTCCTTGAGATAGAACTTCACCAAAAGGTCCCAACCCCCTGCAGTAGAATAGATTTCTGATGCAATCTCGGCATCGGCGATGGCTGTGGCGACATCATAGGACTTGCCGAGTTCGCATTTGATCTGGACGAAGAAGGCGCGCATGGGCGGGGGCTCCGGTCAGGGTGTGGTGTCAAGGACGGGGGGCGCAAGCGTCTTGGGATCGACCTCGACATAGCGTCCGTCGATCCACTTGAACCAGGTAATGGACGAGGTGGTGAGATCGCCCTTTGCGTCGAATGTCACGGGGCCGATCACGGTGTCGAAGCGGTTGCCGCCGCGCAGCCATTCGGCAATCCTGGTGCTGTCCATGCTGCCGGTCGCCTCCGCCGCTGCGGCCAGCGCCTGCACGGCCGCATAGGCATAGAGGGTGAAGCCTTCGGCGTTCTGGTCCTGGTCGCGGAAGCGCTGCACAACGCTCTGTGCGTCGGGAAACTTTCGGGCGTCATAGGTGAAGGTGGAGAGCGTTCCACTTGCGGCATCTTTTGCCTGGTTGCCATAGTCCTCGGTGACGAGCGAGTCCCCCGACACGATCTGCGCCCGGGAACCTGCGGCGCGCAGCGCCTGGGCAATGAGCCCCCCCTCGACATAGGAGGCGGTGAGATAGATTACGCCTGCGCCCGAGTCCGCGATCTGCTTGGCAAGCGGCGCGAAGTCCTTGGTGCCGGCCTTGAAGCTCCGCTGCAGGGCGAGGGTGACACCCTTCTGCAGCAGGGCATCGGTGAACGCCGTGGCCAGGGCCGTGAACACGGGGACCTGGTCAGTCACCACGGCAACTTTCTGCCCGGCAAACTTGTCCAGCACGAGGGCTGCCGCCGCTGCGGCCTGAGCATCGTCGCGCGGCACCAGCCGGATGACATTCCAGCCGCCCTCGTCGGTGTATTTGGGGTTGGTGGAGGCCGGGCTGATCTGGATGATGCCAGCCTTCTGGTAAACCTTTGAGGCGGGAATGGACGCGCCCGAGCAGTAATGGCCGATCACCGCCTTCACGCCCGCCGAGACGAAGGAGGTGGCGACGTCTATGGCCTTGCGCGGGTCGCAGCCGTCATCCGCGAACTGCACGGCCAGTTTCTCGCCCTTGATGCCGCCCGTGGAATTGATGTCATCAACCGCCGCCTGCACGCCGCGGCGCAACTGTTCGCCCAGCGCGGCGTTGGGGCCGGAGAGCGGGGCCGCCGCACCGATCAGGATGTCGGCAAAGGCAGGCGCGGCGCTCAGCAGCAGCGGCAACAGGAATATGGGTAGGCGAGGGCTCTTCATCATGGTCTTTCGCTGGCCCGCAGTATCGGGTGTTCGCTGGCGGTGCGCAAGAAAAAGACCCGCGCAAGAGGTTGCGCGGGTCCCTTGTCTCTCACCGACCCCCGTCTTGCGACAGGCATACGGTTCAAGCGTATCGACTACTTCATGTCAGGGACTTCAGCGTAGTTGCCGTCCTTGAAGTTGTACCAGACGTAGACCGGGTTCACGATGTCGCCCTTCTTGTCGAGGGTGATGTCGCCAAGGACGGTCTTGGTCGTGTTGCCGGCGCGCAGCCACTCGGCGATCTTCTGGTTGTCGAGCGACTTGGTGGCTTCCGCCGCCTGCTTGAACATCTGGAAGGCCGCGTAGGTGTAGAGCGTGTAGCCTTCCGGGTCATAGCCGCTGGCCTTGAACTGGTCGACAATCGCCTTGGCTTCCGGAATGTTCCGGGGCTCAGGCGCGAAGGTGAAGAACATGTTCTGGGCAGCCGGGCCGGCAATGGTCCAGAGCTCGACGTTGTTCATCGAGTCGCCCGAGAACATCTTGGCGCCCAGGCCCTGTTCGCCCATCTGCTTCAGGATGAGGCCGGCTTCCGGATGGTAGCCACCGAAGTAGACGGCATCCACACCAGCGTCCTTGAGCTTCGACACCAGCGCGGAATAGTCCTTCTCGCCGGCATTGATCGACTCATTGAGCACTTCGGTGAGGCCGTTGGCGTTCAGCGCCTTGCGGGTCTCGTCGGCGAGGCCTTTGCCGTAGGCCGACTTGTCGTCGACGATGGCAACCTTCTTGCCGGCGAAGGACTTGGCGATGTAGGCGCCTGCGACCTTGCCTTGGGCGTCGTCACGACCGCAGACGCGGGCGACGTTCCAGCCACCTTCATCGGTAAGCTTGGGGTTGGTGGAAGCCGGGGTGATCATCAGGATGCCCTCTTCCTCGTAAACCTTCGAGGAGGGGATCGAGGAACCCGAGCACAGGTGGCCGGCGACGAACTTGACGCCCTTCGAAGCCATCTGGTTGGCAACGTTCACGGCCTGCTTGGGGTCGCAGGCGTCGTCGCCGATCTCGAGGACCAGCTTCTCGCCGTTGATGCCGCCGGCGGCGTTGATGTCGGCAACCGCCTTCTTGGCGCCCTGGCTGTACTGCTCACCGAGAGCGGCGAGCTGGCCGGAGATCGGGCCCACGGTGGCCACCGAGAGATCGGCCAGAGCCGAACCGGCGGAAAGCGCCGCGGCGAAGCCGATGGCCACACCCGTCAAAAGAAGTTTCTTCATTCATTGTCTCCCTGATTACCAGTTACTCGTTTTGTAGACGTGGATCTTTCCCGTCGAAGTGCCAGCCCACGGACGGGCACCTTGGAACCCATATTTACGCAAACACGGCTCCTTGGAAAGGGGGTAAATGATTGTTAACCTTTGTTCTTCCAGCCCAACGGACCGGCAGACTCATAGAGCCACGGATATTGCCGCACCATCTTCTGGGTGATGGTCATGCGGTAACCCAGCAGGCAGAAGGCCAGCAGGATGATGAAATCAACCATCAGGTACTGCAGCGAGGTCAGGCTCTCCCCGAACAGCGCATAGTGCAGGAAGCGCAGGCCGAGGGTGAGTGGCACCATGGCGAGTACCGGCATCCAGATCGGGCGCCATTTCATGGCGAGGCCGCGGCCGGCGAGGAAGGCAGCTCCCCCGCCGCCGATCAGGGTGAGGATGACGAAGATCCAGATATTCTGTTCGCCGAGCAGAGACATGGCTCAGTGACCTCCCTCGAGATAGGCGGCGCGGACCTCTGGCTTGGAGAGCAGTTCCTTGCCGGTGCCCGACATGGTGATGTGGCCGTTGACCATCACGTAGCCGCGGTTGGCAAGCTTCAGGGCGTGGAAAGCGTTCTGCTCGACGAGGAACACGGTGAGGCCCTCGGTGCGGTTCAGCTCCTTGATGGCCTCGAAGATCTGCTTGACGATCAGCGGGGCGAGGCCGAGCGACGGTTCGTCGAGGAGGAGCAGGCGTGGGCGTGACATCAGCGCGCGGGCGATGGCCAGCATCTGCTGCTCGCCGCCCGACAGCGTGCCGCCGCGCTGGCTTTGGCGCTTTTCGAGGATCGGGAACATCTTGAAAGCGCGGGCGAGGTCCTCGTCGAAGAACTTCGGGTCGCTGACCGTGGCACCCATCTGGAGGTTCTCGAGCACCGTCATGCGCGGGAAGATGCGGCGGCCCTCGGGCGACTGGGAGATACCAAGCTGTGCGATCTTGTGCACGGCCATCTTGGTGATATCCTTGCCCGTGAAATGGATCGAGCCGGCACGCGCGCGGGGCGTGCCGCAGATGGTCATCATCAGCGTCGACTTGCCGGCGCCGTTGGAACCGATGAGCGTGACGATTTCACCTTCATTGACATCCATGTCGATGCCCTTCAGGGCCTGGATCTTGCCGTAGAAGGTTTGAACACCCCGGACCTTGAGGAGGGGCTCGCTCATGCTTTGTCTCCCAGGGCTTCGGCAACCGCCTTGGCGGCAAGCGCATCCTTTTCTTCTTCTTCTTCGTCGACGCCCAGATAGGCGCGGATGACGGCCGGATCGGTCTTCACGTGGTTGGGGTCGCCATCGGAGATCTTCTGGCCATAGTCCAGCACCACGATGTGGTCGGAAATGCCCATAACCACGCTCATGTCATGCTCGATCAGCAGGATCGATACGTCGTTCTCGGAACGGATGGCGCGCAGCAGCTTGTTGAGCTCCTCCGACTCGCGCGGGTTGAGGCCGGCGGCCGGCTCGTCGAGGCACAGCAGGCGCGGTTCGGTGCACATGGCACGCGCGATCTCCAGGCGGCGCTGGTCGCCATATGGCAGGTCGCCCGCCGGATCGTCCGCACGATCGATCAGACGAACCTTTTCGAGCCATGATTTGCAAAGATCGATCGCTGCCTTCTCGGCGCGGCGATAGTGGCCGCTGCCAAGGATGCCGGCGATGGTGTAGCCGGACGCCAGCATCAGTTTGTTGTGCTGCGCGACCATGAGGTTTTCCAGAACCGTCATGCCTGAGAACAGCCGGATGTTCTGGAAGGTGCGGGCAACCCGCGCATGCTGCGAGATCCGGAAGTCGTCCATACGCTCGAGAAGGAACTCCTTCCCGTCGGAATGGCGCAGCGCGATCTTGCCCTCAGTCGGCTTGTAGAAGCCGGTGATGCAGTTGAACACCGTGGTCTTGCCCGCGCCATTGGGGCCGATGAGCGCGGTGATCTCGTTGGGGTAGGCCTCGAAGGTGAGGTCCGACACGGCGGTGAGACCGCCGAAACGCATCGTCACGTGCTCGACGGAAAGCACCGGGGTCTTGTTCGCGGTTGCCATGTCAGCCGTGTCCTTCCTTGACGAGATCACCAGACACGGCCTTGCGCTCCTTGAGGAACACGGTGGGCTGGCGTCTGGTCACGAAGCCGCGCGGCCTGAAGCGCATCATCAGCACCATGGCGAGGCCCACCGCCAGCATGCGGAAGTGCACGGGGTCGGTGCCCTCGGGCAGGTAGTCCTGGAATACGGTGAGTTCGCGGAACATCTCGAAGGAGCCCATGATGGCGATCGCCGCGAAGACGATGCCGATCTGCGAACCGAGCCCGCCCAGCACCACGATGGCAAGGATGATGGCCGATTCGATGAACACGAAGCTTTCCGGTGAGACGAAGCCCTGGCGGGTGGCGAAGAAGCAACCCGCGAAGCCGCCGAACATGGCACCGATGGCAAAGGCTGTAAGTTTCGTGTTGGTCGTATTGATGCCGAGCGAGCGGCAGGCGATCTCGTCCTCGCGCAGCGCTTCCCAAGCGCGTCCGATGGGCAGTCGGCGCAGGCGGTTGGTGACGAAATAGGTCAAGAGCGCCAGCATCAGGATCACGTAATAGAGGAACATGTAATAGTAGATGCGGTCATGCTGGATGCCGAAGAAGTCGGCGAAGCCGCCGGGGCCGGCCTTGAAGGGCAGGCCGAAGAAGGTGGCCTTCGGCACTTCGATGCCTTGTGGGCCGTTGGTGAAGCTGAACCAGTTGATGAGCACGAGGCGGATGATTTCGCCGAAGGCCAGGGTCACGATGGCGAGGTAGTCGCCTCTCAGGCGCAGCACCGGAAAGCCGAGGATCACGCCCCAGCAGGCGGCAAGCAGGCCGGCGATGGGCAGCGTGATATAGAAGGCCCAGGGCACGATGCCGTCGCCGAACCAGTAGGGGAAGTAGACGGTGGACAGCAGTGCGTAGGCATAGGCCCCTACCGCGTAGAAGGCGACGTAGCCAAGGTCGAGAAGGCCCGCGAGGCCCACCACGATGTTGAGGCCCCAGGCGAGCATCACGTAGGTGAGGATGTAGATGCCGAGGTCGATCGGGCGGCGTTCGAAGTGAAAGATGAAGGGCAGCGCCACCGCGAAAGCGACGAGTGCCGGAAACACCCAGGGGCCGATGCGGTCCGCCAGGGTGGCCTTGGCGGGGCCGGCCGGCTTGGCCGAAGCATGGATGGGCGAGGGCGCCCGGTTCCACACAAAGAGGTGCATCGCCAGGCGGGTGGCCAGGATGAGGCCGAGGATGACGAAAACCTCAAACCAGCGAGATATCAGCACCAGCGAGTACTGCGTGATCACCGACTTGTAGGCAACCATCGGCACCATGATCAGCAGCGACACGAGGGCTGTGCCGAGCAGGTCCTTGATGATGGCCGTCCAGTCGTAGCCCTGGGTCTTGGGCGCGGCGACGTCGTGTGCGGTCATGATCAGACCTTCTCCACTTCGGGTTTACCGAGCAGGCCCTGGGGCATGAAGATCAGCACGATGATCAGAACGGTGAAGGCGGCGACGTCCTTGTATTCGACGGTGAAGTAGGCCGACCACATGGTCTCGATCAGGCCGATGACAAGGCCACCGAGCATGGCGCCGGGCAGCGAGCCGATGCCGCCGAGAACGGCGGCCGTGAAGGCCTTGATGCCGGCGAGGAAGCCCACGAAGAAGTCTGTGACACCGTAATACAGGAAAAACATCAGGCCGGCGAAGGCGGCGAGTGCTGCGCCCATGATGAAGGTGACGGAAATGGTTCGGTCGACATCGATGCCAAGCAGGGCGGCCATCTTCTGGTCCTGTTCGCAGGCGCGCTGGGCGCGTCCCAGCGAGGTTTTCTGGATCAGAACGGTGAACACTGCCATGAGGATCAGGGTAGAGACGATGATCAGGATCTGCATGTTGGTGAGCTTGACGATGAACTCGCCGGATTCAGTGACCCGGCGCATGATCTCGTAGCCGCCGGTCACGATGGGCTGCACCGGCTTGGGGCGGCCCTCCTGGTTCACGCGGACGAATTCCTGCAGCACGATGGACATGCCGATGGCCGAGATCAGAGGAGCGAGCCGGAAGGAACCGCGCAGCGGCTTGTAGGCGAGGCGTTCGATGGTCCAGTTGTAGGCGGCAGCCACGATCATGGCGATGACGGCCACCAGTACCAGTGCCACCAGGATCAGCAGAAGGCCGCTTCCCCCCGTCAGGCCGATGCCCAGGACGACCAGGAATGCGGTGACCGAGCCGACCATGAACACGTCGCCATGGGCGAAGTTGATCATGCCGATGATGCCGTAGACCATCGTATAACCGATTGCGATCAGGCCATAGATCGAACCTAACGTAACCCCGTTGATCAGCTGCTGGAGAAAATACTCCATGAGCCCCCCTGTATGACTGGCTGCGGCGCGGCTTTTTTTTGCTACCGTGGTTTCTCATAGATGGATCAGTTTTCGAAAACAAGCGCGCGACCCCAGCGCGTCATGATGCCAGATTCTTGAGCGCACACCCTTGTGGAGTATGCCGAGTCGATATATATCGGCCCGGTATATCGGGCTGACATATATCGGGTTGGAAATTGACATGAACGTCAGGACTCTCTGCCTCGGCGTCCTCTCCTCGGGCGAGGCTTCGGGTTATGAGATCAAGAAGGAGATCGAGGAAGGGCTGTTCAGCCACTTCATCGACGCCAGCTATGGCTCGATCTACCCGGCGCTGACGCAGTTGGCGGGGGAGGGTCTTGTCACGGTACGGGCCCAGGAGCAATCCGGGAAACCGGACAAGAAGGTCTATGCCATCACGCCGAAAGGCGTGGATGCACTGGCGCGTTCGATTTCCGTCGTGCCGGGGCGTGACAAATACAAGTCCGAATTCCTGTTCCAGATGCTGCTCCAGGAGTACATCACACCGGCCACGATGTTGGCGGCGATCGACAAGCAACTCTTCGATCTGCAGGCTGACCTCGCCCGTATCGAGGACTGCAAGTGCGCGGAGCACCCCCACGCCGGGGCGCGCTTCGTGTCAGACTATGGAAGGGCCGTGCTGACAGCCGCGGTCAGTGTCCTCACCGAAAAGAAGACAGAGCTCCTGCGGCAATCGACGCCGCAGGCAGCCGAATAAAACATCCGGGAACGAAACACATGATACGCCGCATCCTTTACTTTCTCCTCGTCACCGTTCTGCTGGGCGGCCTCGCCGGGGCCATTGCCTTCTATGCCTTTGACTTCAAGCCGAAGATGCTGGCCACAGTCATTCTCGGAGCACCGCGGCCGCCGGAGACCATTTCCGCCGAACCCGCGCGGACTGATACATGGCAGCCGCAGATCACCGGCATCGGCACGGTGACGGCCTTCCAGGGCATCGACGTCACCCCGCAGGTGGGCGGTCTCGTCACCGAGATCAATTTCGAATCCGGCCAGGACGTCAAGAAGGGTGACCTGCTCGTCAAGCTCGACACCGGCAGGGAGGAGGCGGACATCCGCTCGATCCAGGCCGAACTCGCCAACAATCAAACCGAGTTGGCGCGCCGCGAGGGCCTGGTCTCCAAGGGTGTCGTCGCAATCACGGAACTCGACTCTCTCAAGACCAAGCAGCGCACGCTGCAGGCCACACTCGACCGGCGCAATGCCGAGATTGCGCAGAAGTTCATCTATGCCCCGTGGGACGGCCGCGTGGGCCTTCGCAATATCGCGCTTGGAAGTTTTCTGGCCCCCGGCCAGAAGATCGTCTGGCTGCAGAAGATCGATCCGGTCTACGTCGACTTCAACGTGACCGAGGCCGACTATGGGCGCATCAAGCAAGGCGAAAAGGTTACCGTAACGCTCAATGCCTATCCAGGCCAGAGCTTCACGGGCAAGATCGTGACCACCGATGCCCGCCTCTCGGACACCAACCGCATGATCATGGTGCGCGCCGAGATGCCCAACCCGGACAAGAAGCTCGTTCCCGGAATGTATGCCAATGTGCTGGTTGACGTGGGCGCGCCGGAGCAGGTTGTCACGGTGCCGCAGACCGCTGTCACCTATTCGCTCTATGGCGACAACATCTTCGTGGTCAATGCCACCAAGGTGAAGGACAAGGATGGCAAGGACGTCGACGAGCTGGTTGTCGAGCGCCGCTTCGTGAAGGCAGGGCCGGTGCGCGATGGACGTGTGTCCATCGTCAGTGGCATCAAGGATGGCGACAAGGTTGTCACCGCCGGCCAGAACAAGATTGACCAGGGCAGCAAGGTGGTGATCGACAATTCGATCGCCCTCAAGCTCCAGGATACGAGCACCATCCAGTAAGGACCCGGGCGATGCATTTCACCGACATTTTCGTCAAGCGACCTGTCCTTGCGACCGTCGTCAGCCTGCTTATTCTTCTCACTGGCCTTCAGGCCGTGCTCAAGCTGCCGATCCGCCAGTTCCCGGAGGTCTCCGACACCAAGATCGAGATCACCACAGTCTATCCAGGCGCCAATGCCGACCAGATCAAGGGCTTCATCACCACGCCGCTGCAGCAGGCAGTGGCATCGACGGAAGGCGTTGACATCATCGAGTCGCGCTCCTCGCAAAACATCTCGTCCATAACGCTGAAGCTGCGTCTTGACGCCAATGCGGATCGCGCGCTTGCCGACGTCCTTTCCAAGGTCAACGAGGTCAAAGGCATCCTTCCGGATGAGGCGAACGACCCTGTCGTCAAGCGCACCACTGGTGCCGGATTCGCGCTGATGTACATCAGTTTCAAGTCCGACCAGATGTCCGCGCCGCAGATCTCGGACTATCTCGACCGCGTGGTGAAGCCGAAGCTGCAGGCAATCAACGGGGTTGCCTCCGCAGAGATTCTTGGCGGCTCGACCTTCGCCATGCGCGTGTGGCTGGATCCCGAAAAGATGGCGTCCCTCAGCGTCACCCCGCTCGACGTGCGCAATGCGCTGGCGTCCAACAACTTCACCACCGCCGCCGGCGAGGTGAAGTCTGACTTCACGCAGCAGAACATCAACGCCCAGACGTCCCTCGAAACGCCGGAGCAGTTCGAGAGTCTCGTCGTTGCCACGCGCGGCGATACGGTGATCCGGCTGGGACAGGTGGCGACCGTCGACCTGGGGCCTGAAAACTACAACACGCGCTCAGCCTTCGATGGCCTGAAGGCGGTGTTCATGGGCATCCAGACGACGCCTGACGCCAACCCGCTGACTGTCATCAATACCGTCCGCAAAACCATGCCGGAAATCCAGCGGCTGCTGCCGACCGGGCTCCAGGCCAACATCGCCTATGACGCGACCCTGTTCATCAACGCGTCGATCTGGGAAGTCGGCAAGACGCTTCTCGAGGCTGGTATCATCGTCATCGTCGTCATTTTCCTGTTCCTCGGCAATGTGCGCTCGACGATCATACCCGTGGTAACGATCCCGCTGTCGCTAATTGGCGTGGCGCTGGTGCTTGTGGCGTTCGGTTATTCGATCAATCTGCTTACGCTGCTCGCACTCGTTCTGGCCATCGGCCTCGTGGTCGACGACGCAATTGTCGTCGTCGAGAACATCCACCGCCACATCGAGGAGGGGATGAACCCCTTCGATGCCGCGATCCGGGGCGCGCGCGAGATCACCGGCCCGGTCATCGCCATGACGATTACCCTGGCGGCTGTATACGCACCGATCGGCTTCACCTCCGGTCTCACTGGTGCTCTGTTCCGGGAGTTCGCCTTCACGCTGGCGGGTGCGGTCATCGTGTCCGGTGTCATCGCGCTGACTCTGTCGCCGATGATGACATCGAAGATGCTGAAGCCGCATGAGAAGCTCTCGTGGTTCGGGCGCCTGGTGGAGAGCACATTCGGCGGCTTGCAGCGCTTTTACCGCCGACGCCTCGACGGTACCATCAAGCAGCGCTCGGTCTTCGCCTGGATCGCGTTGCTGATGATCGTGCTGTCGGCCGTTCTCTACAATGCCATCAACCGCCAGCTGGCCCCGGCCGAGGACCAGGGCGTGCTGTTCGCCTTCGTCAATGCGCCGGAGCACACCAATCTCGACTATCTCACCACCTACACGGACGATCTGACCAAGACCTTCATGGCAATTCCGGAGCGGCAGAACCTGTTTGCCATCGACGGGTTCCCCAACACTCATCAGGCATTCATGGGCGTGATCCTGAAGCCGTGGGACGAGCGCAAGCGCTCTGATCTTTCGGTCATGGCCGAGCTGCAGCCGAAGTTCAAGGCAGTCTCCGGCGTCAACATTTTTGCGACCGCTCCATCGGCCATTCCGGTTGGCGCGGGCGATCTGCCGATCGAGTTCGTACTGACCTATCCGGGCGAGTACACGAGGCTCGCCGACACGCTCGACAAGCTGAAGGCGGAGGCCGACAAGAGCGGCCTGTTCATTTTCACCAACGCCGACCTGCGTTTCCAGACGCCGCAGGTGGAGCTCATTGTCGATAAGGACCGTGCCAACCGCTTGGGTGTCAGCATGCGTGACATCGGCGCCACACTGGCAACACTGCTCGGCGGTAACAATGTCAACCGCTTCACGGTCGATGGTCGCAGCTACCAGGTCATTCCGCAGGTGCCGCGCACCGAGCGGTCCTCGGTGGACCAGATCCTGAGTTACCGGGTGCGCGCTGCGGACGGGCAGATGGTGCCGCTGTCGTCCTTCACCGAAGTCTCGAAAACCGTGCAGCCCAATGGGCTTGCAACCTTCCAACAGTTGAATTCTGCCATGCTGCAGGGAGTGCCTTTCCCCGGTCGCACCATCGGTGAGGGCATCGCGTTCCTGAAGCAGAAGGCTGACGAGATCATGCCGCAGGGCATGGCCTATGATTTCAATGGTGAGAGCAGGCAATTCGTGAAGGAAGGCAATACGCTGGCCATCACCTTCGCGGTGGCGTTGTTGCTGATCTACCTCGTGCTGGCTGCGCAGTTCGAGAGCTTCCGTGATCCGTTCATTGTGCTCATCGGTCTTCCCGCCACGGTGTTCGGCGCGCTGCTGGTGCTGTTCATCCTTGGTGAGATCAACGGCGCCATGATGAACAACCCTCCGGTCAACCTGGGTTCAGGCACAATCAACATCTACACCCAGATCGGCCTCGTCACACTGATCGGCCTTATCGCCAAGCACGGCATCCTGATGGTGGAATTCGCGAACAAGCTTCAGGAGACCAAGGGCTACGACAAGGACACGGCCATCAAGGAGGCTGCCGCGGTTCGTTTGCGGCCGATTCTGATGACCACCGCTGCCATGGTTATCGGTGTGACGCCGCTGCTGATTGCAAATGGCGCGGGTGCAAGGAGCCGCTTCGACATCGGCGTCGTCATTGCCGCCGGCATGACGATCGGCACGCTGTTCACGTTGTTCATCACGCCGGCGATCTATTCCTTCGTGGCGCGTGACCGTCGCCACATGCATGACAAGGAACATGCCTCCGATGTGTTGGGGCCGCTTGTGGATGTGCCTGCCAATGATCGGCGTCCGGTGCCGAGGGCGGCTGAGTAGGGGCGTTTCTGCCCAGTTTGCCCACTCCGTCTTTTACATCATGCCCGGGGATAGTCCCGGGCATCCTATTTGAGGGACCAAGGAGATAGCCGCGTCTTCGCCTGGCCGGGGTGAATGTATGGAATTGTAGCGCGGGTTAGATCAGGCTTCCCAGCCCCGTCTGCATCCGCGCCATCGCCTTGCCGATTTCCGCCTCGCTGCAGGCGAAGGACAGTCGTATTGAACCCGGCGCACCGAAGGCTGTGCCCGGAACGGTGGCGACGTGGTGTTCGTCGAGCAACCAGTCACACATGGCGTCGGTGGTGTCGAGAACGTGGTTACCTGCCTTCTTGCCGAGCAGCGCCGATACATCCGGGAAGGCATAGAATGTGGCGGGGATGTTGCCGATCCTGACGCCTGCAATGGCGTTGAGCCCACCCTGCACCATGTCGCGGCGCAACTGGTATTCCTTGCGCATGCGCTCGACAGAATCGCGCGGGCCCTCCAGCGCGGCGATGGCGGCGCGCTGCACGAACTGATTGGCCCCCGCTGAGATTGCGCTCTGCATGCGGGCCATCGCCCTGGCGATGGGTTCGGCGGCTGCGGCATAGCCCAGGCGCCAACCGGTCATGGCGAAGCCCTTGGAGAAGCCGTTGATGGTGATCGTCCGCTCGCGCATGCCCGGCAGTGCGCCGATTGAGCTCATCTCGCCGTCGAAGATGATGTATTCATAGATCTCATCGGAGAGCACCATGAGGTGTGGGTGCGCCTTGATGACCTCGGCCAATTCCTCAAGTTCCGGCTTGGACCACACCGCACCCGAAGGGTTGGACGGCGAGTTCAGCACGATGAGCTTGGTCTTCGGCGTGATGGCTGCGGCAATGCGGCCGGCGGGAACCTTGTAATTCTCCTCGACGGTTGAATGCAGCACCACCGGCGTACCCCCGGCGAAGCGTACTGTGATCTCGTAGGACACCCAGAAAGGCGCCAGCATGATCACTTCGTCGCCCTGTTCGATGATCGACAGGATGGCATTGGCGATGGCCTGCTTGGCGCCGTTTGCAAGGCAGATCTCATTGGCCGAATAATCCAGGCCGTTCTCTGCCTTGAGCTTTTTGGAGAGTGCGGCGCGCAGTTCCGGTATGCCCATGACGGGTGAATAATGTGTCAGCCCCGCGTTCATGGCGGCGGTGGCAGCCGCTTGGATGTTGACCGGTGTATCGAAGTCCGGCTCGCCCAGCGTCAGGCTGACGACGTCAGTACCGTTGGCGCGCAACTCGCGGGCGCGTTGCGACATGCGGATGATGGCGCCTTCATCGGCGGTCTTGGAGCGGGAAACGAGGAGGGCTGAGGGATCGAAGCTGGTCATGGCGGAAACCTATACTTCACCGTGCTTGCCCGGTCGAGGCGTGGCATGCATAAGGCGTCCATGCAAAAGCACACCTCCGGCTTGATTCTTCTCGCTGTGGCGCTTGGCCTTGCGGCCTGCAGCCAGTCCGACGTACGGGTAACCCGCGACAAGCCGGCCCCGCAAGTGGTGATGAAGCCGCGCAGCGAGCCGATCTTCTACAACGGCAAGACCTATCAGCTCGACTTCGCCCCCAAGGGTCCGAATCTCTTCGATATGTCGGTATCGGGAATGGGGCCGTCACAGCAGAAGGATGCGGTGGCGGTGGCCACCTCATCGCTCGGCTATTTCGCCTGTCCCGAGGGCCAGAAAGGCAAGTTGCAGGCAAACCCTCTCTACGCCAGCGGCAGGTGGCGGATGCAGGCCAAGTGCGGGTGAGGATCAGTTCTCCGCCACGAGCCGGAAGCCCACATGATTGGGTGGCGTTCCGGCGGCACAGCCACCGCTGAACGGGTCGCGCACGAAGATCGGCAGCGCCGTCTCATGCTGGCCTTCCACCTTGTAGGCAGGGCAGCGGCTGGGATCGGAGCCGTCCTGGGCGCAGGTAGCGGTCCATTCCCAAACATTGCCTGACAGGTCGGAGATGCCATTGCCCAGCGTCCCGAACCCCCCGCTGGGGCGGATGACGCCGGATATCGAAGGCATCGCGCCATAGTCGGCGGCCCAAGCCATGCGGGGGTCTTGGTAGAGCTTCTTGTGGCGCTTGCGGGGAAGGTCGGCGGCGATGGCCTGCCACTCAACCGCAGTAGGCAGGCGGTATTCACGGCGGCCCTGTGAATTGATCCATCCGAGATAGGCCTCCACGTCGAAGCGGTTGACGCGGGTCATCGGCACGTCGGGTTCGCCGAGGTTGATCGTGCCGGCAAGATCGTCGCAGGCGCCAGCATCGGTGCAGGCTTTCCACTCACGCTTCGTCACCTCACGGGTCATCACCTGCAGGGTGATGCCGTCCGGCATCGTAACCGGGCGGAATCGGATGTCGTCGAGCGTGGGGTGGCGCAGTCCGAGCAAAGCTGCGACGGCGCCCCCTGAGAGCCCCGCCGCCACTGCAGTCCACTTTGCCATGCTGATGAGGCCCAGCACGTTGTGCCTCCCTACGAGGCCTGCATGGGGCCCGGCTTTTTCACCTGGATCATCAGGTCGTCGTTCCAGTCACCTTCCACCACCACATGCGCGGTGGCACCCAGCATCACGGCCTCGATCAGGTTATGGTTCACATAGGCGTAAATGCCCGGCTGCTTGAAGGTATAGACCATTGCGCCGGCAGAGCCGCCACGGATGAGCCAGGTTTCGAGGTTGGTGTCGGGCTGGTCCTTGAAGGAACCGGTTTCCCACACGAGTTCGCCATGTCCGCCGATCAGGTGGGGCCGCGTGTCGCGCGTCGCCTGGGCGTGTACGAACATCACGGTCTCGCCGACCTTCGCCTTCATCGCGTTCTCGCCCGTGAGTGCCCCGACCTTGCCGTTGAATACTTCATGCGTCGGGATCAGCGTGCGCATTACCTCGAGTGCGTCGGCCATGTCCTCACCGGCACTCTCGTACTTCCTGTAGGTCCCGTCCTTGTCACGCGGGATGTAGAAATCCTGCTCGCCCACGAAATAGGAGCGGTCATAGGTGAAGGGCTTGCCTTCGGCATCCTTCAGGCCCTCACGCGGCAGCACCATGATGGCGCCGTTCATGCCATGGGTCACGTGATAGGGGATCATGATGTCGCCGGGCGCGCAGTGATAGACGAAGACCCCGGGTTTGATCGCCTTCCAGCGCAGCACCACCTGTTCGCCGGGTTGGATCTTGGTCAGCGCACCGCCGCCCAGGGCACCCGTGGCGGCGTGGAAGTCGATATTGTGTTCCATCAGGTTGGTCGGGACGTTCTGCAGCGTCACCTCAACATAGTCGCCCTCGTGGACGACAATCATCGGGCCGGGCACCGTGCCGTTGAAGGTGAGCGCCCAGATCTCCGTGCCATCCTCATCGATCTGCACTTTCTTCTCGTGGATGGGGAGCGTGATCTCGACGACCTTCGGTCCGCCCTTGGCTACCTGGTCATGTTCGGGCATGTGCGGCGGATCGACCAGCACCTGCTTCAGGCGTGGCAACTTGGCGATTTCTGCCGCTACGGCGGCGTCTGGCGTGCGTTGGGGTGCCGTTTCATCGGACTTCGCGGCTGTGGCTGCCGCAATGGTAGCAAGTCCGGCGAGGCCCGTGGCCTTGAGAAAACCCCGGCGGCTTTCCGCTGCCTGTTTCAGGATGTCACTCATGCTCTTCTCCTGTCTCCAAATAATATTGTATTATAA
Organism: Bradyrhizobiaceae bacterium; assembly: GCA_947475225.1. Lineage (GTDB taxonomy): Bacteria > Pseudomonadota > Alphaproteobacteria > Rhizobiales > Aestuariivirgaceae > Aestuariivirga. Next base: position 22,724 of record CANJMQ010000031.1, read on the forward strand.
ATACAATTTATTTGGCGGGTGGACTTGACGAGGATCAAACAGCGGGATGTTTTTAGGGTACGGTGAGCCCCAGGTGGCGGAGCAGTGCTTCGGGCTTGGCACAGACGTCGGCGATCGTATACTTGCCAAGGACATCAAAGAAGGCGCGCATGGCCTCGGCAATCATGCCCTTCATTTTGCAGGCGGGCGTGATGACGCATTTGTTGCATACAGGATCAAAGCATTCGACCACCGGTTGACCGTCTTCGCCGAACCGCACCACTTCCGATAAGAAGATTCTCTCGGCCGACCGAGCCAGCGTGAAGCCGCCGGAACGGCCACGGTGAGTCACGAGAAAACCGGCCCGTCCGAGTTCATTAATGACTTTTATCAAGTGGTTCCGCGAGATACCATAGGCATTCGCCACCTCGTCGATGGTCACCCTGTCGGGGTGGCGAAGCGCGGCCTGGATCAGGACGCGCAACGAATAATCTGTGAAGAGGCTCAGGCGCATAGGTTGTTTTTATAAACCAAGTTCAACCTAGATAAAATACTTTAAAAATAGCTTCCCTGGGGTAAGGTATAACTCCCTCGCGGAAAATAAGCAATCGGATCAGTCCCCCCTTGAACCACTCGCTCTTGTGCAAGTCCGCTTCCTTCACGAAGCCCGCTTCTTCCAGCACCAGCAGGATGCCCGGTTGCGCGGTTCAACGGGGGCGCTGACGCCATGGAGATTGAGGCGGTCGAATACGAACCTGGAAGCGCTGCAACCGCCTCTGCCGCAGACTCGCGGCTCCAATGCGGTCACGTGGACCGAACCGGCGGGTGATCAGCCGGTCCGCGTCGAAGATCATCCCAAACGGCGGTCGAGCCAGTCGCGGGTGCGGAAGTAGCGGCCGATCCACGGGAGGAACCAGGTGCTGCCGGAGTAGAGCGCGTGGTCGGGGAATTCCGGCCGGTCGAAGGCGCAGACGTGATTTACCTTGCCGGCGATCTTGCGCGCTGTCTGGTGCCCGAGATAGCTCATCATGGCCACGCCCGAGCCGTTGCAGCCCAGCGCATAGTGCATGTTGTCGAACTTGCCCATGTGCGGCATCTCGTCGAGCGTGAAGGCCACGTTGCCGGTCCAGGCGTGGGTGATCTTGCTGCCCCTCAGCTGCGGGAAGCGGTCAGTCATGAAGCCGTAGAGGATAGGGGCCGTCTCCACCGGGTCCGTATGGCCGAACTTGGCGCGGCCGCCGAAGATCAGCCGCTTGCCGTCGGGCGACATGCGGTAATAGGTGAGCACGCGTCGCGTATCGGCAAAGGATCGGTTCTTGGGGCTGATGGTCTTGGCGAGGTCCGGCGGCAATTCCTCGGTGGCGATGATGTAGGAGCCGACCGGCACCACGCGCCGCTTCAGCTCCGGCGTGACGTCGCCCGTGTATCCGTTGGTAGCGATGATCACGTCGCCCGCCTCGATGGAGCCGCGCGGTGTGTCCACCCGCCAGCCGGAGCCGGTCTGGGTGAGCTTGGTGGCCGGGGTCTTGGTCGCGATCGGGATGTTGCGCTGCTGGCATAGTGTCAGCAGGCCCTTGAAGAACAGGGCCGGGTGCAGGTGCCCCGCGCGGCCCACCACCATGCCGCCGCGATAATAGTCGGAACCGATCTCCTCGCGCTGTCTCTCGGGCGTCACGATATAGGCCTCGGACTTCGCGGTCTCGTTCAGCAGGTCAACCTTGTGCGCCATGCTGTCGTAATGGCTCCTGCACCATGCGCCGAGGAAATAGCCCGCCCTGGTCCAGCCGCAGTCGATGTTCTCGCGGGCGATCAACTGCTCGATGTGGCTGAAGGCATCGGCTGCGTCGTTGAGGAAGGGGGCTGCCTCCTCGTCCGACATGGCCTTGGCCATGTAACGCTTGCCGACATTGACGCCGCCCGACACCATGCCGCCATTGCGGGATGACCCGCCGAAGCCCGGTTCATTGGCATCGAGTACGATGCAGTCCAGCCCTTCGCGGTTCAGTTCCAGCGCGGCGTTGAGTCCGGCATAGCCGGCGCCGACGATGACCACGCGCGCCTGTTTCGGTAACGCGACCTCGGGAAGGGATTTGGGTTCATGCGCCTCCCACCAGAAGGGACGAGCCTTGAAGTCTTTCGTGAAGATTGCATTGTTCATGTCTGTCAGATTGCGCGAGGAACTGCAGAGAGGCAAGCCGTGCCCCAAGCAACCCGGCCTTGCCAAGGGCACGCGGCTGTGGTCCTAAGGCGCCCATGAAATCCGTCATCAAGGCCATTGTTTTCTTCATCATGGGGCTCACCGTCATCTTCTACGGCGGGGCCTACATGCTGCCGGGCGAGGCGCGGGTGGAACGGTCGATCGACATCGCGGCTCCTCCCGCCAGGGTCTTCGCCATCGCGGCGGACCTGCGCCGCATGCCCGAGTGGTTGCCATGGGTGGCAACCGATCCCCAGACCAGCTTCACCTTCGAGGGACCGGATCAGGGAGTGGGGCAGGTCATGAGCTGGGCCTCGAACAATCCGATGGTGGGCAGTGGCACGCTCAGGATCACCGAAGTTGAAGTCAATCAGCGCATCGCCACGGCGTCGGACTACAAAGGTTTCGGCGCCTCCACTGCGGTTATGAACTTCGCGCCTGAAGGTGCGGGGACCCGTGTCACCTGGGTTTTCGCGTCGAAACTCCCCGGGGTGGTGGACCGCTGGGCCGGGCTGGGCGTCGACAGCGCGCTGGGGGCTGAGTTCGAAAAAGCCCTTCGGAGCCTCAAGGCGCTTTCCGAGAGTTAGGATGGCCAGAAAATTCAATCCTAATCAATTAATAGTTGTATAATCGTATTTTTTGGTGACACTAGGCCTGTCCAAACGGGAGGTCCATCATGTCACGTTATGTCACCCTGATCGTCGGGCTCGCCATTGCGGCCATGTCCTTCACCGCTGCCGCCGAGGCCTCAGACACCTGCCAGCGCGCCACGGGCGGTAAGTGCAAGTTCGGTCAGACGGCGCCACCCAATAAGCCGAACCCCGGGGCCGTGTCCCACAAGGCCACCCAATCCCCCCCCAAGGGCAACCACAAGGGCCGCGACGAATATACGCCGGAACAGCGCGAGAAGATGATGGCGCGGGCGCGGGAAATTTGCCGCAAGAACTATGGTGCTCCCTCCAGGGTCTATCGCATCGACTACAAGCGGAACACGGTCTGGTGTGAGCCACCTGCCTACTGAGTCCTGCCCTGCTCGTCCGGCATGTCTTCGGGGCTTGGATCGACCCGCGCAAATGACCTAAGCTCCCTCTCGAGATAGTGGGGGAAAGTGATGTCTGACGGAAGGTTCGCGCTCGTCACCGGGGCTGCGCAGGGAATTGGCTTCGCGGCGGCGAGGAAATTTCTCCATCTCGGATTCGGCGGCGTGCTCCTGGTGGACCGCAATGCAGCGAAGCTCGCCGAGGCTGCGGCGAAGCTGAAATCGCTCAGCCGTGTGGAGACGCTGGCAGGCGACCTGATGGACGTGACACTTCCCGCCCGTGCCGTGGCCGCTGCTGTCAATGCCTTCGGCCGCCTCGACGTCGTGGTCAATGCTGCCGGCAACACCGAGCGCTGCGGTCTCGATGACACCACGCCTGAATCTTTTGACCGGCTGTTCGGCGTCAACACCCGTGCACCTCTGTTCATGATGCAGGAGGCGGTGAAGGCGATGCGGGTGAACCGCGCTGGCACCATCATCAACATGTCCTCGATGCTGTCTCACGGCGGGCCTCCCAACCTCACCACCTATTCGGCTTCGAAGGCCGCCCTCAACATCCTCACGCGCTCATCTGCACACAAGGTGACGCGCGATGGAATCCGCATCTTCGCCATCAATCTGGGCTGGGTGAATTCAGATGGCGAGCACGCGCTGCAGACCGGCTTCCACAACATGCCGCAGGACTGGGCGGATGCCATCGGGCGGCGCATGCCGGCCGGCCGCATGATCACGCCCGATGACGTAGCGGGTCTTGTCGCCTATCTCGTCTCGCCCTCGGCGCAGATGATGACGGGGGCGATCATCGATTACGAGCAGATGCCCGTCGCTGTGTTCGAGTCCCATCCGGCGCTTTCACCGGAATGAGCTCTGATGGGCGTGCGTCACTTCTTCTGCTGACGCTGTCGATCGCCGCCGTTGGCATCCAGGCGCTGATGCTGTCACCGCTCCTCACCGATATTGCGGCGGGGCTGGGCACGCAGGCCAAGGAAATCGGCTTTGCTGCATCGGCATACGGCCTTGGCGTTGCGTCGGCCGCGCTGCTCGCGGCACCGCAGCTGGGCCGCTGGCCGAAGCGCACGGCGATCCGCATAGCCTTCGCGGTGCTGGCCGCGTCACTTTTCCTTTGCGCCTTCGCCTGGGACTGGCGCGTGCTGGCCGGCGCACAGCTGATCGCCGGTCTCGCCTCGGGTGTCATCATCCCCGCCACCTATGCGCTGACGGGTGACATCGCGCCGCCCGACCGGCGCTCGCAGGACTTGGGGAAGGTGCTGTTCGGCTGGTCCATCGCCATGGTGGCAGGAGTGCCGCTCGCCGCCGTGCTCTCCGCCTTCGTCGGCTGGCGCGGCACGTTCCTGATCGTCGGGCTTGTCGCGGCGCTCATGCCCTTTGCGGGGGCGCTGCTGCCGAAGGCGACATCCTTCGGCGCCGTGGGCGAGCGCGTGCGCTACATGGACGTGCTGCGGCTGCCGGGCGCCTGGGTGGGTTATCTCTCGACCTTCGCCTACATGATCGCCTTCTACCAGACCTACACGTTCATTGGCGACCACGTGCGCCAGACGCATGGGGCAGGGGCCTGGCTCGGTGGCACCATCTCGCTCGCCTATGGCGTCGGCTTCGGCGTCGGCGTGGTCTTCGACAAGGTGATCGACCGCAAGGGGCCGACGCGCATGTTGCCGCTCGGCCTGGTTCTCGTCAGCATCAACTATGTCGTGCTGCCCTTTGCGGCGGAGCGGGTGCTGACGGTGATGGCGTGGCCATTCTTCTGGGGCCTCGCCAACCACTTCTGCATGACGGTGCTCGTCTCCTACATGAACTCCCTGTCGCCGCGCCTGCGTGGCACCATCATGGGGCTGTTCTCCTTCACCACCTATTTCTCGCTGGGCACGGCGGGTGCCGTCTATGGCCCGATTTACCAGGCGCACGGCTTCTTCGCGGTGTCGCTCGCCTCGGCTGTAACGGTGGCAGTTGCGGCGGTGATCGCGCTGCGGCGGAGCCTCAACGCCCGAGCGCAATGAAAGTGACGATGACGCCCGGGGCTTTCACCGCCTCCACCGCGCATCTGTCGAGGGGGGCTGATCAGCGCCGCGGATGTCCTGCCGTTGTCCCGCCGTCGATCTGCAGCGTCGCCCCCGTCACGAAGCGCGCGGCATCCGAAGCGAGATAGAGGATCGCCGAGGCGATCTCGTCAGGGCCTGCAATGCGGTTGAGCGGGGCCGAGGCAGCCAGCATCGCTTCGGTCTGTGCGGGATGCGGCGAGGCATTGATTACATCTCGCCTTACCATGTCGGTGTCGACGTAACCCGGGCAGACGCAATTCACGCGGATGTCGGGTGCGAGTTCCAGAGCCAGTGCGCGGGTGAGGTTTACGACTCCACCCTTCGACGCGCAGTAGACGGAAAGCCCCACCTCGCCGATCAGGCCAGCGTCCGAAGCGAGGTTCACCACATTGCCCTTGGACATGCGCAGGAAGAGGAGGGCGGCCTGGGTGCAGAAGAACGTGCCCTTGAGGTTGATGTCGAGTGTTGCGTCCCATGCGGTTTCGGTGACCTCATCCACGGGGCCGCCGATCGCGATGCCTGCGCAGTTCACCAGAACATCAAGCCCATCCATCTGCCGTGCGGCATGGGACACCATCGAGCGGCAGGCATCAGGCCTCGCGATGTCGCCGGGTGCCGCGATGGCGTTCTTGCCCAGCTTCGCGACCGGATTGTGGGTCGAGTCCTCGTTGCGGCCATTGACGGCAACCTGCGCGCCAGCCGCGAGGAAGGCCTCCACCGCCGCGTGCCCGATGCCGCGCGTGCCGCCGGTGACGAGCACGCGCTTGCCCGAGAAGTCGAAGCTCACTTGCCCTTCCACTGGGGCTTGCGCTTCTCGGCGAAGGCGCGCGCCCCTTCGAGCTGGTCCTCGCTTGAATAGAGCACATCGACGGACTTCAGCTTGCGCTTGGTCACCACGTCGAAGGCTTGCTGCACGGGCAGATGCGCCGTCTCGCGGGTGACTTCCTTGATGGCGGCGAAGACCAGCGGCGGGCCGTCGGCCAGCTGGTCCGCCACGGCGCGGGCGCGTTCCATCAGCTTGTCGGCCGGGACGATCTCGTTGATGAGGCCCCAGTGTTTGGCCTCCGTGGCATCGATGCGGCGTCCGGTGAACAGCATCTCCATCGCGACAGCATAGGGTATGCGGCGCGGTAGCTTGATGGAGGCGGCGTCCGCCACGGTGCCTGAATTGATTTCGGGCAGCGCGAAGGTGGCGTGCTCGGCAGCGATGATGATGTCGCAGGAGATCATGATCTCGAAGCCGCCGCCGAAGGCCAGGCCGTTCACTGCGCAGATCACCGGCTTGTTGAGGCCCGGAAGCTCCTGCAGGCCCCCGAAGCCGCCCACGCCATAATCCGAGTCCGGTGCTTCACCCTCGGCTGCGGCCTTGAGGTCCCAGCCGGGGCAGAAGAACTTCTCGCCGGTGCCGGTGAGGGTGGCCACGCGCAGTTCCGGGTCATCGCGGAAACCGGCGAAGATGTCGCCCATGATGCGGCTGGTGGCGGCGTCGATGGCATTGGCCTTGCCACGCTCGATCCTGACTTCCAGCACGCGTCCGCGCTTGGTGACGTGGATCGGGCCGACGGTGGTTTCGTTGACGGTCATGGCTTCCTCATCTTGATCAGGGCATCGACGGCGATCGCGCCATCCTTGAGAACGAGCAGGGGGTTGACGTCGAGCTCTGCGACGAGCCCGCGATGGGTATTTGCGAAATCGGCAACCGCCTCGACGGCGCGGATGACGGCTTGTGTGTCACCCGACTTGCCGCGGAAACCCTCAACGAGGGTCCACACCTTCAGCGATTTCAGCGCACGCTCAATTTCTGTACGCGTAGTCGGGAGGATCAGCGTCACCGAGTCCTTCAGGAGCTCGGTGAGGATACCGCCGGCACCGACCACCAGCGCGGTTCCGAACTGCGGGTCCGAGGTGAGGCCGATGATGAGTTCGGCTACGGAACCGGTCACCATGCGTTCGACAAGAACCTCTGGTGCCAGCTTGGCCATGCTCTTTGCGGCTTCCTCAACATCGGAGGCTGTGCGCAGGTTCAGCGCCACACCGCCCGCTTCCGTCTTGTGGGCGATGGCGGCGGAGGAGACCTTGAGCGTCACCGGGTAACCAAGTTTCTCCGCTGCTGCCACAGCACCCTCTGCCGGGCAGACGATGCCTTCAGGTACGGAGAGGCCATGCTTCTTAAGCAGTTCCTTCGCCGCGGCCTCGCTGAACACGTGCGCGTCATGTCCCCTGATGAGGGGCTGCAGCATCTCCTGCGGGCTTTCGGTGCGCGCCCAGTTGCGCCCTATGAAGGCAGCAGCCTCGAACGCGGTGAGAGCGTCGTCGAGGCCCATCATCGGTGCGACGCCGGATTCTGAGAGTTCTTCCGCCAGCGACAGCGGCATGCCTTCAGACAGCGAAGCGACGACAGCGGCACGCGCTCCCGTCGCCAGTGAGGCAGCCGCCATGGCCCGCGCCGTCATGGCCCAGCTGTCCGGCTTCATCTTGGGGTGCGTTGGTGTATCGAGGATCACCATGCCCACGTCGAAGCCGCCCTTCAGCACCTCGGTAAAGGTGGCGGTCAGCTTCTCCGGCTGGCCCCAGATAAAGGTATGGTAATCAAGCGGATTGTCGATGGACACATATTCGTTGAGCGTCGCCGCGACGCGCGGTCTGGTCTGGGAATTGAAGGGCGGGAAGGAGACCTGTCTCTCCAGCGCCATGTCGGCCACCAGTGCTGCCTCGCCGCCGGAGCAGGACAGCGAGACCAGCCGAGAGTCAGCGATGGGGCCACCATTGTGCAGGAACTTTAACGTCTCGGCGAAGGCGGAGACGGACTTCATGCGGGCGATGCCATAGCGCTCGAACAGCGCGTCATAGAGCGTGTCGGCGCCAGCCAAAGACGAGGTGTGGCTCATGGCCATCTTCGCACCCTGTTCGGAGCGGCCGGTTTTCAGCACCACGATGGGCACCTTGCGCTGTCGCGCAATGGCGGCGGCTCTGGCGAAGGCCGTGACGTCTGGCAGGCCCTCGACATGGAGGCCGATGGCCGAGATGCGCGGGTCGGCGGAGAGTGTTTCCACCATATCATGCATGCCAACATCAACCTGGTTTCCGATGGAGAACACGGCGGCAACGGGCAGGCCGCGCATCATCATGGTGAAGTTGCAGGCGATGTTGCCAGACTGGGTGATGAGCGCCACGCCGCGTTCAATGGACTCCAGCCCCGTCTCGTCCGGCCACAGTGCAGCGCGTGAGAGTGTGTTGACGAAGCCGTAGCAGTTGGGGCCCATCAGCGGCATGCCGTTGGCGGCGGCCAGCAGCTTGCGCTGAAGCTCGATGTTGCCCGTCTCGGCGAAGCCAGCGGCGTAGATAACGGCCCCACCGCAGCCCTTGGCGGCGAGTGCCCTGACCACCTCGATGGTGGGTTCGTTCTTCACCGCAATGAAAGCTGCGTCGACAGCCTCCGGAATGTCCTCGGGGGACTTCAATGTCGGGACGCCGGACAGTTCCCCGCGCTTGGGGTGCACGGCATAGATCGTGCCGGTGAAGCCCAGTTCGCGCGTTCGGCGAATGGCGATGGCACACTCATTGCCACCGACGAAGGCGATGGCCCTGGGGTTCAGGAGGCGGGTGAGATCCCTCATCGTCCTCTCCCGCCTGCGGGAGAGGAGGGTGCCCCAACGCAGTTGGGGTCGGTGAGGGGTAGTGAGTTCGGAGCGCGCGGCCCCTCACCTCCCCGCCCCAAGCGGCGGGTCCCTTCCTCTCCCGCGAACGGGAGAGGACATTTCGGGCGCGATATCATCTCAACCCCCAAGCGGCCTGAGCAGTGCGCGGGAGATGATGTGGCGCTGGATTTCGCTCGTTCCTTCCCAGATGCGCTCGACGCGGGCGTCGCGCCAGATGCGTTCCAGCGGCAGGTCCGACATCAGGCCCATGCCGCCGTGAATCTGGATCGCCTCGTCCGCGACGAAAGCCAGCATCTCGGTGGCCTTGAGCTTGGCCATGGCCATGTCCATGTCAGTCACGGTTTTGTTGTCAAACTTCCAGGCTGCTTCCAGCGTCAGCAAATCGGCGGCCTTGAGCTCAAGTGCCATGTCGGCGAGCTTGAAGGAAACACCCTGGAATTTGCCGATCTGCTGGCCAAACTGCTGGCGATCCACTGCATATTGCTTGGCATGGTCGAGAGCCCGTTCGGCGCGGCCGACGCAGGTGGCTGCCACCTGCAAGCGCGTGGCGCCCAGCCAGTCATTCGCCACTTCGAAGCCCTTGTGGATTTCGCCGAGGATCTGGCTCTTGTGCACCCGGCAATCGGTGAACTCGAGGATGCAGTTGTTGTAGCCGCGGTGTGAGACGTTCTTGTAGCCGGGGCGCACGGTGAAGCCCGGCGTGCCCATGTCGATCAGGAATGCGGTGATCAGCTTCTTCTTGCCGCGCGGGGTGTCTTCCTCGCCTGTCGCGGCGAAGAGTATGACGAAGCTCGCCTCATCGGCGTGGCTTATGAAGTGTTTCGTTCCGTTGATGATGAAGCTGTCTCCGTCCTGCTTGGCGAAGGTCTTCATGCCGCGCAGGTCGGAGCCCACACCGGGCTCGGTCATGGCAAGGCAGTCAGACTTCTCGCCACGCACCGCGGGGAAGAGGTAGCGCTCCCGCTGCTCGCCCTCGCAAGCCATCAAGATGTTTGAGGGGCGCGCCACGCAGGTCCAGTGCAACGCATAGTTGGCGCGGCCCAGTTCCTTCTCGTAGAGCACCCAGGTCAGCGTATCGAGGCCAGCGCCACCCACTTCGGCAGGCATGTTGGCGGCATAGAGACCCGCCTCGATGGCCTTGGCCTTGATCTTGTCGCGCAGTTCGTGGCGGAGAACGCCCGTCTCCTCAATCTCGGCTTCATGCGGGTAAAGTTCGTTGACGACGAAGTCGCGCGTCGTCTTGACGATCATCTGCTGCTCGTCGGAGAGGCTAAAATCCATCATTCAGCTCACTTGATGTGGAAGGTCTCGACATGGCCGTCTATGGCGATGTCCTGACCGTTGATCATGAAGGCGGCGGGCGACGCGAGGAACACGGCCAGTGCCGCCACTTCGTCGGCTTCGGTAAGGCGTTCGAGCGACTGATTGCCGACGATCTCTTTTGCGACCACGTCGAAATGAACCCCGCGCACGTCGGCTTCACCCTGGATGACCCGGTTGATGCGGTCACCCTTCACCGAGCCGGGGCAAATCGCATTGGAGCGGCAGTTGTAACGACCGAGTTCGATGGCCAGCGACTTGGTGAGGCCGATGACGCCCCACTTGGCCGCAGCATAGGGTGTGCGGTTGCCGAAGCCGTGCTGGCCGGCATTCGACGACATGTTGAGGATCAGGCCGGACTTCTGCGCCTTCATCACCGGCGCGGCACGGCGTGCACAGAGGAAGTAGCTGTCGAGGCAGATCTCAAGGCACTCGCGCCACCCGCCGAGTTCGATGTCCTCCACCGGCGCTGTCGGCCCCTTGATGCCAGCGTTGTTGACCAGCACGTCGAGGCCGCCGAGGTCGTCGAGCGCATCGTCGAACCAGGCGTCGATCTCGCCTTCGCTGCGCACATTCACCTTGCTGGCGGCGATATCCGGGAACTCGCGGCGGAACTGCTCGAGTGCCGCCTCGTTCACGTCGCAGATGTGGACCTTGGCACCCTCGGCCGCGAAGGCCCGGGCGATCGACTTGCCGATGCCATCCGCCGCGGCGGTTATCATCACGCGTTGTTGTGCCATTTGAACCTCCCTCAGGACTTTGACTTCTTCTTGCGTGCCTTCACTTCTCGGTCCAGCACCAGGCCGGAACCGATCTTGTGCTTCTTGAAGACCTTCATCATGTCGACAAGCACGGCGTTGCGCTTGGCCTCGATCTCCGCGACCTTGCGTCCGGCGGCCTGGTCCTCGCAACCCTCGACGAGGCGCTTCTCCAGCGCCTCGTTCCACTTCGGGAACTTGAGGTCGGTCCAGTCGAGTTCCAGCGTCGGGTCGAACTGCTTGATGAAGTCACGCATGCCGCCAGGGCCGCCAGCCACGTGATAGGTCAGGAAGGAACCCATGAATGCCCAGCGCATGCCAGCGGAATAGACGATCGAGTCATCAATGTCGGCTGTCGTGCCGATGTCCTTGTTGAGGATGTGAAGGGCTTCGCGCCACAGCGCTTCCTGCAGTCGGTCGCAGATATAGCCCATGATTTCCTTCTTGAGGCGCAGCACATGCATGCCGATGGCTTCGAAGTATGCAGCTGCGTGATCCATCGCCTCTGCCGAGGTCTTCTCGCCGGGGACCAACTCCACCAGTGGCAGGAGGTAGACCGGGTTGAAGGGGTGGCCGATGACCACGCGACCCGGGTGCTTGCACTGGCTCTGCAGGTTGGTGGGCAGGAAGCCCGATGAAGAGGAGGAGATGATGACGTTGGGAGCGGCGACCGCGTCGATGTCGCGGAACAGCTTGATCTTCAGCTCCTCGCGCTCGGGCGCTGCCTCATGGATGAAGTCGGCTTTGGCTGCCATCACCTTGAGATCCGTGGTGAAGGAGAGCTTGCCCTTCTTCTTGGGCTTGCCGAGCAGTGCTTCGAGGGAGGGCCAGGCTGTCTTGATCTGGGCCTTCAGCCTGTCCTCAGCGGCGGGCGAAACGTCATAGGCAATGACGTCGTATCCGCGGAACAGGAGCCGCGCCGCCCAGCCAGCACCGATGAGGCCGGTGCCGGCTATGCCGACTGTCTTGATCGTGGGGGTCTTGGCCTTCGATGACTTGGTCTTCGCTGCCTTTGCCATGTTACTTGCTCCGCGGCTTCAGCTTCAGGATCTCGCGACCCTCGTCGGGAGAGGCGACGTTGGTGCCGAGCAGCTGGATGATCTTCACCGCCTTCTCGACCAGCGTGCCGTTGGAGGCGGGCACGCCGCGCTCGAGCCAGAGATTGTCCTCGAGCCCGACGCGCACGTGGCCGCCCAGCAGCACGGCCTGCGCCACGGCGGGGAACTCGTTGCGGCCGATGCCGAAGGCGGCCCACACGGCACCCTCGGGCAGCTGGGCCTTCTGGTAGGCCATGGTCTCGGTGTCATAGGGTGCACCCCACGGAATGCCGAGGCAGAGCTGGAACATCGGAGGGCCGTCGATCAGGCCCTCGGCAACAAGCTGCTTGCCGAACCAGAGATTGCCTGAGTCAAAGATCTCCATCTCGGGCTTCACGCCATAGGACTTGATGAGCTTCGCCTGTTCCCGAAGCTGGGTGGGGGTCTGGATGACGATGGTGTTGCCGTCGCCGAAATTCAGCGTGCCGCAATCCAAGGTGCAGATTTCAGGGCGGAGTTCCTTGACGTGTATGAGGCGCTCCTCTGGGCCGACGCAATCCGTGCCCGGGCCGAAGTCGAGCGGCCTGGCGCCGGAGCCCACCTCGACGTCGCCGCCCATGCCGGCAGTGAGGTTGATGATCACTTCCTTGTTCTTCGCCCGGATGCGCTCCATCACCTCGGCGTAGTAGGCGACCTTGCGCGAGCCCTTGCCGGTCGACGGCTCACGCACGTGGCAGTGGACCACAGTGGCGCCGGCGCTGGCGGCCTCGAGGGCCGAGTTGGCGATCTGCTCCGGGGTGACCGGAATGGCCGGGTGCTTGCCGACGGTGTCGCCCGCGCCGGTGACCGCACAGGTGATGATGACTTTGGGCTGCATGGAATCCTCCTGACTGTGGCGACGGAGGCTAGGCCCGCGTGAAATTTCGCATTTGACTTTTTTCGCCATAGACTTTTCTATTTCCGCCATGGCCCGATATGACGTCGCTTTCCTCCTCGTCCCCAAGTTTTCGATGATCGCGCTCTATGGCGCACTGGAGCCGCTTCGCGTGGCCAACCGCTTTGCAGGTGCCAACACCTTCTCCTGGCGTTTCGTCTCGGCGGACGGGCAGCCGGTGGCGGCCTCGAACGACATTCCGGTCTCCGTTTCGGGCGGGCTCGCCGATATCGGCAAGCCTGACATGGCGGTTATTTCTGCAAGTTATGAGCCGGAGAAGGGCGTCACCCGGCCGCTGCTCGCCGTGGTCAAGGCGCTGGCGCGCAAGCGCGTGCTGCTGGCGGCGATCGACACGGCACCCTTCATCCTTGCGGCGGCCGGGCTGCTCGACGATCACCGTGCCACCTGCCACTGGGAGAGCCTGCCCGGGTTCCGCGAGAGCTATCCCCGCGTGCTGGCCGAGCAGGCGCTCTATGTGATCGATCGGGACCGCATGACTTGTGCGGGCGGTGCGGCTGCCATCGACATGATGCTGGACTGGATCGGGCGGCAGATGGGCAGGCCGCTCGCCGTGCTGGTGGCCGACCAATTGGTGCATTTCCGGTTCGTCGAGCAGCCGACCCAGGCCAGGCTTCCGGCGGCGGCGCGCTATGGCACCACCGACGCCCGGCTGCTGAAGATCATCACTGTTATGGAGGAACAAGGGGAGGATCCGCTGGAAGCCAGGGCGCTCGCTGACCTTGCCGGCATCTCCGTGCGTCAGATGGAGCGGCTGTTCGCGGAGAAGCTGGGCGAGCGGCCGATGGGGTTCTATCTCAAGCTGCGGCTGGAGAAGGCGGAGCGGCTGATCACCTATTCCACCATGACAATGCGGGAGATTGCGGTGGCCTGCGGGTTCTCGTCGCTGCCGCTGTTCTCGCGGAGTTTCCGCGCCAGGTACGGGCGGCCGCCATCGGAGTTGCGTGCCTAGCCTGGTTGCAGCCAAGTTCCGTCTGTTCTAGACATGGAGCAGGGCAGCAGAAGAAGTGTTTCCAGCCATGAAAAAGCCAGCGGATGGGATCAATCCGCAGACCTTCTTCCTGAAACTGCATGAGGATCCGCTGATCTACACGATCAAGTCCGGGTGGTCGCTGGTGAGCGGGTTGCAGCTCTGCCTGCAGGATGCGATGGGCCGATCCTTCCACCTGCTGGTGAGCCCCTCATGGGACAATCGGGCGCGTGCAGCCCAACTCGAGGTCTTCGCCAAAACGGTGGAACTGATGGCGCCCGGCTCCACGGTGACCGTGATGTGCACCGGCGAGGAGGAAGCGGAGGTGCTTCGGGCCCGGCAGATCAAGACACTACATGCCCACCCCAATGCCTTCATCGACCATCGGGTATTCAGGCCTCGGCCTGAACTGACACGGATTTACGACGCGGTCTACGTCGGCGCCATGGTGCCGTGGAAGCGGCACGACCTGGCCTGGAACGTTCCCAACATATGCGTCATTACTTACCGCCATGGCGCCAGTGACAGCGACCTGGTGGTCCGTGGCTACAGGCACCTTGCCCTCACCAACCTGCAGGCAGACGGGTCGGTGGAATTTCTGTCGCCCGAGGCAGTGGCGCGGCTGATCTGCCGGTCCCGTTCCGGCCTGATCCTCTCGGCCAGGGAAGGGCAGAATAACGCCAGCGGCGAATACCAATTCTGCGGGGTGCCGACCATTTCCACACCCTCGGCGGGCGGTCGGGCGGAATTCTTCGATGGCGCCTCGACGGTGATCGTCGAGCCCGAACCGGCGCAGGTGGAGCGGGCCGTGGCCTTCGCCGTGGCCAACGCACCAGACCCGCAGGATATCCGCCGGCACGTCATGGAGAAGGCCATCCGGCACCGGTTGCGACTGATCGACTGGATGTCCGGCCTTGTTGGCGAAAACCTGCAGGCGCGCGCGGACGAGACAGCCTGGCTGCCGTGCTTCCGTGACAAGTTGCGGTTGATGGTCCCGGTCCCCTGACCGCGGGCGGCGGTGTAGAAATATCTTGACTTTAGTCCTAACCTAGTGTAGGAACAGATACCTTGTCGCGCATTCTGCTGATTGACATTGTGAATCTGTTTACCCCAGCCCGCAGCGTCACTGCGGGGCAGCGCCCATCTGCCAGTGGCGGATCGCCTCCAGCGGCCAGACCAGCATGATGATGTTGAGGGTGAGGTTGTCTCTGATCGCATAGCCGACGATCAGTTCCATGGCGATTGCGAGTACCACGGTGGCCCGCACCGGAAGCCTGCACGCGAGCCAGAAGCCCAGCACCATTGCCAGGATGTCCGAGACCGAGTTGAGGATGCTGTCGCCATAGTAGTCGAGTGAGATCGTCGCCTCGCGGTAGCGGTTGATGATGAAGGGGGTATTCTCGAAGATTTCCCACGCGGCCTCGATGGCGATGGCAATGGCGAGGCGGGTGCTGATGGGCCACCGGCGAGCGACGAGCCAGAGCAGGCCATAGAAGAGGAAGCCGTGGATGATGTGCGAAGGCGTGTACCAGTCGGTGAGGTGCTGGGAATTGCCCGAACTGTTGACAGCTCTCTCCCACAGCTTGACGTAGCCACACGTGCAGATGGGGACGCGGCCCATCAGCCAGAGGGTGAGTGCCGTCATGGCGATGATGGCGGCTACCACCAGCAGGCTGTTGCGCGTGACGCGGATGGAACTCATGCCCCAGCTTAGGTCATGCCAAAGCCAATGCGAAGCGGGATGTGCCGGTCAGAACCCGATGCGCAGGGGGGCGAAGGTGTTGAGGCTGGAGTTGTCGGCGAAGCTGGCCGCCTGGGGCTGCGGCTTCAGGTGTCGAGGATGATGAGTGGGTCGGGCATTCCGGCGGCGCCGGGCAGCGAATGACCGGCGTGTTGCAGATGTTTCTGCTGCGCGTAGGCGCCCATCAGGTCAAGCAGTCTGTCGGTTGCCCTGATGAGGCGGATGCGCCGGTCACGCGGGTCGGCGCTGCGCTCGATCCAGCCATCGGCGACGAGTTCGGAAATAACCTCACGCACCCTGTCAGGGCTGTGGCCGACAGTGAGATGGACATTTTTCGACGGCATCTGGCGTTGCTCGAGCCGCAGCGCCGCCGCATAGACGGCAATGTCGAGCGCGATCTGGGGGCTGAGGAAGGGGATGTTGCCGCGTTCCCATTTCCGCACCATCAATGTGGCATTAAGGCACGAATGCAAAGACGTGGGCGTAGAACTAAGAATATTCATTTGTCGACTCTGCCATCACATGATGCTGACGTGGGGCTTGAGATATGGTGAGAAGATCTCGATTGCGACATTCTTTAGGACGGACAATCCGCATTAGTCTGCATAATCAACGATGCCTGCTAACGATTTAGGAAGTAGAACTACTGATTTGATATCAGCAACACACTAGTAGACAAGCCATTGATAAGAACAACTTTGTGCATATTTGTAAATCAAGGTTCGACATCCGTCAGTGTCGCTGCGCAGATCGCCGGACGTCACCAAGGAAAATTTAAAATATTTTGTAAACTAATATTATTACTTGACATTTATTTTAGACAAATGCCGATAAAGTGCTGCGCCATTGCCAGTATGTCAGGCACGCTGCCGGGTGAAGCCCGCCGCCCTTGGCACCGTTGGTGACGGCGCCGCCAGGCGGGAATTTCTCTGTGGAAGCGAGGCCCTTGCAGGACGTCGGCTGCTCTCTGCGGTGTTGATCAGAACCCAAGTCTGAAGTTGGCCGAGGCATCGAGGCTGGAGTTATGGGCGAGGTCCTCGCCGAGGGCTGTGGCGTAGCTGGCGCGGAGTTCGAGAAGGGCGTCTTCGCCCAGCTGCCAGTCAATGCCGAGGCCGGCCTCGACCCAGTTCTGCGGAACGTCGGTGGAGACGTGCACGTCATCGACGGTCACGCCGATGTCGGGCGAGAAGTCACGGATGTAGTCGAGGCTGGCGGTGATCAGGGGGCCCGTCTCTGGCGTCACGGCAAGCGGGGTCTGCAGGGCAAGGCCGAGGCGCCCGGTGGTGCGGGTGTCGCCGAAGTCGCTCACCGCGATGCCGTTGTCATCGGTGAATGACGGGGCGGCGACATTGCCATATTGCAGTTGCGCACTGGGGATCAGGCTGGAGGCCTCGCCCAGCGCGACGACATGGCCGATCTCCACCGAGGCCGCTGCGGCCGTTGAGATCAGGCCTGACTTTTGCGCGAGATCGCTCCTGACGCCCATCAAGCGTCCCTGCAGGTCGGCGTAGCTGCCTCCTTCAGCGTAGTAGGTGGCGGTGGCACCGCCGCCGATGGCCTGCGACGTCATCGACCGCGCGCCGTATTTGCTGTCAACGGTGCTCGAGGCCCCGGCATACTGTACATAGCCGCCGACGATCAGGCGGCCCGGCAGCGCTAGGTCCATTTCGGCATCATAGCCCGCCTTGAGCGACCAGCGGTCGGTGCTGTAGTGATCGGAATTGTCGGCCTCCACCCGGTCCAGCGTGCCATCGATCTGCGCCCATGCCCCGGTGAGGCGGTCCAACGGGTTGCCGGCCTCGCCCGCGGTGCCGGGGCCCGAGCCGACGGGAAGGCGGCCGGCCTGGCGCTGCAGGAGTCCGGGGAGGTCGGCGAAGCTCGTGGCAAACAGATAGGATGCCGCCTGGTAGAGCGATCCGTCCGGCGAGAGGCCGTCTGTGACGAGGTAGAAGTTGTTGTTGTTGTCGGCCTGGCCGCCGAAGTCGAGGTCATAGACGAAGGCACCGGAGGTGATCGGGCCCGACAGAGTGAATGCATCGGCCGCCGCCGTGCCGTCCACCTGAACGAGCAGGATGCCATCGCCTGTCGTCGCTGCACCGCGCCTGGGTGTCACGTTGTTCATGACCAGCGTGGTCTGGCCGGTGACGTTGCCGCCGATCACCAGCCGGTCGGAGGAGAGCAACTGGGCCTCCGCCAGCGAAACGTCGAGGATCACCTCACCACCGCCGGTGAAGTTGCCGCCAACCGCCAGTTCGGTGCCCGGGGTCGCGCTGCCCGGCCCGCCCTGTGCGGCGCCGGAGAGGTCGATGCGGCCCGCCGCCGTGAGGTTGCCCGCGAGCACCAGCCCCTGATAGGCGATGAGCGCGCTGCCGGCCGCGATGTCCATGTTGCCGAGATCATTGGCGGCGGTGCCCCTGAGGCCGATCACGCTGCCGTTGGTGATGTTGACCTGCTCCCAGCCGGTGACGCGGTCATTGAGCGCGGCGGAGGACACGCCGGAGAAGGTGAGGGTGTC
>CANJMQ010000032.1 GCA_947475225.1 Bradyrhizobiaceae bacterium
CAAGGGTGGCGATTCCGACATACGAGTTCCCGTGAATATAATGCCGACCCACACGGATGTATCTAAAGACTTCAGTCAATGTTCGATTGATCTAGCTAACGAAATTCAGAAAAAACTGTCGGAATAAAGACTGTCCGGCGTCAGCGCTTCTGAGACAAACCGGGTGACTTGAGGAAGGGAGGATTTCTGGCTCATCGTAACTCTTAGGAGAAGCGCAGATGAGACAGAAGTCCGAGACGCGGGCGACGCCCGAGCAGATTGTGAAGGACATCCGCCGGGCCACCCGGAAGCACCATTCGGCCGAGGAGAAGATCCGGGTCGTGCTGGAGGGGCTCCGTGGCGAGTACAGCATCGCGGAGCTGTGCCGGCGGGAGGGCATTGCCGAGAGCCTTTATTACAGCTGGTCGAAGGAGTTCCTGAAGGCCGTCCTGAGCGCCTTGGACCACTCGGTGGACAGCATCTTGAAAGTGGGGTCGCCAGTCCGATGCGCTTGGTGTGCGCGATCTTCAGTGTGCCACGCGGTTGAGCATGGGCGAGCCGTATTTGTACTCGCCGATATGGAAGTACGGCTTATCCACCGTCGCCTTGATGAAATTGCCCGCCGCATGGATCTTGAAAAGGCGGGGGCGCTCCTGGCCGATCTGGCCGCCAAAGATGAAGCTGGCCGCGAAGGCATCGCCGTTGGTCGGCAGTTTGGTCTGGAAAGGACAAGGCGTGTGTATTCCTTGCGAAGGAACGGGAGAAATGGCATACCCTGAGCATGTGTTTTCACGCGACCATATCCGGGGCGATTTTGCCTATCTGGTCAAAAACGGCGTATGATGAAGTGATGCTTCACTGCGCTCGCATCGGATTCAAGCCGTAAGCATCCCACATTCTGTCTGATTGTCTGCTCGCCGCAGCCGCTGCGGGCGCATATTCGTTTCCGGTTTGGAGAGTGCCATGAACGTCCTCAACAAGAACATCAATATCGCCGAAGTGGTGCGCAACGACATTGCGCACCATTTTCACCCCTTCACCGACCACAAGTCTTTCCACGCCGAGGGCGGCCCGCGCGTCATGACGCAGGCTGACGGCATCTGGATCTGGGACGGCAGCGGCCACAAGCTGCTCGACGGCATGTCCGGCCTGTGGTGCGTGAACGTCGGCTATGGCCGCAAGGAGCTGGCCGAGGCTGCCTACAAGCAGATGCTCGATCTCCCCTACTACAACACCTTCTTCAAGACGACGACGGTGCCGACGACCGAACTTGCCGCCAAGATATCCTCGGTGATGCCGGAGCGCTTCAAGCACATCTTCTTCACAAATTCGGGCTCGGAAGCGAACGACACCATCGTGCGCTTCGTGCGTCATTACTGGAAGCTGAAGGGCAAGCCCTACCGCCAGCACTTCATTGCCCGCACCCGCGGCTACCACGGATCAACCATGGTGGCCGCCAACCTCGGCGGGTTCCAGGGCATGCATGACCAGGTGGGCACCGAGTTCCCGGGTTTCCACCACGTGCAGCAGCCACACTGGTTCGACTTCGGTGGCGACAAGACGCCGGAGGAATTCGGCCTCGAGGCTGCTGCGGAGCTGGAAAGGAAAATCCTTGAAGTTGGGCCCGACAATGTCGCTGCTTTCATCGGCGAGCCGATCCAGGGGGCGGGCGGCGTCATCATCCCGCCGTCGACCTACTGGCCGGAAGTGCAGAAAATCTGCCGCAAATACGGCATCCTGATCATCTCGGACGAGGTGATCTGCGGTTTCGGGCGCACCGGCAACTGGTGGGGCTTCGAGACCATGGGCTTCGAGCCCGACATCGTGCCGATGGCCAAGGGCCTGTCGTCGGGCTATCTGCCGATCGGTGCCGTGGCGTTCGCCGACCACCTGATCAAGGACTTCTTTGAACTGGGCGGAGAATTCTATCATGGCATGACCTATGCCGGGCATCCGGTGGCCGCTGCCGTGGCGCTCCGCAACATCGAGATCATCCAGCAGGAGAAGCTGGTCGAGCATACCCGCGACATTGGGCCCTATTTCGCCCAGGCGCTGGCTTCGCTGCGCGACCACCCGATCGTCGGCGAAACCCGTTCGGTAGGTCTCATCGGCGCCATCGAACTGTCCAACGACAAGGCCCGGCGCGGGCGCTTCGCCAGCCCTGGCCGGGTGGGCTCGATGTGCCGTGACAACAGCTTCAAGAACGGGCTGATCATGCGCGCCTGCTGGGATACCATGGTGCTCGCCCCACCGCTGGTCATCACGACCAAGGAGATTGACGAACTGGTGCGCCTGGCGCGGGCGGCCCTGGACGCGACTTATGCCCAGATAAAGGCTGAAGTCGTTTGAAATTACAAAAGCTTAAGTAGTTTCCCATTGGCCGCCGTGCGGTGGTGGCCTAAACTCCACCCCAGACTGAGGCCGCCTCGTGCACCAGCGGCGAAAGATGATCGGTGCAGAAGTTTTGAAAGGATTAGAGAGAATGTCGACCTTCCGTCCGCGGTTCCGTCCCAACCGCCGCTCGTTGCTTCAGGGCACGGGCGCCTTGTTCGCGGGTCTCACCTTCCTGCCGCGCATCTCGCTGGCAGAAGAAGAAAAGAAGCTGAACTTCTACAACTGGGACACCTACATCGGCGAGAACACGCTGGCTGAATTCACCGATGCCACCGGCATCGCGGTGAAGATGGATCTCTACGCCGACAATGACGAGCTTTTCGCCAAGCTCAAGGGCGGCAACCCCGGCTATGACGTGATCGTGCCGACCAACGACTACCTCGAGCGCATGATCAAGGCCGACATGGTGATCCCGCTCGATCATTCGAAGATCCCCAACATGTCGAACATCGACACGCTGTTCCAGGACGCGCAGTTCGACCCGGGCCGCAAGTATTCGATTCCCTACATGTGGGGCACCGTAGGTATCGGCTACCGCAAGTCCGCGGTCAGCGCCGCGCCCGACAGCTGGAAGGTGCTGCTTGACTCGGATGAATATGCGGGCGCCATCGCGATGCTGGCCGACCAGCAGAATGTGCTTGGCGCCGGCCTGAAGTATCTGGGCTTCTCCTGGAACTCGACCAATGCGGACGAGCTCAAGAAGGTCGAGGACCTGCTGATCGCTCAGAAGAAGAACATCAAGGTCTTCGCCCCCGACAACGGCCAGGACCTTCTCGCCTCCGGCGAGGTCAAGATCTGCCAGGAGTGGAACGGAGACATCAAGCAGGTGATGACCGAGGACGAGGACCTGGACTACGTGGTGCCGAAGGAAGGCTCGCTGGTCTGGCAGGATACCATGGCCGTGCCGAAGGGTGCACCGCACCCCGAGAACGCGATGGCCTTCCTCAACTTCATCCTCGACGCGAAGGAAGGTGCGGGCATCGCCACGACGATCCAGTACGCTACCACCAACAAGGCGGCGCGCGAGTTGATGCCGGCAGACTACCAGAACAACCCGGTGATCTTTCCGCCCGCGGACGTGCTGATCAAGTGCGAGCCGACGCTTTACCTCGGCGAAGAGGCGGTGAAGATGCGCGACGAGATCTGGACACGCATCCGCGCCTCGTAACGGCGCGTCATCAGGGGCGGGCGCCGCAAGCGACCGCCCCGTTTTGTTTGAACATCTGGAGCGCCATGCTCGACACGCTGCGACCGCCTGCCCTGCCGCTGGACGTTCTCCATGCCTTCGCCCTGTCGGCCTATGGGCTCGGCGGAACATGGTCGGCTCTCGAAGGTGAGCGCGACCAGAATTATCGCATCCTCAGCGCGGATGGGCAGAGCGCCGTCTTCAAGGTCTGCCAACCGGCGGAAGGCATTGCCATCCTGCAATGCCAGGCTGAGGCACTGGAGCACATCGCGGAGGCCGAGCCGTCCCTGCTCGTGCCCCGCCTCATCCGCACCCGGGATGGAAACCCGCTCGGGCAGATTGTCCATGAGGGGCGCAGCTATCCGGTCATGGTGCTGGCCTGGCTGGACGGCCACGTGCTGGGCGGCGAGACGCCGTCACGCCACGGTCTGTTCGAACTCGGGCAGCTTCTGGCACGGCTCGGCGTGGCGCTGCGCGGCTTCGTCAACGGAGCCCCGGCGGAGCGCGATCTGGTGTGGGACACGCGCCACGTGCTGCGGCTTGCTGCCGAAGTCGGCAACCTGCCGGAGGGCGATCGCGAACTGGCGGCGGCCATTCTTGCACGCCATGAAACGGTCACCGCCCCGGCACTGCGCCGCATGCGCAGTCAGATCATCCACGGCGACGTTCACCCCCACAACGTACTGGTTGACGACAGGGGCAAGGTCACCGGCATCATCGACTTCGGCGACCTGGTGCACGGGCCCCTGATCCTCGACCTTGCGAATGCGGCTGGCGACTTCCTGACACCCGCGGCGGATGTCGCGGACACCATCTTCGAACTGGTACGCGGTTATCGCAGCGTGACGCCGCTCGAGGAGGCGGAGGCCGATGCTTTGGTGGACCTGATCGATGTGCGCCTGCTGATGACCCCGCTCATCGATGCGCTGAAGGCCTCGAACGGCATCGCCTCGCAAGATTACTTCCAGGCCTTCAACAGCCGCAGCATGCCGATGATCCGTGAGATGCGGCGCATTGGCCACGACAGGCTGCGCGGGCTTGTTCGCCGTGCTGCGGCCTTTTCAACGGTCCCGCCGCATCACGCAGGCACGGCCGCAGAGGCGATTGAACGTCGTCGCAAGGTGATGGGCGAGAAGCTCTATGTCTTCTATGATCCGCCGTTGCACATTGTGAAGGGCGCGGGCGTGTGGCTCACCGCCTCCGACGGCCGCCGTTACCTCGACTGCTACAACAACGTACCGCATGTGGGCCACGCCCACCCCTATGTGGCCGAGGCGATCGCGCGACAGGTCCGCACGCTCAACACCAACACGCGCTACATCACTGACCAGGCCATCGAATATGCCGAGCGTCTTACGGCGCTGGCATCCGAGGGTCTCACCTCCGTCACCTTCGTCAACTCGGGCAGCGAGGCGAATGACCTTGCCTGGCGCATGGCCAAGGCTTTCACCGGTCATGGGGGTGGCCTGTGCATGGACTTTGCCTATCATGGCGTGAGCGAGGCGATTGACGCGTTCTCGCCCTCCAACTCCGGAGCACACTGGAACGCGCCGCACATCCGCCTGCTGCCGCCGCCGGACCTCTATCGTGGCCCCTATGACGCCGATCATGCCGATGTGGGCGAGCGCTATGCGGCACTGGCCGATCCCTTGATCGCGGACCTCCAGGAGAGGGGTCTCGGCGTCGCCGCGGCGATGGTTGACTCAGCCTTCATGAGCAACGGCGTGCTCGATGCGCCCGCGGGCTATCTGCAGGGCGTGGTGGCGCGCGTCCACAAGGCGGGTGGGCTGTTCATCGCCGATGAGGTGCAGTCAGGTTTTGGCCGCATGGGCCCATCCTTCTGGGGTCACCGCCACCATGGCGTGACGCCGGACTTCATCACCATCGGCAAGCCGGCCGGCAATGGTTATCCGCTGGGCGTGGTCATCACCAGGCCTGAGATCCTGTCACATTTCCTTCAATTCGGCCCGTTCTTCTCTACCTTCGGCGGCAACAATGTCGCGGGTGCCGCAGGCATGGCCGTCCTCGACGTCATCCAGGACGAGAGACTGGTCGAGAACGCGCGTGACGTCGGGGCCTATTTCCGCCTGGGCCTGTCGGACCTCATGCAGAAACATGCGCTGATCGGCGACGTGCGAGGTGTCGGCCTCGCCACGGGCGTGGAACTCGTGCATGACCGAGCCACCAAGTCGCCTGCCGGCGACGTGATGGCGCGATTGCTGAACCTTATCCGCGACGAGGGCGCGCTGGTCGGTGGAGAGGGGAAATCGGGCAATGTCCTGAAAACCCGGCCGCCCATCGTTTTCAGTCGCGCGGATGCCGATTTCGCGGTTGCGGCCATCGACAGGGCGCTCTCCCGGCTATAGCCGGGGTTGCCGTGCCGTGGGGTGCTGGGGTAGCTTCAAAGAACACGGCACTGGGGGAGTGAGCGCATCTTGGAGAACTGGAAACAGAATCCGCGGGTTTTCTGGACCCTGGGTATACCACCGTCGCTGTGGCTTCTGGCCTTCTTCATCATCCCGCTCGGCTTTCTCTTCGTCATGTCGTTCAGCGACAAGGCCATGGTCGATGGCCAGGTGTCGATCACCGGCTATGACTATCTGACCGGTATCACCAACTACATCCGTGCCTTCGACTCGCTCTATCTCGGGATCATGTGGAAGTCGGTCTGGATCAGTGCGCTGGCCACCGCGCTTTGCCTGCTTACCGCCTATCCCATCGCCTTTGGCATCTGCTTCGCACAAGACAAGTGGAAGCCGCTTCTCCTGCTGCTCGTGGTGCTCCCGTTCTGGATCAACCTGCTGATCCGCACCTATGCATTGATCGCGGTCTTCCGCACCCAAGGCTACGTGAACAAGATCCTCGGGGTGGTGGGCCTCGGCCCCTACGAGATGCTCTATAACAATTTCGCGGTCATCTTCGGGCTGGTCTATGTCTACATGCCCTTCATGGTGCTGCCACTCTATGCGACGATCGAACGGCTGGACAAGTCTTACCTCGAGGCGAGCCTCGACCTCGGCGGCTCGCAGTTCCAGACCTTCCTGCGGGTCACGGTGCCGCTCACCATGCCCGGCATCATCTCCGGCATCATTCTTGTTTTCATTCCGTGTCTCGGCTCCTTCCTGACGCCCGACCTGCTGGGTGGTGCCAATGCGCTGATGATCGGCAACGTGATCGAGCGGCAGTTCAAGGCGGCGAATGACTGGCCTTTCGGCTCGGCGCTGTCCTTCCTGCTGATGTACGCCACCTTCGGCGCGCTGGCGCTGCGCTATCTCTTTACCCTGCGAAGCAAGGGAGTGGACGTCTGATGGCCGCGCAGCTGAAGCCGGGGCAGGGGCCTCTCGACTATGGCAGCCGCACCTGGCTCAAGGTGCTGTTCGCTGTAATCTTCTTCGTTCTCTATGCGCCGATCATCACGCTGGTCGCCTTCTCCTTCAACACCGACAAGCGCGGCGTCGTCTGGCGTGGCTTCACCCTCGATAACTACACCAAGGCCTGGAACAACGCTTCGCTGATCGAGGCGCTTACCAACTCGCTGGTGATCGCCGTCATCGCCACCGTCATCGCCACGGTACTCGGTGCGCTGACAGCACTGCTGATGTGGCGTTTCCGTTTTCCCTTCAAGGGCGCCTATGAGGGGTTTATGGCGTTGCCCATCGTCATTCCCGAAATCTGCATGGGAGTAGCCCTCCTGCTGTTCTTCGTGAACTCCGGCATGATGGAACTGTTCGTCCACCTGCCGTGGCCGTTGAACCTTGGTAACATCATCTTCGCGCATGTTACCTTCTGCTTCCCCTTCGTCGCGGTTGTCGTGCGCTCGCGCCTCGTCGGATTCAATCGCCAGCTGGAGGAAGCATCGAAGGATCTTGGTGCAAGCGAGTGGCAGACCTTCTGGTCGATCATAGTGCCCTTCATGAAACCCGGCCTCATCGCTGGCGCGCTCCTGGCCTTCACGCTGTCGCTCGATGATTTCGTCATCACCTTCTTCACCTCGGGTCCCGAAACGGTGACCTTCCCCGTCAAGGTCTATTCGCTGGTCCGCCGCGGCGTCTCGCCAGAAATCAACGCGGCATCGACCGTGCTGATCGTCATCACCGTCGTCGCAACCGTCCTCGCAATGAAACTCCAGGCACCGCCCAAGGCGGACAAGGGTTGATCAAAATGTCAGAAGCCATCGTCTCCATCCGCAACGTCACCAAGGCTTTTCCGGGCGGCGTCACCGCCGTCGATAATGTCTCGCTCGACATTGCCCAGAACGAGTTCTTCGCGCTGCTCGGCCCCTCGGGCTGCGGCAAGACAACGCTGCTCCGCATGATCTCCGGTCTCGAGACACCAACAGCGGGCGGCATTCTCATCGGCGGTGAAGACATGGCCTACACGCCGCCCAACAAGCGGCCCACCAACATGGTGTTCCAGTCCTATGCAGTCTTCCCG
Organism: Bradyrhizobiaceae bacterium; assembly: GCA_947475225.1. Classification (GTDB taxonomy): domain Bacteria; phylum Pseudomonadota; class Alphaproteobacteria; order Rhizobiales; family Aestuariivirgaceae; genus Aestuariivirga. The sequence continues at coordinate 7,994 of CANJMQ010000032.1, forward strand.
CACATGACGGTGGAACAGAACGTAGGCTATGGCCTCAAGGTCACAGGCGTCGCTTCAGACGAGATCAAGCGCCGTGTCGGCGAGGCGCTGGAGATGGTCAAGCTCACCGCGCTCGCCACCCGCAAGCCGGACCAGATGTCGGGAGGTCAGCGCCAGCGCGTGGCCTTGGCTCGCGCCCTCGTGAAGCGCCCCAAGGTGCTCTTGCTCGACGAGCCGCTCTCGGCACTCGATGCCAAGCTGCGTGACGACATGCGCATGGAACTGACCCGGCTTCAGGAAACCGTCGGCATCACCTTCATCATCGTGACGCATGACCAGGACGAGGCCCTCTCCATGGCCAGCCGTATCGCGGTGATGGACAAGGGTGCCGTGCAGCAGGTGGCAACTCCTGCCGAGCTCTATGAACAGCCCAAGAACCGCTTCGTCGCCGACTTCATCGGCAAGGTGAACCTCATCGAGGCGCGGGTGCACCGGCAAATCGGCCGCAAGATCGACTGCGAACTGAAGGGGGTGGGCCGTATGGAATTGAACAGCGACAACCTTGTCGGGGCTCAGGTCTCTGTTGCCGTGCGGCCTGAGAAGCTGAAGATCGCCACCTCGGAGCCGACCTCTGCCGTTCGGGTTCAGGGCAAGGTCCGGGACGTTGCCTATTATGGCGATACCAGTCATGTCGTCATCGAGGCGGGAGATGGGCTCGACCTCTCGGTCAACGTCCAGAATGACACGCGTCTCGGCGGCGCCGGCGTGGAGCGTGGCCAACAGGTCTGGGTATACTGGGCGCCCGAAGATTCCATCGTCCTCACGGAGTAGGTCAATGTCGCTCGAGATGAATCCCAACGGCCCGTTCCCGGGTGACAGCGCCTTTCGCCGCGAGAGCCTCAAGGGCACGCAGTGGGAGCCCACTTATGCTGGCGCGCTCTCCTTTATGCGCCGGAAGTATACGCGTGATCTTACAGGCGTGGACATCGCGGTGACCGGCATTCCGTTTGACCAGGCGGTCTCCCACCGGTCTGGCACCCGCATGGGTCCGGAGGGCATCCGCAAGGCCTCCGCCGAAAACGCCTGGGGACCGTTCTGGCCGTGGAATTTCGACCCCTTCGACACGCTCGCCGTCATTGATTATGGCGATTGCTTTTTCGACTGGGGACGCAAGGAAAATTTCCCTCAGCGCCTCGAGGACCACGCCACGGAGATCATTTCGTCGGGTGCCGAGATGATCTCGCTGGGCGGCGACCATTACGTCACCTATCCGTTGCTCCGGGCGCATGCGAAGAAGCATGGGCCCCTGTCACTCGTCCACTTCGATGCCCATCGCGACGTGGAGCCCGATGACGGTGGCCGCATCGACCACGGCACCATGTTTGGTTACGCGGTGAGGGAAGGCCTCATCGACCCAAAGAAGTCCGTGCAGATCGGCATCCGCACCGTATTTGCCGGAGAGCGCACCTATGGCTTCCGCATCGTCTATGCCGACGAGGTGCATGACTCGACGCCCGCGCAGTTGGCCGACATCGTCCGCAAGGTCGTGGGCACCAACAAGGCCTATCTCACCTTCGACATCGACTGTCTCGATCCGTCCGTTGCCCCGGGCACCGGAACGCCCATTCCGGGCGGCCTGTCCTATCATCAGGCGGCATCGATCATCCGCAAACTGACGGACATCAATTTTGTGGCCATGGATGTGGTTGAGGTGTCGCCGCCTTATGATCACGCCGACATCACCTCGCTGGCGGCCTCTTCGCTGATCATGGAGTATCTGTGCCTGAAGGCCTGGCAGAAGGGCGCGCGCGCCGCACCCTTCGCCGAGTAGTCGTCAGCGGGCGGTGCCGAGCGCACGGTCCTTGTTGCGCACCGCGTAGCCTGACTGAAGCGGCCAGTTTCCGTAGCTGTCACCTGCAAGCAGGTCGCGCATGGCATGCAGCGGCCAATTTGGATCGTCCAGCGCCTGGCGGGCCAAGGCAATTAGATCCGCTTGACCGTTCTCGAGGATCTTCTCGGCGTCCTGCGCCTTGGTGATGAGTCCCACGGCCGCAGTTGGCACATCCGCACCCTTCCGCACCGCTTCGGCGAGCGGCACCTGGTAGAGCGGGCCGACCGGAATGGTCGCCCCATCGAAACCGCTCGACGTGCAGTGAACGACGTCATAGCCGATGGCCTTCAATTCCTTCGCATAGGCGACGCTCTCGTCCACCGTCACGCCGCCCTCGATCCAGTCGGTGACCGAGATCCGCACGAAGGCAGGCTTGTGCTTCGGCCACGCCGCGCGCACCGCACGCGCCACCTCCAGCGGGAAGCGCATGCGGTTCTCGAGGCTGCCGCCGTATTCGTCGGTGCGCTTGTTGGCGACGGGAGAGAGGAACTGGTTCAGCAGGTAGCCGTGTGCCGAATGGAGTTCGATCATGTCGAACCCTGCCGTGTCGGAGCGCTTCGTCGCCGCCACGAAGCCATTGCGCACGCGCGCCAGTCCGGCGGCGTCCAGTGCTTCGGGCATGGGATATGAGGCCATATGACGTTCGGCCGAGGGTGCAACGGACGCCCACGTTTCGAACCCCAGTGCCACTTTCTCTGCCTCCGTCTCGTTGAAGCTGCCGCGCCATGGAAGTGGTGAATTCGCCTTGCGGCCCGCGTGGGCAAGCTGGATACCCGCCGCTGCGCCATTGGCGTGCAGGAAGTCGGTGATGCGCTTCAACGGAGCGATCTGGGCATCGTCCCACAGGCCGAGGCAGCCATAGGAGATGCGGCCTTCCGGGGTGACGCCGGTCGCCTCGACGATGACGAGGCTGAAACCGCCCAACGCGAAGCGGCCGAGATGCACGAGATGCCAGTCATTGGCCATGCCATGCCATGCTGCGCCGAGTATTGGCACATGGGCGCGACGATCACCCGGTTCTTGAGGGTGAGGCCGCGATAGGTGACGGGGGAGAACAGCTTTGTCATTAGCTCAGGACATCCTTCAACCGATAGTAAAGCATTGCGGCGGCCAGCAACGGAACACGCACCGGGCCACCGGGAAATGGATAGTGCCGCACCCGCGACAGCAGGTCGAATCGCTCTGCCGTGCCGCGTACCGCTTCGGCCATCAGCTTGCCATACATGCCGGCCAGAGCAACGCCCTGGCCGGAATAGCCATGAGCGTAATAGGCCGTCGGGCTCAGCCGCCCGCAATCCGGAATGCGATTATGGGTGATGGCGATATAGCCGCCCCAGGCGAAGTCGACCCGAGTATCACGCAGCTGCGGAAAGATGGACACCATGCTGCGCTTCATGTCGGGGGCCAGATGTGCGGGCTCCATCGTGGTGTAGCTGGCGCGGCCGCCAAACAGCATGCGCGCGTCTGGAGTGATGCGGAAATAGTCGACGATGAAATTGGTATCAGCCACCGCCTCGCCATCGCGGATCATGGCGCGCGCGCGGTTCTCTCCCAGAGGTTCCGTGGCGATGATGTAGCTGGTGACGGGCAGTACCTTGCCATAGAGCTTCGGCACCAGCCGTCCGAGATAGGCATTGCAGGCGATGATGACGAAGCCCGCATTGACCTTGCCATGCGCTGTGCGCACGAAGGGTTTGGAACTCGTATCCACCTCGATGGCGGGTGAGTGCTCGTGTATCACCGCGCCGGCCGCTGTGGCCGCACCCGCCAGCCCGAGGCAATAGTTCAGCGGGTGGAATTGCCCTGCTCCACCTTCGCGCAGCGCACCGTGATAGGTTCGCGTACCGAGCTTTTCCTCAAGTTCTGCCTTGTTGAGAATTTGCGTGTCGGTGTAGCCGAGCGCGTCCCATTCGTCCTTCCACTCCTTCAGCCCGTCCATGCGGTTGGGCTTGGGAAGGACGTGCAGATACCCCCAGCGCAGGTCGCAGTCGATCTTGTAGCGATTGATTCGGTCCACCAGCAGACGCTTGGCTTCTTCCGCAATGGCGAAGCACTTGCGGGCGTCGTCCTTGCCGAGTTGTGCCGCGATCTTGTCCTGGCCGGAGGAAAAGCCTGTACAAATCTGCCCGCCATTGCGGCCAGAAGCTCCGTGGCCGATGGTTTCGGCCTCAATGACCACTACCCTGTGCCCGGCCTGCGCCAGTTCCAGGGCCGCCGAAAGCCCGGTATAACCCGCCCCCACGATGCACACATCCGCGGATACGTCGCCTGCCAGCGGGAGATAGGCGGGCGAGGGGGTGGCGGTGGCCTGGTAGTAGCTTGGGGCAAATATGGATTTCGACATGGTGGAAAGGGTTTAGCGGCCCCCCTTTTGTTTGGTCAAGCTTCCGCGCTAGATTGGGGCGTTTCAACAATTCCGGAATATCATGACCCAATCGCGATTTGAGGAATGGCTGCACGAGCACAAGATCAGCGAGGTGGAATGCCTCGTGGCTGACATGAACGGCACTGCGCGTGGCAAGATTCTTCCGCCCAAGAAATTTCTCTCCGGCAACCGCTCCCGCGGACTGCGCGTCCCTGAGGAAGTCTTCACGCTGACGATCAACGGTCGCTACACGCAGGACACCCGTGCGGTGTCCGACAGTGCCATCGACATCTACATGAAGCCCGATGTTGACACGATCCGCTTCGTACCATGGTATCAGGAGCCCACCGCGCAGGTGATCTGTGATGCCTTCCACCTTGATGATGAGCCCGTGGAGATCTCGCCGCGTCACGTTTTGAAGCGCGTGCTGCAGGCCTACAAGGACAAGGGCTGGAAGCCGATCGTGGCACCTGAGCTCGAATTCTATCTCGTGAAGAAGAACATTGATCCAGACTATCCGCTCGATGCAGCTGTCGGGCGCTCGGGCCGCAAGGAGCCGGGTGGGCAGGCCTATGGCATAGATGCCGCCAACGATTTCGACCCCATCGTCGAAGACATCTATGATTTCTGCGAGGCGCAGGAACTCGACGTCGATACCCTGAGCCATGAAAGTGGCCCCGCGCAGCTCGAGATCAACTTCAATCATGGTGATCCGCTGGAGCTTGCCGACCAGGTATTCCTGTTCAAGCGCACGGTGCGTCAGGCGGCACTCAAGCATGACATCTATGCAACCTTCATGGCGAAGCCGCATGAGAACGAGCCGGGCTCGTCCATGCACATCCATCAGTCGGTGATGGACATCAAGACCGGCAAGAACATCTTCGCCAGCAATGCTGGCGTGCACTCCAAGCTGTTCCTAAATCATATCGGCGGCTTGCAGCGCTACCTTGCGGCCGCTCTGTCGCTGTGCGCGCCGAACGTCAACTCCTACCGTCGGCTCGTTCCCGATTCGGACGCGCCGACCAATGTGCATTGGGCCATTGACAACCGCACTGTCTCACTGCGCGTGCCGTCGTCCGACCCCAGCAATACCCGTGTTGAAAACCGCGTGCCGGGGGCGGATGCAAATCCCTATCTCGCCTTCGCGGCATCGCTGGCCTGCGGCTACCTTGGAATGATCGAGCGCATCAAGCCGTCGGAACCGGTCACGGGTTCAGCCTATCGCTATGCCCATACACTGCCGATCAGCCTCGATGAAAGCCTCGACAAGCTTAATTATACAAAACCATTGAAGCAGGTGCTGGGTGAAAAGTTCTGCGAGGCCTATAACGACGTCAAGTACGAGGAGATGCAGAATTATCGACGGGTGATCAGCTCCTGGGAACGCGAATATCTCCTGCTGAACGTTTAAGGACAACCAGACATGCGGACGGCGACAAGACTTCTCCTTGCAATGCTGCTGTGGGCAGGTCTTGCCGCCGCCGCTCATGCCAAGCCCACCTCAGCTGCGCCGCCCGCACCGGAAGTGGAAACGGCTATCGCGGACGTGCTGAATTCCCAGGAACGTCTGCCGTTGCCGCTGGAGCGTATCCGCCCGGCGCTGATTGCGCACTATATCCGCGATCAGGCGCCGGTCTACTGGGTCGGTACCGGCCGCATGACGCCCTTCCTGCAGCGACTTGCCGACGCCGGGGACGACGGGCTCAACCCCGCCGATTATCCCATCGACGCACTGATCGAACTGCGTGACACCATCGACCCGGCAGACGCTGACAGCGCGGCGCTAGCTGAATTGTTCTTCACCGCCTTCTACGTGAACTACGCAACTGACCTGAAGATTGGCCGCCTGACTCCCCAGAAGGTCGATCCGAAGAACTTCAGGAACCGCAAGACCGTGGATGTGCTCGCCATCATGACGGGCCTGTCGAAACAGAATGGCCCGGGTGAATTCCTCGATATGTTCGAGTCTCACAATCCGCAGTATCAGGCACTGAAGAAAATGCTGTCGCTCTACCGTGCCATGACGGAATCGGTCGAGTGGGATCAGATCGCCATGGGGGGTGACATCAAGCCAGGTGACAGCGACGCGCGAATCCCCGAGATTCGTGACCGGTTGATGCTGACCGGCGACCATCCCGGCGGTGGCGATCAGGGCGACGTCTATGACTCATCCACGGTCTTGGCGGTTCGCAGTTTCCAACTCCGTAACGGGCTCGAGGCGAAAGGCCTGATCGGCAAGCAGACCGTTCTTGCACTTAATGTGCCGCCCGCTGACCGCGCGCGCCAGATCATGCTCAACATGGAGCGTTGGCGCTGGATGCCGGAAGATCTGGGTGACCATCATTTCATCGTGAACCTCGCTTCCTTCGAACTCGATGAAGTGCTGAGCGACGACATCATTGATCGCATGGACGTGGTGGTCGGTGCCGTCGCCACGCAGACCCCGGAGTTCTCGCAGGGCATGCGGTATGTCGAAATCAATCCGACGTGGACGGTGCCTTATTCCATTGCCACCGGCGAGATGCTGCCAAAGCTGCGGCGCAACCCCTCCGCTTATGCAGCCGAGTTCGAAGTGTTCATGAATGGCAAGCTCACTTCATGGGGCGGCATCAACTGGAACGCATATGGCAAGGGCAACTTCCCCTTTACCTTCCGCCAGAAGCCAGGGCCGAAAAATGCGCTCGGCAAAGTGAAGTTCATGCTGCCCAACCCCTACAACATCTATCTTCACGATACGCCGGCGAAGGACAAGTTCCTCGCCACCACGCGTGCCTTCAGCCATGGCTGCATACGCCTGTCACGGCCCATGGACCTCGCCTATCATCTGGTCGGGGACGTCGCGGGGTGGTCGAAGCCTAAGATTGATGCCGCTTTCGCCGGTGGCCAGACCACGCGGGTCAGTCTCCCTCAGCAGATTCCCGTTCACCTTATCTATGCGACAGCCTTTGAGGGCGATGGCGGCAGCATTGAGTTCCGGCCAGACATCTATGGCCGCGACCGCAAGCTCGACGCCGCATTGAGCGGGAAGCCTTCGAGCTGATCAGGCAGTTGCGTGGCGGCTCGCCGGCTTGGTCAATTGCGGCTCAAACTTCGCCGACCGTGTCAGCGTTGCGAAATGGGCAGGTAGTCGCGGGGTGGCGGGCCGTCATAGAGCGTCAGGGGGCGGATAAGAATGTTATTCTGCATCTGTTCCAGGCATTGCACCGTCCAGCCGGGCACCCGGCCCACCGCGAAGATCGGCACGAAGAGATCGGGCGCAATCCCGTTCAGATAGTAGATGGCGCCCGAGTAGAAGTCGACGTTCACGTTTACGCCAAAGCGAGCATAGGGCTTCATCGCCTCGACCACCGCCTGCAGGATGGCGAACCACTTGGGCTCTCCCATCTCGCGGGACAGGGTTTTCACGCCATCACGCATGTGCCGGGCACGGGGGTCTTCGGTTCGGTAGACGCGATGTCCGAAGCCTGTCACGGCTTCGCCTGCCGCGCGTTTTGCCTTCACATAGGCTGCGGCATTCTCCGGCTCGCCGATCTCCTGTGCCATGCGCATCACGTCTTCTGCCGCACCGCCGTGAGCAGGGCCTGAAAGCGCGGCAATCGCGGCCGTCATCGCCGCATGAAGCGTCGCCTCGGTGCCGATGACGACGCGCGCGGTAAACGAAGAGGCGTTGCTGCCATGCTCGGCGTGGAGGATGAGGTCGCGGTCCATCAGCAGCGCGCCATCGGGTGATGGCTTGCGACCGGTGATCATCCACAGGAAGTTCGCGGCGTGTGACAGCGACATATCGGGCGCGGGCACGGCGCTGCCATTGCGGATTGCAGCGTGTGCCGCGACGATCATGGGAACCTGCGACGCCAGCCTGATGCCCTTGTTACGTGTTGCCTCGACGGAATTGTCGTAGGTGTCGGGCTCAAAGCCAGCCAGTGCCGAGACTGCGGTGCGCAGCACATCCATCGGATGTGACTGCTTCACGGTCTCGATGAGTGACAGAATCTCACTGGGAAGCCTGCGCGCCGCCTTGAGCCTGGCGTCGAAACCCGCAAGCTGGGACACCGTCGGCAGCTCGCCGTAGAGCAGCAGATAGGCCGTTTCCTCAAAGCTCGAATGCTGCGCCAGGTCATGGATCGAATAGCCGCGATAGCGGAGTTCCCCGGCCTTGCCATCGATGAAGGTGGTCCCGGAGCGTTCAAAATAGACGCCCTTCAGGCCGCGGTGGATTTCGATCTTTTCTTCTGCTGACATGGCCGCCATCCGAAAGAGAGTTCCAATGAGCGTGATCGACGAAGCCAAGGCCAAAATCAAGGACAGAGGTTTGAAACTGGTGATGCCAGAGGGCGAAGACGAGCGAATCAGGGCCGCCGCTGAGCGTTTTCGCCGCGAGGGCCTTGCCGATCCTGTCGTATTCGGCGCCGCGGACGTGCCGGAGGCCACCGAGGCCCATATTGCCCTCGTCCGGTCCCGGCGCGAGAAGATGTCGGACGCCATGGCGGAGCGACTGCTGAAGAAGCCGCTTTACCGTGCCGGGGCCGCCGTTGCGGCAGGCGAGGCGCATGCCATGCTGGCGGGGGCTGCGAACCCGACCGCCCGCGTCATTGAGGCGGCGCTGATGACCATCGGCCCGGCGGCGGGGATCGACACGCCCTCGAGCTTCTTCCTGATGCAATGGCCGGAGCGGCGGCTGGTGTTCGCCGATTGCGGCGTCAACATACAGCCCACTGCGGCGGAGCTGGCGGATATCGCCATCGCTTCCGCCACGAGTGCGGCGCGTTTCCTGGGCGAGGAGCCGCGCGTGGCGCTGCTCTCGTTCTCTACCAAGGGCAGTGGCAGTCATCCGGATGCCGACAAGGTGATCGAGGCCCTGCGCATCGCAAGAGCGAAGGCACCGCATCTCAAGATTGACGGCGAGCTTCAGGGTGATGCCGCGTTGTCGCCGTCTGTGGCTTCGAAGAAGCTGAAGGAGCCGGGCGACGTGGAGGGCCGCGCCAATGTGCTGGTCTTCCCGGACCTCGACGCCGGCAACATCGCCTATAAGCTCACGCAGTATCTGGCGGGTGCGCAGGCCATCGGCCCGATTCTGCAGGGTTTCGCGAAGCCGGTCTCCGACCTGTCGCGCGGTGCGACGGTGGATGACATTGTGGCGACGGGCGCGCTGCTGCTGGCGATGAGCTAGACGAGTTCGCTGACGCCGTGCGCAATCGTCAGTTCCTCGTTGGCGGGAACGACATAGACGTTCTCCGGCCCGAGCCCCAGCCACTTGAGGTGTGACATGATGCGCGCGCGCACGGCGCCGGCGTTCTCGCCCACGCCGCCGGTGAATACCATGGCATCGACGCCGCCCAGTGCCGGCACCAGCGATGCGGCATGGCGTGCGGCGGAGTAGCAGTAATAGTCGACTGCCTCGCTCGCCTCGGTGCGGTCGCTGGCCAGCAGCACGCGCATGTCGGCCGAGATGCCGGAGAGGCCGAGCAGACCGCTCCTGCGGTAGAGAAGGTCCTCCAGCTGGTCGAGGCTCATGTGTTCGTCGCGCATCAGCGCTACCAGCACGCCGGGGTCGATGGAGCCGGTGCGCGTGCCCATGACGAGGCCATCGGCCGTCGAGAAGCCCATGGTGGTTGCAACACTCTTGCCGTCGAAGATCGCGCACATCGAGGCACCCGAGCCCAGATGCGCGGCGAGCAGGCGCCGCTGCAACGGCTTGCCGGAAACATGCGGCAGCGCCTCGACGACGTGCTGGTAATTGAGGCCGTGGAAGCCGTAGCGTCGGTAACCCTTGTCAAAGTAATCGCGGGGCAGCGGCAGGCGGGTGGCGAGTTCCGGCTGCGTGGCATGGAACGCCGTGTCGAAGCAGGCGATGTTCGGCACCTCCGGTGCAACGCGTCGCATCTCGCGCAACACGCCGAGCCCGAATGGCAGATGCAGCGGAGCGAGAGACCGCAGGGCCTCGAGGTCCTGCTGGATCCGGTCATTGACTGCGATCGGGGTCACATACTGCGTACCGCCATGCACGATGCGATGGCCGATGCCGTTGAATTGCGCAGGCTCATGGCCATTGTCCGCCAGCCACTCGGCCGCTACCAGCAGGCCTTCGCTGGCGGTCATGACATGCGGCACGTCGCGGCCTGGATGACCTTCGACTTCGAACCTTGGCCTCGAGCCGATCCCCGAAACCTGACCCTTCAGCAACAGCTTCAGCTGGCCGTTGAATACCGCAAACTTGAGTGAGGACGATCCGGCGTTGAGAACCAGGAACTTCACTTCAACTCGATCTCGATGAAGGCATATTCGGTGGCATTGGCGTTGATGACGTCATGCTCCACACCCGCATGACGGAAATAGGGGACACCCGCCTTCATCTCGGCGTGGGCAGGGCCAGTGGGTGTTTCCAGCCGTACCTTGCCATCCATCAGCGGTACCACCACATAGTCATGGCCATGCTTGTGCCAGCCGGTGTTGGCGCCTGGTGCGAAGCGGTATTCGGTGACGATCACCCGATCATTCTCAATGAAAACAGTGGCTTTGGCAGTTCCGGTGGTGTGGTCGGACATTGTGGCACTCCTGAGGTTTCAAGCCATCGTGGATGGAACTGGAACTTGCCGCAAGCATGTTATATTATAACGTTCATGTCGTTCCCTGAGCCGCATCACAACCACGCAACCTGCACCGCCGAACTCCTGTCGCGCGCCGAGCGCGCCTGCGAGCGGCGCGGCTCCCGCCTCACCGATCAGCGCCGCGAGGTGCTGAATTGCGTGGCCGAAAGCCATTCTGCCGTGGGTGCGTATGACATCATCGAGCGCATGGCGGGCCACGGGCCCCGGCCCGCGCCCATCACCGTCTATCGCGCGCTCGACTTCCTCGAGGCGCATGGCCTGGTCCACAAGATCGAGAGCCGCAACGCCTTCGTTGCCTGCACCCACCCACATGAGGGCGAGCCTGCTGCCATTCTGGTCTGCGAGAAATGCGGCCTCGTCGCCGAACTCGATGCGCCGGAGATGTTCGAGGCGCTACAATCCGCGGCGACGGCGCAGGGCTTCGCTGTCCACCGCAGCGTCGTCGAACTCACCGGCCGTTGTGCGTCTTGCGGGGAGGGTACCTGATGCTGAAGGTCGCCAACGCCATTCTCAGCGCGCGTGACGCCACCCTCGTGATCGGGGGCCGCACCATTCTCGACAAGGTCAACATTGATGTGCGCCCAAACGAAATCGTCACGGTGATCGGCCCCAATGGCGCGGGAAAGTCCACGCTGGTGCGCTGCCTGCTGGGCCTGCAGCCGCTCACATCGGGCGAGATCATCCGCCCCAAGGCGTTGCGCATCGGCTATGTGCCGCAGCGCTTTCCGCTCACCTCAAACGTACCGCTGGATGTGCGCCGCCTGCTGTCACTGACGCTGAAGCCAACCGAATCCGAAATTGACGATGCGCTGGCCGAAACCGGAATCGCGCACCTGAAGGAGGCGAATGTCTCCCGCCTCTCCGGCGGTGAGCTGCAGCGCGCGCTGCTGGCGCGTGCCCTGCTCAGGCAACCCGAACTCCTGGTGCTGGACGAGCCGGTACAGGCCGTCGACTTCCTGGGCGAGGCGCGCATGTACGAGCTGATTTCCGAGGTGCGCAAGCGCCATGGCTGCGGCATCCTCATGGTCAGCCACGACCTCCACATGGTGATGGCGGAAAGCGACCACGTCGTCTGCCTCAATGGCCACGTGTGCTGCGAGGGCGGCCCCATCAAGGTCCAGCAGGACCCGGAATTCGCCAAGCTCTTCGGGCCTGCCGCAGCGCGCATGATCGCGGCCTATACCCACAACCACGATCACGACCATGAAAGCCATGACTGTGGCCATGACCATCACCATCCTGACCACCGGCACTGACGCTCGTGCTTGATATCCTCATCCAGCCGTTCTTCCAGCGCGCCCTGCTCGCAGGGCTTGCCATCGCTTCGGTGGCAGGTCCTGTGGGCTGCTTTATCGTGTGGCGGCGCATGGCCTATTTTGGCGAGACGCTGGCGCATTCGGGCCTGTTCGGCGTGGGCTTGGGCCTGCTGCTGGGCTTCAGCCTCACGCTGGGTGCTGTTGCCACCGCCGTCGCCGTGGCGCTGCTGCTGATGCTGATGAAGAGCCAGCGCGTTCTGGCCACCGACACGCTGCTCGGCATCCTGTCACATTCCTCCCTGGCGCTCGGCATCGTCACGGTGGGCCTCGTCACTGGTTCAGCGGGCGACCACATGGACCTGCTGTTCGGCGACATCCTCACGGTGAGCTGGAAGGACGTGGCCGTCGTCTGGGCGGGGGGGGCTGCCGTGCTGCTGATCCTCGGCCTCCTGTGGCGGGACCTCATTGCCATGTCGGTGCACGAGGAACTGGCCCAGGCCGAGGGCATCAACGTCAGGCGGGTTGAACTGGGCTTCGTGCTCTTGATCGCGCTGATGACGGCGATCTCCATGAAGATCGTCGGGCTGCTGCTCATTACGGCACTCCTCGTCATTCCCGCCGCCGCCGCGCGCCGCCTGACCAACAGCCCCGAAACCATGGCGCTGGTCTCCGCCGCCATCGCCTGCGTGGCGGTGGTCATGGGGCTGGCGTTGTCCGCCTTCGCCAATGCCATCACCGGGCCGGCCATTGTCCTTTCCGCAGGCCTGCTCTTCGTCTTGACCTTGCTTCGTCCTCAGGCCAGTTAATACCCATGAGCTATTCTGTGATCAGTAACCGGCGCAGGTCGGTCCCCGTAAAGGTAGGCCACGTCACGGTGGGCGGCGGCGCCCCCATCGTCGTCCAGTCCATGACCAACACCGACACGGCAGACGCCGAGGGAACCGCCAGGCAGACGGCGGCGCTTGCCCGCGCCGGATCGGAACTCGTCCGCATCACGGTCGACCGTGAGGAATCGGCCAGGGCCGTGCCGCACATCCGCGAGAAGCTGGACCGCATGGGAGTCAACGTGCCGCTGGTGGGTGACTTCCACTACAATGGCCACACATTGCTGAACGACCACCCGGCCTGCGCCGAGGCGCTGGCCAAATATCGCATCAATCCCGGCAACGTCGGCTTCAAGGAGAAGAAGGACCGCAACTTCTCGATGATGGTCGAGACGGCCATGAAGTTCGGTCGTCCGGTGCGCATCGGCGTCAACTGGGGCTCGCTCGACAACGCACTGCTGACAGAGTTGATGGACCAGAACGCCAGGTCCGCCGAACCCATGGACGTGCGGGAGGTGATGCACGAGGCCGTGGTGCAGTCCGGCCTCATGTCGGCCGAGCGCGCGGTGGAGCTGGGCCTGCCGAAGGACAAGATTGTCATTTCTGCCAAGTGCTCCGAGGTGCAGGACCTGATTGCCGTCTATCGTTCGCTGGCAAAGCGTTGCGACTTCGCGCTGCATCTCGGCCTCACCGAGGCCGGCATGGGCTCCAAGGGCATCGTCGCCTCGACAGCGGCGCTGGCTGTTCTGCTGCAGGAAGGGATCGGCGACACCATCCGTATCTCGCTCACACCCGAACCCGGTGGCGACCGCTCGCGCGAGGTGATCGTGGCGCAGGAAATTCTTCAGACAATGGGCATCCGCAGCTTCGCGCCGATGGTCATTGCCTGCCCCGGCTGCGGTCGCACCACCTCGACGACATTCCAGGAGCTGGCGCAGGACATCCAGTCCTACGTCCGTGCCCGCATGCCCGACTGGCAGCGTGATTATCCCGGCTTCGAGACACTGTCGCTCGCCGTCATGGGATGCATCGTCAACGGACCCGGCGAGTCGAAACACGCCGACATCGGCATATCGCTCCCGGGGACCGGCGAGCTTCCGGCGGCCCCGATCTTCATCGACGGCAAGAAGGCCATGACATTGCGTGGCGAGAACCTCTCGCAGCAGTTCAAGGACATCGTCGAGGACTATGTGAAGGGGCGCTGGGGCACTTGATCCGCGGACGTCGTCCTCTCCCGCTGAAGCAGGAAAAGCCTTACTTCCGTCTCTCCACAATGAACCGCGCCGCCTCATTCAGCACCGTGGCTTTTGCTCCGTATCCCGACAGGCTCTCCACCGCCTCATCCACCAGCGCCGCAGCGCGGCGCTTGGCTTCGCCCATCCCCAGCAGGTCCACGAAGGTGGCCTTGCCCATCGCCTTGTCCTTCTGTGTCGCCTTGCCCAGCGCCTCGGGCGTCGATTCGACGTCGAGAATGTCATCGGCGATCTGGAAGGCGAGCCCGATCTTCTGGGCATAGCGGATGAGCGGGGCAGGGTCTGCACCGCCGAGGATGGCACCCGCCTCGCAGGCATAGCGGAACAGCGCCCCGGTCTTCAGCGACTGGATCAGCCCGATATGGGCAAGCTCGGAGGCGTTCTGCGTCTCGGCCTCGATGTCCAGCATCTGCCCCCCTACCATGCCGGAAACGCCGGCTGCCCTGGCGAGCTTCGACACGAGCCCAACACGGATGGCCGCATCGGGGTGGGTGGCCGCATCGGCGAGGATTTCAAAGGCATGGGTCAGCAGCGCATCACCCGCGAGGATGGCGGTCGCCTCGTCGAATGCCTTGTGGGTGGTGGGCTTGCCGCGCCGCAGGTCGTCGTCGTCCATCGCGGGCAAATCGTCATGGACCAGCGAATAGCAGTGCACGCATTCGAGCGCCGCGCCCGTCCGTAGCGCTTGGCTTCGTGGCACCTCAAAGAGGGCGGCTGACTCGACCACCAGGAAGGGGCGCAGCCGCTTGCCCTGGCCCAGTGCCGCATAGCGCATGGCCTCCGTCACCCGCGGGGCGGGGAAGGCATCCAAGGGCAGCAACCGGTCTAGCAGGGCATCGGTTTCGGCAGCGCAGCGGGTGAGGGCTTCCTGGAAGGACAAGGCGGGAATCCTATGGTAAGGCCGCTTCTGATTAGGGTCATGGCACAAGAAACTCAACCAGCAGCCGTTAGGACAGCGGAACCGCTTCACGCCGTGGAAGCGGAGGTTTCCCCGTCCGATGGTGCCGAGCCGGATCTCATTACGCCCATGCGCCGCTCACTGAAAAGCCGCCTGCCGAAGAACCGCCTGCTGCGCTGGGGCGTCTATATGCTGGGCTTCGTGGTGGCCTGGCCTATTGTTATGACGCTGGTCTATGCTGTCGTGCCGCCGCCGGTTTCCAACATCATGCTGCTCAGGGCACTTTCCGGGAACGGGATCGACAAGCAATGGGTAAGCCTCGAGGACATGTCGCCCTGGCTGCCCCGCGCGGTCATTTCCTCCGAGGATGCCCGCTTCTGCCAGCACAATGGCGTAGACTGGATCGAGGTGCAGGGCGTCATCGACGACGCCATGGACAATGACGAGGGCCCCACCCGCGGCGCCTCGACGATTCCCATGCAGACGGCCAAGAATCTGTTCCTGTGGGACGGCCGCCTTGCCATCCGCAAGCTGATCGAGATTCCGCTCGCCTTGTGGATCGACCTGATCTGGTCCAAGCGCCGCATCATCGAGGTTTACCTGAACATCGTGGAATGGGCCCCCGGCGTCTACGGGGCTGAGACAGCGGCCCAGCATCATTTCCATAAGTCATCGAAAAACCTCACGAAAAAGGAGGCGGCCCTGCTGGCTGCTGTGCTCCCGAACCCGCTCAAGCGCAATGCCGGGAAGCCCTCCAAGGGGGTCCGTGGCGTTGCCACCCGGATTCTCATCCGCATGACCGGAATGGACCCCTATCTGACTTGCCTTCAGCCCTAGTCTGGGTTAAGAGCCGCTCCAACTGAAGGGCGCGGGCCGTTCCCTGCGCCTTTGCCTATGGAGTTTTAAATGGCCGTTCCACGCAAGAAGATGTCAAAAAGCCGTATCGGCATGCGCCGTTCGGGCCACCATGAACAGACCGTGACATGGGTCGAGGACAAGAAGTCGGGCGAGCTCCGCCGCCCCCACCACATCGACCTGAAGACCGGCCTCTACAAGGGTCGCCAGGTTCTTACGGTGAAGGCTGAAGGCTAGACCCTTCCGTCGTCGTTGACGCTTCGAAGCCAGCCCTCGGGCTGGCTTTTTGCGTTCCCCAGGGGCGCGCTAAGAGTTCCTCTCTCGCGCCCCACACAAGGGCCGTCATCTCGGCACACCCCCCTCCATTGGTGTGATCCCGGCGAAAGCCGGGGTGACGGCGTCACAGAGAATGGGGGAAAGAAGATGCTTATTGACTTTAGTCCTATAATATGCCTATATCCCATCGCTCTCCCCAGTCGGGGTCCTGCTCATGGCGGTGAGCTCGGGCGAGGTGGAGGACAGGCCTGCGGGTGCGACGTAACGTGTGCCGCTCTCCCGGGGGCCGAGGGGGAGACCCGGGGGCAATACGCCCCCCGCGCCTCAGGCAAGGCGACACGTTCCTTGGGAACAGTCCGCAAGCGCTCCTCCAAAGGCCTAAGACCTGTCGGTTCGCGGGCGCTGCTCAGCGCTCTACCGCTGGTCCCACAAGGATCAGCTCACCGCGCCGGGCAGCGCCCGCGCCTCCCACTTCTCTCGCGAGGGACCATTGCAACCCTCACCAAGGATGGCTCATGCCTGTGCACACGGCTCTCTCGCACCACCAAAGGAAAACGC
Source organism: Bradyrhizobiaceae bacterium (assembly GCA_947475225.1). Lineage (GTDB taxonomy): Bacteria > Pseudomonadota > Alphaproteobacteria > Rhizobiales > Aestuariivirgaceae > Aestuariivirga. The sequence continues at coordinate 24,757 of CANJMQ010000032.1, forward strand.
CCGGCTCTCACCGGGCGTTTCTGTCTTCAAGACTTGCAGGCCGTTCAGGCCAGCAGCTTTTCCGCCGGCACGTAGGCGTAGCCGAGATCGTCGGCTACCGCCTTGTATGTCACCTTGCCGTCGGCCACGTTAAGGCCGTTGCGAAGATGCGCGTCATCGAGCAGCGCCTTCTTCCAGCCCTTGTTGGCAATGGCCAGCCCGAAGGGCAGGGTGACGTTGTTGAGTGCATAGGTGGAGGTGCGGGCAACGCCGCCCGGCATGTTGGCGACGCAGTAGTGGATGACGCCGTCGACCACATAGGTGGGCTCGGCATGCGTCGTAGCCTTGGAGGTTTCGGCACAGCCGCCCTGGTCGATGGCGACGTCGACGAGCACCGAACCCGGCTTCCAGTCCTTCAGCATCGCCTTGGTGACGAGTTTCGGGGCCGCAGCACCGGGGATCAGCACGCCGCCGATCACGAGGTCGGCCGCGGCGCATTCGTCTTCCACCGCACCCTGCGTGGAATAGATCGTCTTGATCGCCGTGCCGAAGCGGGCGACCAGTTCTTCCATCCGGTCGGTGTTCTTCTCGAGGATGGTCACGTCAGCGCCCATGCCCAGTGCCACGACGGCGGCATTGGTGCCGACGACGCCGCCGCCGAGGATCACGACCTTGCCCGGCGCTACGCCGGGAACGCCGCCCAGCAGCACGCCGAGGCCGCCCTGTGCCTTTTCGAGGCAGTGGGCACCGGACTGGACCGACATGCGGCCCGCGACCTGGCTCATCGGGGCCAGCAGCGGCAACCCGCCGCGCGGCGAGGTCACGGTTTCGTAGGCGATGCACACCGCACCGGAGGCGGCCAGGTCCTTGGTCTGCTCCGGATCGGGCGCAAGGTGGAGGTAGGTGTAGAGGATCTGGCCGGGGCGCAGCATCTTGCGCTCGGCAGCCTGCGGTTCCTTCACCTTCACGATCATGTCGGCCTTGGCGAATATCTCTGCCGCGGTGGCGATGATCTTGGCGCCGGCCGCCGCGTAGTCTGCATCCGTTGCGCCGATGCCCGAGCCGGCATTGGCTTGCACCCAGACCTCATGCCCGTGGCGCACGGCCTCCTTCACCGAGGTGGGCGTCATGCCCACGCGGTATTCGTGATTCTTGATTTCCTTCGGAACGCCGATGAGCATTGAAATGTCCTCCCTCGATGGTGGTCGCAAACTAGCAAATCCCGCCTGAAATGATTTTCCGAAGAGGTTTCCGGAGCACTGCAGCATTGAAACTCCATTCGAAAATATGATAGGAAGTTCGAATGAAATCTCAGGAACTGGACAAGACGGACAAGATCATCCTGTCCGAACTGCAGAAGAACGCCCAGCGGCCGATTGCCGAACTGGCCCAGAAGGCGGGTCTCTCGGCCTCCTCCTGCCACAGGCGTGTGAAACTCCTCGAGGAGGCGGGCGTCATCCAGGGCTACACCGCCAATCTCGACCGCGCCGCGCTGGGGCTTGCCAACGAGTTCTTCGTCGAAGTCTCGCTTTCCGCCCAGACCGAGGAGGCCTTCGAGAAATTCGAGAAAGCGGTGCAGCGCGTACCTGAGATTCTCGAGTGCCACCTGATGAGCGGCCAGTTCGATTATCTGCTGCGCGTTGCCGCAACCGATACGGCAGATTATGAGCGCATCCACCGCTCGCGAATCTCGCGCCTGCCCGGCGTTCAGCGCATCCAGTCCTCGCTTGCGCTGCGCACGGTGAAGGGCTGGGCCGGTTACCCGATTTGAGGTCAACGATGCTGAAGCAACTTCCCGTCCACATGCTCTGGGTCTCGGGCAAATTGTCGCGCCTCGCGCGTCTGAGCCTCACCAGCTTCGTGAGCAATGGCTACAAGGTGAAGCTCTGGAGCTACGATCCCGAGCATCTGCGCGCCGAGGTGCCGGATGTGCAGGATGCATCCGTGTTCCTTCCCATGCAGGCGGAAGACACTACAAACATGGCCTATCTTACCAGCCTCTTCCGCTATCGCGTTCTTGCCGAGCAGGGCGGAATCTGGTCCGATCTGGACGTGGTGGCCCTGACCGATGCCCCGAAGATCGCCGCTGGCCCGCTCATCGCCTCAGAGAAGCGGCGCCCTTTCCGCCATGCTGAACCGACCGCGACGGGCGAGAGCCTGACGCAGGTCACCAATTGCTTCATGGCCACTCCCGTCCCGCGCGCCGGCGACCTCTGGCATCGTGCCGTGGACCGCGTTGCAGCGCTGAACCCGGAGGACCGAAACTGGGAAAATGTCGGCCCGCACATGCTCTCGGGGCTCATGCTGCGCGAACCCGACGAGGACATCGACATTCTTCCGCCCGAAGCGGTCGACCCCGTCGCCTGGTGGAACGTGCCCGCCTTCTTCTTCGAGGAGCGCGACCCGCCGCCGTCCCCATTCATGCACATGTACGCAACGATCTGGAACAGACGCGGCGTCGACGCCGAAATGCCCTTCCCGCATCGCTCCATGGCAGGCAGGCTGTGGACGCGCTTCGGGCTCTAGGCAAGCGCCCGGTCCAGCGCCCGGTCCCTCAGGATCATCAGGATGCCCGCCACCACCACGATTCCCGCACCAATCCACGTCCAGAAATCCGGGAAATCGCCGAACAGCACGATTCCATAGATCACCGCCCAGATCATCGCCGAATATTCGAAGGGCGCCACGAAGTTTGTCTCCGCCAGGCGATAGGCATTGATGAACAGGATCATCGCGGTGCCTGCCAAGATGCCGTGGCCGAACAGCAGGATTGCGTCGAAAGCGGTGGGCCACATCGGCGGCCGCGACAGGAACACGAGGCTCGGATGCGTGAAGTGCCCGAAGTCAAAGCTGTTGAAGATGATTCCGATGGCCAGCGCCATGCCCGCATAGATGAAGTTCTGCCACGTCGCGATGACGATGGGCGACACTTTCTGGGAGAGCGGCCGGCCAAGCATTTGGCCTACCGCGTAACCCATGGCCGAACCGAGCGCCAGCAGCGAGGCCGGTTCGAACACGCCGGCACCTGGCCGCACCATGATGAGCACGCCGATGAAGCCAGCAATGATGGCGAGCCAGCGGTGGAACCGCACCCGCTCATGAAGCAACGGACCTGCGAGCCCCGCCACAAAGAACGGCATGGTAAAATAGATCGCCACCGCATTGGCAATGGGAATCGCAGCTATGGCCAGCACGAAGCACAGATATGCGGCGGAGAGAATCAGCCCCCGCAGGCACACGCGCCGCCACAGCGGCGTGGCGATGGACCAGCCGCGCCCCTCCCGCCACAGCAAGAAGGCTATGACCGGCAGCGAGCCCACGCAACGGAACAGCAGCGTCTCATAGGCCGGGTAGCCGGACGACATGTATTTGACGACGGCATCCTGCGCCGAAGCGAGACCTACTCCGACCAGCACGCAGGCCAGCGCCAGTGCGCGGTTGTCGGTCGCAAGCTTCATGGGTTCAGCGCCGCACGAGGTCGGAGAGGATGCGGATGCCGGGTTCGATCTTCTGCTCGGCAATCGACGAGAAGGCGAGACGATAGAAATTGCGCGGTGCGTCCGTTGTACCAAAGGTGATGTGGCCTGGTTCAATCAGTACGCCCTTGGCGGCAGCGGTCCTGCCGAGCTCGTCGCTGTCGAGGCCCGCCGGGCCCTTCACCCAGAAGCTCGTGCCACCGAAGCTCGGCACGCGGCTTGCGTCAGGCAAGTACTGCTTCAGCGCCTCGCCCATGATCTCCCAGCGGGTGCGATAGGCCCGGTGCAAACGGCGGATCAGCGTGTCGTGGTGTCCGAGCGACAGGAAAAGTGCCGCCGTCCGCTGGTTGTTGTTTGGGGCATGCCGCACCATCAGGCGCCGCAGTGCGCGGGCCTCGGCCACAATATTCTTCGGCGCCACGAGGAAGCCAAGGCGCAGGCCTGGGAACAACGTCTTGGACAGCGAGCCCACATAAATGACGCGGCCGTCGTCATCGAGCGACTTCAGCGCTGGGCAGGGCTCGTTCACATAATTCGTCTCGAACTCGTAGTCGTCCTCGATGATGACCACGTCATGCTTTGCGGCGCGCTTCAGAAGTTCCATGCGGCGCTCCAGCGGCATGGTCACAGTGGTCGGGAACTGATGGCTCGGCGTGGTGAAGACGAGGTCGCAGGCATCGAAGGCCTCGGAGGGTACGAGGCCCTTCTCGTCCACCGGCAGAAGCGAGACATGCGGTGTGCTGAGGTTGAAGATGTTGCGCACGTCGGGATAGCCCGGCTCTTCCATGCCCGCCCGCGTATCGCGCCCCACCAGCAGCGTGGTGAGCAGGTAGAGCGCGTTCTGGGCACCCAGCGTCACCAGGATTTCGTCATCATTGGCCATGATGCCGCGGCGTGGCAGGATGCGTCGGCGGATCTGCTCGACGAGCAATGGGTCGTCATGGGCCCAGGTGTCGTTGGTCCAGGAACCCAGCCACTTCTTGCCCAACGCCTGTCTGGCACAGTCGCGCCACTCGGCCAGCGGGAACAGCGTGTGGTCGACCTGGCCATAAATGAAGGGGTAGGTGTAGGATTGCCAATCCAGAGGCTTCGAGACATTGGCCTGGTCGGCCGGCTGCATGGTCAACCGGCTCGACCAGTCGATTCCCGCGCTGGAGGCCGCCTGCTTCAGCGGTTGTTTCGGTGTGGAGGCCCCGTCCAGTGCCTTTTCGGCCACGTAATAGCCGGAGCGCTCGCGGGCCTTCAGGTAGCCGTCGTCAAGCAGACCCTGATATGCCAACACCACGGTATTTCGGGAAACCCCCAGGCTCTTCGCCATCTTGCGGGTCGACGGAATCGGTTCCTCCCGGGCAAGTTGCCCGTCGAGGATTGCAGAGACGAGCGCCTCGCGGATCTGGGTCTGGAGGCTGGCGTGTTCGTTCCGCCGGATATGGACGAGCCAGTCGCGCATTTGGTCCCTGTGAACGCTCTGTCTGGACCTATCATAGGTCCAAGAGAGTCGGTAGAGTAGAAAAGATTGGACACCTAGGCCGGACGCGCATGACCGAACCCGTCGTAGATACCTCGCCCAAGAACTGGGATGAGGTGAAGACCACCACATGCTACATGTGCGCCTGCCGCTGCGGCATCAGGGTGCAGTTGAAGGATGGCCGCGTCACCTACATCGACGGCAACCCGGAGCATCCCGTCAACAAGGGGGTCATCTGCGGCAAGGGCGCGGCCGGCATCATGCAGCATTATTCCCCGGCTCGGCTTTCGAAGCCACTGCTGCGCGTGGGCCAGCGCGGCTCGGGCGAGTTCAAGGAGATCGAGTGGGATGAGGCTCTGGGCCTCGCTTCTAGTTGGCTCTCCGAGGTCCGCGCCAAGGACCCAAAGAAGCTCGCCTTCTTCACTGGGCGCGACCAGAGCCAGGGCCTTACCGGCTGGTGGGCCACGCAGTTCGGTACCCCCAACTATGCCGCCCACGGAGGCTTCTGTTCTGTCAACATGGCGGCAGCGGGTCTCTACACCTTCGGGGGCTCCTTCTGGGAGTTCGGTGAGCCGGACTGGAAGCACACGAAATACTTTATGCTGTTCGGCGTTGCCGAGGACCATGGCTCGAACCCGATCAAGAAGGCGCTGGGTCAGTTGAAAGCCCGCGGCGCCAAGATCGTTTCGATCAACCCCATCCGTACCGGCTACTCGGCGATTGCGGACGAATGGATCGGCATCCGTCCCGGCACTGACGGCCTGTTCGTCGGCGCGCTGATACATGAGCTGCTCACCGCCCAGAAGATCGACGGCGAATACCTGCTCCGCTACACCAACTCGCCATGGCTCATCATCGAGAATGAGGGCGGTGCCGATGATGGGCTCTTCGTCCGCAATGCGCAGAATTCTGCGCTGGTATGGGACAACCACTCGAACACAGCCATGCCGGCACTATCGTCCGATGCGGCCCCGAAGCTCATGGGCCGTTTCAAGATGCCGGATGGCCGCCGCGTCGTCACTGCCTTCACGCTCATTGCCGAACGGTTCATCGATTCTGAATGGTCCGCCGAGAAAGTCTCCGAGCGCTGCGGCGTTCCGGTGGAGACCATCAGGCGTATCGCCGCCGAGCTCGCACGCACTGCCTTCGAGGAGGAGATTGCGCTCGACGTTCCGTGGACGGATCATCTTGGCCGTTATCACGAAAAGATGGTGGGCCGCCCCGTTTCCATGCACGCCATGCGTGGCATCTCCGCCCACGCCAACGGCTTCCAGACTTGCCGCACCATCCACCTTCTACAAATTCTGCTCGGCACCATCGACGTACCGGGTGGATTTCGCTACAAGCCGCCGTTCCCCAAGCCACCACCGCCCGGCGTGAAGCCGGCTGGAAAGCCCGGTCAGGTAAAACCCAATACGCCGCTCCCGGGGCCCCCACTCGGTTTTGTCACCTCGCCGGAAGATCTGCTGGTGGACGCTGAGGGAATTCCGCAGCGGCTGGACAAAGCCTATAGCTGGGACGCGCCGCTGGCCGCCCACGGCATGATGCACATGGTCATTACCAATGCCGCCAAGAAGGATCCCTACGGCATTGACGTCCTATTCATGTACATGGCCAACATGAGTTGGAACTCGGCAATGAACGTGCCTGACACCATCAGGTATCTCACGCAGAAGGAGCCGGACGGCAGCTACACTATCCCCAAGATCATCTATTCGGACGCTTACGCCTCCGAGATGGTGCATTACGCCGACCTCATACTACCCGATACCACCTACCTCGAGCGCTGGGATTGCATCTCGCTCCTCGATCGCCCGATATCGGAAGCTGATGGCCCGGCGGATTCCATTCGCCAGCCGGTGGTCGAGCCAGACCGTGACGTGCGCCCCTTCCAGACCGTGCTGCTTGACCTCGGCACGCGCATCGGCCTCACGGGCATGACGCGCACCGATGGCTCGCCACGCTATCCCGGCGGCTACCCGGATTACATCGTCAACCATGAGCGCGCACCCGGCATCGGCCCGCTCGCCGGGTTCCGCGGACCCAATGGCCGCGCGCAGGGGCGCGGCACACCCAATCCAGAGCAGTTGCAGCACTACATCGACAACGGCTGCCACTGGTTCTACGAACTCCCCGATCACATGAAGTATTATCGCCATGTAAACTGGGCCTATCTCGATTGGGCAACCTTCTTCGGCTTCATCGGCAAGCCGGAACCCGTCATCCACCAGCTTTATTGCGAGCCGCTGCAGAAGTTCCGCCTCTCTGCCAGGGGGCACGGCAAGGTCGTTGCGCCTGCCGAGCATCGCAGTCGCATCGCCAGCTACTTCGACCCCATCCCCTTCTGGTATCCACCCTTCGAGGGCGAGATGGTGTCGGATGCGGAGTTCCCCATGCATGCCGTCACCCAGAGGCCGATGGCCATGTATCACTCCTGGGGCTCGCAGAACGCCTGGCTCCGTCAGATCATGTCACGCAATTGGCTCTACATGGCGCGCGAGATGGCAGCGAAACTTAAGGTCGCGGATGGTGATTGGGTCACCGTCACCTCGCACCATGGAAAGATCAAGGCGCAAGCTAAACTCATGGATGGGGTGAACCCGGAAACCGTCTGGACCTGGAACGCCATCGGCAAGCGCTCCGGCACCTGGGGGTTGAAGCCCGGCTCGGACGAATCAAAACAGGGTTTTCTCCTCAACCATTTGATCTCCGAATTGCTGCCCGAGCGAGAGGGCGGTTATCGTTATTCAAACAGCGATCCCATCACCGGGCAGGCCGCTTGGTACGATCTCCGCGTTCGCGTCGAGAAGGCCTCCGACCAGTCGGATGTCAGTGAGCCACAATTTGCCACTCTTAAGCCGCTCGAGAGGGTCGAATGACGTCGCTTCCTCCGCCCTCAGCCAAGAAACTTGGCCTCGTCATTGACCTCGACACCTGTGTCGGCTGCCAGGCCTGTGTCACCTCCTGCAAGGAGTGGAACACGCAGGGCTATTCGGCCCCGCTCACCGATACAAACCCCTACGCATCCGATCCGTCCGGCGTCTGGCTCAATCGCGTCCATGGCTATGAAGTGAAGGAGCAGGGCCAGGACCAGTCCCGCATCGTTCACTTCCCACGCTCCTGCCTCCACTGCGAGGAACCCGCTTGCGTCACGGTCTGCCCGACGGGCGCGAGCTACAAGCGCGCGGAAGACGGCATCGTGCTTGTGAATCCTGAAACCTGTATCGGCTGCAAGCTGTGCTCATGGGCCTGCCCCTATGGAGCGCGCGAATATGACCAGAGCCAAGGCGTGATGAAGAAATGCACGCTTTGCGTCGACCGCATCTATAACGAGAACTTTGAGCCAGAGGACCGCCAGCCAGCCTGCGTCAAGGCCTGTCCGACGGGTGCTCGCCACTTCGGCGACCTGGGAGACTCGACTTCGAAGGTCTCGCAACTCGTCGCCGAGCGCGGTGGCTACGACCTGCTTCCGGAAATGGGCTACAAGCCGGTCAACAAATATCTTCCCCCGCGCGCGCGACGCGATGCCACCAACTCACCTGCCGAGGCATTGCCCCGCCCTGACGGTTCCGCCTTTGATCGCCTTTTCCAGTGGGCGGACAGGGTGCTCTCGCCACGCAGGGCTGACGGCCGCACCTCTGACCTCGACCATTCCGGAAAGCTTGAAGGCTAAGCATGCATCCCGCCTATTCCGTCATCCTGTTCACGACGGCCACGGGTGCTGGCTATGGTCTCCTGGTGCTGCTCGCCCTTGTCGGCATCAGTCATGGCGAAGCAACAACTATCGCCTTCGGTCTCACGTCTATGGTGATCGCGCTCGGCCTCATCTCCATCGGCCTGCTTGCCTCCACCTTCCACCTCGGCCACCCGGAGCGCGCCTGGCGCGCCCTCTCGCAGTGGCGCTCATCATGGCTGTCTCGCGAAGGCGTGCTGGCCATCGTGACCTATGTTCCCGCCGTGCTCTTCGGTGTCGTGTGGTCGGGCCTCATCCATGCTCCCGACCTCATCAAACCGCTGGCCGTCATCACCGTCGTTCTCGCCATGCTCACCGTGATGTCCACCGGCAAGATCTATTCGACACTCAAAACCATCCGCGCCTGGCACAATCCCTGGACGGTCTGGGTCTATCTGACTTTCGCGCTGGCGACCGGAGTAACCATCCTCGCCGCCATTACCTCCGTCTTCGGCAACTTCCCTGCCTTCCTCGTGTACTTCTCTTCCGCGTGGATGGCGGTCGCCCTCATCGTTAAGGTTCTCTACTGGCGCAGCGTCGATGCTGCCCCGCGTGACCTCACGATGGGTGATGCAACCGGCCTCGGTCGCCTCGGCAAGGTCGGCCAGTGGGAATTGCCGCACTCCGTTCCGAACTACGTTCAGAAGGAAATGGGCTATGCGGTGGCCCGCAAGCATGCCGCGAAACTGCGTAAGCTGGTGATCGCCGCGCTGGTCCTTGCCATCCTCCTGATGCTCTCCGCACTCGTCGTGCCCCATGCCGCCTTGCTCTCCATGGCGCTGGTGCTCTTCGCTTCAGTTGTGCAGCGTTGGCTTTTCTTCGCGGAAGCCCAGCATGTGGTAACATTATTCTATGGCGCGGAGGCCGCCTGATGCTCTGTGATGGCGTCACGTGGCTGGATGACTGGTTCGCGGTGGAGGAGGTGGCTCCTGGTGTCATCGCTATCGGCGAACCGCGCTTCCACCAAATCAACTGGAATTACCTGATCCTCGGAGAGCGCAGGGCCCTGATGTTCGATACGGGCCCCGGCGTGCGCGATATCTCGAAGGCGGTACGCGCGCTCACGACGCTCCCCGTCATGGCACTGCCTTCGCATATGCATTTTGACCACACAGGTGGTCTTTCGGGGTTCTCCAGCATTGCGCTTCCAGATCTTTCCGTCCTCCGGGCCTGCATGAAGGACGGCTGGCTTATGCCGTCGGATGACCTCTATGTCGGCTACTGGGAGGGCATGACTTGGGTTCCCGTGAAGCCCACCCACTGGCTCGCCATCGGATCGGAGATCGATTTGGGTGGGCGCCGCCTCACCCTTCTACACACCCCCGGTCACTCGCCTGATTCGGTTTCCCTGCATGACAAGGCCAATGGTCTCCTGTTTGCCGCGGACTTCGTTTACCCGGGCAAGCTCTATGCACAAATCGCCAACTCCGACCTGAAGTCCTACCTAGACACAGCCGAGGCCCTGCTGCCACAAGTGGCAGCGGCCACCGCAGTTCTGTCCGCCCACGGCAAGCCGGACGTCCAACGCCTCCACCGCGCGCCCCGCCTCGCGCGTCATGACATAGCCGACCTAGGCAACAGCCTCCGCAGTCTCAAGGCCTCCGGCCAGCGCCCCGCCGCCTGGCCGGTGAATGACCGGATGAGCCTTCTTCTGTCCGACGAGGCGTTTCGCTCTTGGCAAGAGGCTGGATAGGGATATAAAGAAGTCTTTATGTTGTCTGCCACGGAGGCCACCATGACCCGCCCGTCCTTTACCGAAGCCCTCGCTACCCGTCCTTGGCTACTGGCCGATGGAGCCACCGGAACGAATTACTTCCAGATGGGCCTCGAATCCGGTGATGCCCCGGAAATGTGGAATTTCGATCATGCGGAGCGGGTTCGTTCGCTGCATCGTCGCTTCATCGAGGCGGGGGCTGACATCGTCCTCACCAACTCCTTCGGTGGCAACCGCCATCGCCTGAAGCTCCACAATGCGCAAGGTCAGGTCCGCGAGATCAACATCGCCGCCGCCAAGAATGCCCGTGCCGAGGCTGATGCGGCAGGCCGCGCGGTCTATGTCGGCGGCTCCGTCGGCCCAACCGGCGAGATCATGGAGCCCATCGGGGCCATGTCGCATGATGAGGCGGTCAAGGCCTTTGCCGAGCAGGCGCTGGCACTCAAGGACGGCGGCGTGGACGTCCTTTGGATCGAGACCATGTCGTCCGAGGAGGAACTCAAGGCCGCCGTCGAGGGCTGCGCCCAGGCGGGCCTTCCCATCGTCACCACCATGAGCTTCGACACCAACGGCCGCACCATGATGGGCATCACCCCAAAGGCCTTCGGCGCCATGACTGCGGCTCTCCCCACCCAACCGGTTGCCATCGGCGCCAATTGCGGTGTGGGTGCTTCGGAACTGGTCGCCACCGTTCTGGGCATTTCGGAAGCACGCCCCGACGCGGCAGTGGTCGCCAAGGGCAACTGCGGCATCCCGCAATATGTCGACGGCCACATTCATTACACCGGTACGCCGGAACTCATGGCCGACTATGCCCGTATCGCACTGGATGCCGGCGCCAAGATTATTGGCGGCTGCTGCGGCACCAGCCCGGAGCACCTTGCGGCGATGCGCAAGTCGCTGGAAGGCTACAGCAAGGGCAGCCGTCCCTCGCTGGAACTCATCGAAACAAAGCTCGGCCCCGTGTCCGAGCTTGCCAAGGGTCACGACGCCGCTGCCGCCGGTGCCGCCCGCCGCGAACGCCGCCGCGGGAATTGACGTCCGTCAAAGACCACTGACCCATGGCGCGGCAATGTTGCGCCATGTTCACCTCCGCATTCCTCAAGGGCGAAACCTGGGGCCTCCCCGGCGAGGCGGTGGAGCATGTCGAAACGCACGCAGCGCATGTGTTCCTGGTGGGTGACCGGGCCTACAAGATCAAGAAGGGCGTAACGCTGCCTTATCTTGATTTCTCCACGGTGGAGAAGCGTCGGGCAGCGCTTGTCGCGGAACTTGAGATCAACCGTGTGTTCACGGCAGACCTCTATCTCGCTCTGGACGAAGTGCTGGGTGAGCCCGTCCTGGTGATGCGCCGTTTCGCCGCCAGTGCGCTTCTGGCTTGGATCATGCCACATGGCGAGATTGGCCCGCCGCTATCGGCGAAGCTCGCAGTCATGGCTGCCCGATCACATGCCCTTGCCCCGCGACGCGATGTGAAAGGCTCCGATGTTATGACCGGCCTCGGCGCGCAACTGTCGAAGGCCTTCATCGATTCGCCCGACATCTTCCGGGCGGATGATACGCTGGAGTTCCATGCTCTCTACGAATCTGCTCTGCGCGCGCAACGCCATTTCCTGAACGAGCGCAGCGAGCGCGGTCTCGTGCGACGCTGCCACGGCGACATGCATTGCGGAAACATCATCGTGGAGGACGAGGAACCGAAGCTCTTCGATGCCATCGAGTTCAGCGAGAAGATCGCGACAATCGACGTGCTCTACGATCTTGCATTCCTGCTGATGGACCTGTGGAGCGGCGGCGAAAGGGGGGCCGCCAACACCGTCCTCAATCGCTATCTCCACTTGCGTCGCGCCGAGGAAGACCTGTTGGGACTGGCTCTGCTGCCGCTCTTTTTCGCCACACGTGCGGGTGTCAGGGCGCTCGTCACCGCTGACCTTGCGCATGAACTGGCGCTTAGGAATTCGATGAGGGAGCGTGGTCAGGCGCTCGACTGGTTTCGCGCCACAATCGCCTATTTGAAGGTGCCGCCGCCCCTGTTGCTGTGCATCGGCGGCTTTTCGGGAACGGGGAAGTCCACCGCTGCCGCAGGCCTCGCGCCGCACCTGGGTTCTGCTCCCGGAGCCATCCATGTGCGTAGCGATGTCGAGCGCAAGGTGCTTGCGGGCGTTGGCGAGATGGAACGGCTTTCGCCTGCAAGCTACACGCGGGAGGCGTCGTTCGACGTCTATGCCGCATGCATGGCGCGAGCAGAGAAGGCACTTGCGGCCGGGCACTCCGTTGTCCTCGACGCCGTCTTCGCGCAGGAGGATGAGCGTGCCGCTGTTGTCGAACTGGCGCGCCGCACCAAGTCGCAGTTCGCCGGCGTATGGCTGGAGGCGCCACGCGAAGTCCTCATCGCCCGTCTTGCCACCCGTCGCGGGGACGCTTCCGATGCTACGGCGGAAGTGGTCGAAAGGCAGCTTCGCTATGACCTCGGCCACCTCGACTGGCCGCGGGTCTCGGCCGGCGGGACATCGGCGGAGACGCTTGCGCGGCTCAGAGAAACGGTTCCGTATCGGTTCGACGGCCCAGCATGAAGCAGTCGGAGACGAGTTGCAGGGGTGCGCTGTCGACGTGCGAGCGGCCCGTGCGCAACAGTTCGGCAAAGTGGACGTAGATGTCCTCGTATTCCTCGGACGGTGCGGAGGTGACGAGCGTGCCGCGGACATAGAGCTCCGTGCCGCCGCGCCTCAGCGCAAGCTCGAGACCATCCGCCGTGTCGACGTCGATGTTCCAGCTCTGTTCGCCAGTCTGCCGCCAGTCGAGGTCCGAGGTCAGCTCGGCCTCACCGTCCCATGACGGCTTGAAGGTGATCTGCGCGGCAATCGGTGTTGCCTTGTTGCGCGGCGTCTCAAGCATGGCTGATTTCACGAAGATCGGCTGCGGCAGTATCTTCGTCACGATCGAGAAGGCGTTGATGCCGGGGTCGAAGACGCCGAAGCCACCAGCCTCCCAGATCCATTCCTGGCCGGGGTGCCAGTGGCGTACGTCCTCTTTCCAGCTGACATGAAGGCGGGTAACTCGCTTGCCGGAGAGCATCCGCTGCGCCTCGTCCACCGCCTTGTTGTATTGCGAGTGCCATGTGGTGAAGAGGATGCGGCCCGCCCTCTCTGCATGCTCGGTGATGGCATCGAGTTCGCCGACCGTCGGCGTTGGGGGCTTTTCCATCAGTACGTGGAGACCCGCGTCCAAAGCATCCCGCGCGATGGCGAAGCGCGGCTCGGGCGGCATGCAGAGAGCGACGGCATCGAGCTTCAACCCGCTGCGGAACAGTTCGGCGGGCGTCTTGAAGTGCGGGACGTCGCGATAGCCTTCGCGGGAGGAGACGACGGCGGCGAGGTCGAAGTCGTTGTTCTTGGTGACGACGGGGAGGTGCTGGTCCTGGGCGATCTTGCCGAGGCCGATGATGGCGAGCTTGTAGGCCATGGTTCAGGCGCTCCTGACCTGACGGGTGAGGGAGGAGAGCAGGGCATCCACCTCCGCTTCCGTATTGTAATGTGCAAGGCCAACGCGCAGCACGCCGCCCTTATCCATAAGGCCCATGCGTCCGACAGGTTCGATGGCGTAGTTGTGGCCGGACCAGACGAAGATGCTATCCTTGGCGAAGGCCTTGGCTAGGTTCTCTGGGTGGTGCCCGTCGAGCGTGAAGGATACGGTGGGCACGCGCCGGTGCATGGCATTGGACGAGGTGATGCCGCGGATGGTAAGGCCCTTGAAGGTCTTGAGCCCTTCGATCAGCTTCAGCGTGATCTTGTGTTCGTAGTCGGCAAGACTGCTCCACGCTGAGGCAATGCGTTTGGCGCGTGTCGCGCCCTTCCCGAACTCCTCCAGATACTCGATGGCGCCCAGTGTACCGGCCATGCCCTCGTGTGAGAGGGTGCCTGTCTCGAACTTGTGTGGCAGGTCTTCTCCTGCGGGGCGAACCTTGTAGCCAAAGGTGTCCTTCAGCAACGCCTCTCGGCCCCACAGGATTCCCTGGTGGGGGCCAAACCACTTGTAGGCGGAAGAAACAACGAAATCGGCGCCAAGATCCTGAACATCGATGGCGTAGTGCGGGGCGAACTGCACGGCATCAAGATAAACGATGGCGCCGGCCTTTTTCGCCTCCGCCGCGAAGCGCTTGGTATCGTTCACGGTACCGGTGCAGTTCGAAGCCATGCCCATGGCGAGGAGTCTGGTTTTGTCGCTCAGCACCTTAGTCAGGGCATCGTCCGGGAATTCATAGGTCTCGGTATCGAAGTCGATCCAGCGCACGGTGAGGCCGAGGTCGTCTGCCAGCAGCAGCCACGGGGCGACATTCGCGTCATGGTCCATGCGGGAGAGCACGATCTCGTCGCCGCGCTTCAGTTTCTTGCCAAGGCAGCGTGACATGTGGAGCGTCAGACTGGTCATGTTCTGGCCGAACACGATCTCGTTCATGCTCGTGGCATTGTAGAAATCCGCGCAGGCCTGGTGGGCGAGGTCCACCAGCTCACCCGCTTCCACCGTGGTGGTGAAATAGCCGCCGAGGTTGGCGTTGCGGTTGGCGAGGCAGTCCACCGTCCGGTCGATGACCCGCTGCGGCACCTGGGTGCCGGCCGGGTTGTCGAAGTAGATTCGGTCGCGGCCGCCGTCCTTGAGCGCGAGGGCGGGGAACTGGGCGCGGAGGGCGGCGACGTCGAGGGCGGCGATCATGGTGAAAAATCCGGTTCAAACAATGAGAAGCTATCCTTAAACGGGCTTTCAGCTTGCCTCAACCGTCGCTTTCCGGCATGGGGAGGTCGCCCGCTGGCGAAAAGCGTATTGCGCCCGGGCCTATTGTGATCCGACAAAGATTTGTGTCCCGGAGACAGCTGATGAGCGACGATGGTGAACTTGACCTGAACTCCCTCAATGACGAGGAGCTGGTGCAGCAGGTCCATGACGACCTCTATGACGGCCTCAAGGAAGAGGTTGAGGTGGCGGTTCACATCCTGCTGAAGCGCGGCTGGACCCCCTACAAGGTGCTGACTGAAGCCCTCGTCGAGGGCATGCGCATCGTTGGCGTCGACTTCCGCGATGGCATCCTGTTCGTTCCGGAAGTCCTGCTGGCCGCCAACTCGATGAAGGCCGGCATGTTCATCCTCCGCCCGCTGCTCATCGCCACCGGCGCCCCGCGTCAGGGCAAGATGGTGATCGGCACCGTCAAGGGCGACATCCACGACATCGGCAAGAACCTTGTCGGCATGATGATGGAAGGTGCCGGCTTCGAAGTGATCGATCTCGGCATCAACAACCCGGTCGAGAAGTATTTGGCCGCCATGGAAGAGCACAAGCCGGACATTCTCGGCATGTCGGCGTTGCTCACCACCACCATGCCCTACATGAAGGTCGTGATCGACACCATGAAGGAAAAGGGCATGCGCGAC
>CANJMQ010000033.1 GCA_947475225.1 Bradyrhizobiaceae bacterium
CGGCTCGTTCCGCGAGAACCAGAAGGTCGCCGAGCGCGCCATGGACTCGAACGACCTGGAGCGTGAGCGCGGCATCACCATCCTCGCCAAGGTGACCTCGCTGAACTGGAAGGACACCCGCATCAACATCGTCGACACCCCCGGCCACGCCGACTTCGGCGGCGAGGTGGAGCGGATCCTCAACATGGTGGACGGTGCCGTACTGCTGGTGGACGCCGCCGAGGGCCCGATGCCGCAGACCAAGTTCGTGCTGCAGAAGGCCCTGAAGATAGGCCTCAAGCCCATCGTCTGCATCAACAAGATCGACCGCCCCGACGAGCGCCACAACGAGGTGGTGAACGAGGTCTTCGACCTCTTCGCCAACCTCGACGCCAACGAGGAGCAGCTCGACTTCCCCATCATCTACGGCTCCGCCAAGCAGGGCTGGATGGCAGACAGCCCGACGGGCTCGCAGGAGAACATGGCGCCGCTGTTCGACCTGATCGTCAGGCACTTCCAGCCGCCGGTCGTCGAGGAGGGTCCCTTCCGCATGCTGGTGACGACGATCGAGGCCAACCCCTTCCTCGGCCGCGTGCTGACGGGCCGTGTGCGCTCCGGCACCATCAAGGCCAACCAGTCGGTGAAGGCGCTGTCGCGCGACGGCAAGATTGCCGAACAGGGCCGCATCTCCAAGGTGCTGGCCTTCCGCGGCCTCGAGCGCGTTCCGGTGGATGAGGCGGAAGCCGGCGACATCATCGCCATTTCGGGCCTCACCACGTCAACCGTCGCCGACACGATCTGCGACACCACCGTAACCGAACCGATCTACGCCCAGCCTATCGACCCGCCGACGCTGACCATGACCTTCCGCATCAACGACGGCCCACTGGCCGGCAAGGAAGGCGACAAGGTGCAGTCACGCGTGATCCGTGACCGCCTGCTGCGCGAGGCCGAAGGCAACGTGGCCCTCAAGGTCACCCCTTCCGTGAACGAAACCGACGCCTTCGAAGTGGCGGGACGCGGCGAGTTGCAGCTCGGCATCCTGATCGAGACCATGCGCCGCGAGGGCTTCGAACTCACCGTGGGCCGCCCGCGCGTGGTGTTCAAGACCGACGAAGCAACCGGCGAGAGGCTGGAGCCCGTCGAGGAAGTGATCGTCGACGTCGACGAGGAATATACCGGCGTCGTCGTCCAGAAGCTCTCCGAGCGCCGCGCCGAGATGCGCGACATGCGCCCGTCAGGCGTGGGCCGCCAGCGCATCGTGTTCCATGCGCCGACGCGCGGCCTGATCGGCTACCAGTCGGAACTTCTCTCCGACACGCGCGGCACGGCGATCATGAACCGCCTGTTCCATGCCTATGCGCCCTATTTCGGCGAGATCCCCGGCCGGCACACCGGCGCGCTGCTGTCGAACAGCGACGGCGACGCGGTGGCCTATGCCATCTTCAACCTGCAGGACCGCGGCCCGATGTTCATCGAGCACGGCACCAAGGTCTATGCCGGCATGATCATCGGCGAGCACACGCGCGGCAATGACCTCGAACTCAACGTCATCAAGGGCAAGAAGCTGACCAACGTCCGCGCCTCGGGCAAGGACGAGGCGGTGGTGCTGACCCCGCCGATCAGGATGTCGCTCGAAAAGGCGCTGGCTTACGTGGGCGAGGACGAGCTCGTCGAGGTGACGCCGAAGTCCATCCGCTTGCGCAAGGCGATCCTCGATCCCAACGAGCGCAAGAAGGTGAGCCGCCAGAAGGAAGCGGCGAGCGAGGCATAAGCTTCGATTTCACCTTCGTACAGTCATCATGCCCGGGCTCGTCCCGGGCATCTTTTTTGGGGCCGTGACACGTGATGAGAGGCTCTCATCCGGCCTGTCGGCCACAGACATAAGGAGGATAGCCAGAGCCTCCTTCTCATGGCAGAGAGGCTGCCACAGAGCCAACTTTCAAGGAAATCCCATGCGCATCGACGCCATATCGATCGGCAAGAACCCCCCGAAGGAAGTGAACGTCATCGTCGAGGTGCCGGTCGGCGGCGAGCCGATCAAGTACGAGATGGACAAGGAGGCAGGCACACTGGTGGTCGACCGCTTCCTCTATACGTCCATGCGCTATCCCGGCAATTACGGCTTCATCCCGCACACGCTGTCGGACGACGGCGACCCGATCGACGTGCTGATCGCCAACCAGCGTGGCATCATTCCCGGCGCGCTGGTGGCGGTGCGCCCCGTGGGCGTGCTCAAGATGCAGGACGAGGCGGGCGGCGACGAGAAGATCATCGCCGTGCCGACGCCCAAGCTGACGCGACGTTATGAGAACGTGCATGAATACACCGACCTCCCCGAGATCACCCGCCAGCAGATCGAGCACTTCTTCGAGCACTACAAGGACCTCGAGCCCGGCAAGTGGGTGAAAGTCGTTGGCTGGGGCAATGCGGCGGAAGCCGAGCAGATGATCCTCGACGCCATCGAGCGGGCGAAGACGGCGAAGAGTTGAGGCTGGATTTACAATTTACTAACTCAGGTTGTTTTTCTTGATGAGTAGTTGGCTTGACGCAGAGAATGCATTCCTGCACTGAGTGTCGTGCATGCCATTCGGCGTCCGAAGAGGCCGCAAACTGCAAGGTCAAACTCTGGTCCGGAGATGTCCGGCATAACGAACGGGAACAATCGACATGCTGAAGCAGCTGTTTAGGGCTTTCATGACTGCAGCCGCCTTGCTGGCAGGCGCGGGAGTGTTGCCGGCAATGTCCGCCGAGAAGCCCAACATCCTGTTTGTGATCATGGATGACGTCGGCATCGACCAGATGAAGCTGTTCGGATACGGCGGCCGGGGCGTAGGCCCGCTGGCGCCGCCGAAGACGCCCACTCTCAATGAGATCGCGCAGGCAGGCGTGCTGTTCCGCAACACCTGGGCTTCGCCGGAATGCTCACCGAGCCGCGTCAGCTTCTTCACCGGCCGATACCCGCTGCGCCACAATGTGATGGCCGCAATCCTGCCGCCCGACCTTGCCATCTCACAGCAGTCGCCCTACGAAACGACGACGCCGAACATTCTGCGCAAAGCCGGATACACGAGCGCGCTGTTCGGCAAGTCCCATTTCACCAATTCACCGACCTACCCTCAGGACCCCTCGACCGATCCCTACGACGGCACCGCCGTCACCCAGCTCGGATGGGACTACTTCAAGGGCTGGTATGACGGGGGACCGAGCGACATCGACACAACGGCAGGCGGCATCGCAGCGACCGGAACCTACAAATGCGGCTATGTTCCAACCACGGATATCGACACCGTAAACGGCGCCGACAGCGGGGCCTGCTACACGGATAACGCAAGCGTCTGCACCAATATGAGCACAGGCGGCGGGTATAAATCACCCGGGCTGTCCTGCCTTGCTGCTGGTGGCATCCTGCATCCCATAGCATCCTGCGGAGAAACGGTGCCGACCAACCTCGATTTCACCAAGCAAAACGGCTATTATGTCAGCGCGCTTGCGGAGAACCCGGGGTCTAAAGGACCGAAGAGCCCGGCCGATCCGGCCAGTCGTGGATATCGGACCACGCTGGAGGCGGACTTCGCCATCGACTGGATCAACAAGCAGCCGAAGGACAAGCCGTGGATGGTGACGCTGGCATTCTCCGCCGCGCACACGCCCTACCAGCCGGCGGCGCCGGGGCTTGTCTCCACCACATCCACAAAACTCGGCAATAACTGTTCCGACAGTGCAACCGACTCCCGCGCGCTGATGACGCAGATGGTGGAGGGAATCGACACGGAACTGCAGCGCGTTCTGGTCGAGACCGGACTTGCAAAGAAGAACCGGAATGGAATCTTTGTCTATGACGCCAAGGTCGCGAACACCGTCATCGTCGTGGTTGCCGACAATGGCAGCTTCGCCAACAACGTCAGGCTGCCCTTCGATCCTGCGCTTTCCAAGGGAACCGTCTATCAGACCGGCGTGTGGGTGCCGCTGATCGTGGCGGGCCCGATGGTGAAATCGCCCAACAGGACAGTGCGTTCGATGGTGAACATCGTCGATCTGTTCCAGTTGTTCGGCGAAGTGGCGGGGATCAACGTCAGGGACAAAGTACCGGCCACCCACGGCCTGGATTCAAAGCCCTTGCTTCCCTATCTCACCCGCCCGTGGCAGGACGCCTCGCCCATCAGGACCACCAACTTCACGCAGTATGGCACCAACACCCGATCAACCAGCCACGTCGACGGTGCTTGCGTGATCAAGTCCGTCAACACCTGCACCACCCTGTTCCCGACCAAGGACCTCTGTGAGAATGGCTATAGTGGCATCTGGTATGGCAAGGGAACGGACGTCAGCGACGACGTCGCGAGCTTCGACAGCGGCAATGGTCTGACCACCTGCTGCCAAGTCAATCAGTATCGCTACTCGGTTGATCAAGAGCTGGCGGCGCTGCTGCCCGACACGTCCTATGGGGTGCGCAACCAGCTCTACAAGCTCATTCGCCAGACAGCGACCAACATCAACCCCCAGAGCCCGGCACTCACCGTGGATGGCGAGAACTGCATTTCGGTGACGACGGACGAGTTCTACAGAATTGACCAGAAGCCCCGAAACCCGACGCTGGATCATCCGACCGGCGTCAAGGCGAACAATCTGCTGGCGTCGGGCACCGGTCCCGGAGCAGGTAGCAGCCAGCTCTCAGGTCGGCTGAAGGCCAATTACAACGCGCTGGTCAAGAGCCTGACCGATACACTCAATTCGCAGAAGGCATGCCCCGGTGATGCCAATCTCGACGGACTGGTGAATGTCAAGGACCTGGAAAACCAAGTCAAGTGGCGCGCGATCACCAAGGACACGTCAACCTGGTGGGACCTGACCAGCGAAGGTGCCGACGGCCACGCCGACGGCTACACCGACTCTCTCGACCAAGACGCGCTTCTGAGTCTCTACGGCTCTTGCACACTTGCGCAGGGGCAGTACCGCTAAGAACAATGGCCGGGCAATGCCCGGCCATTCGACCCTTTCGGACCCTTCGCCTGATGCTCACATGGCGGGCTGCGTGATGCCCTTCGCCGCGCAGGCAGCCTTCACCGTGTTGTACAACAGGCAGGCGATAGTCATCGGGCCGACGCCGCCGGGGACCGGCGTGATGGCACCCGCCACCTTTTCACACGAAGCATAGTCGCAGTCGCCCACGAGCTTGCCCTTGCCGTCACGCTCGATGCGGTTGATGCCGACGTCGATCACCGTGGCGCCCGGCTTCAGCCAGTCGCCCTTGACCATTTCCGGCCGACCCACGGCAGCAATGACGAGATCGGCACGGCGCACCACGCCTGGCAGATCCTTGGTCTTCGAATGCGCAAGGGTGACAGTGCAGTTCTCGGCCAGCAGCAATTGGGCCACCGGCTTGCCGACGATGTTCGAGCGGCCAATCACCACGGCCTCGAGCCCATCAAGCGAGCCCAGCACGTCCTTGGCCAGCATCACCGAGCCAGTCGGCGTGCAGGGCACAAGTGAATCCTGGCCAGTGGACAGCTTGCCGACGTTGACCACGTGGAAGCCGTCCACGTCCTTGGCCGGCGAGATGGCAGAGAGAACCTTGGTGGAATCAATGTGCTTCGGCAGCGGCAGCTGCACCAGGATGCCGTGCACGGCAGGATCATTGTTGAGCTTCTCGACGAGGGCGAGCACGTCCTTCTCGGGCGTCTCGGCGGTGAGCTTGTGCTCCCACGAATTCATGCCAACCTCAACCGTCTGCTTGGCCTTGTTGGCCACATAGACCTTGGAGGCCGGATCCTCGCCCACCAGCACGACGGCGAGGCCGGGGGTCAGCCCATGTTCTTCCTTGAGGGTGGTTACGGCCTTGGCGATCCGCCCCCTGAGGCCCTCGGCAAAGGCCTTGCCGTCAATCACTTTCGCCATGTTCAATTTTCCTTCCCTGCATTCACTTTCCCGGCAATCAATGCCTCAAGTCCTGCAGGATTTCCAGTGACCAGAATGGTCTTGTTGCGGTCCGTTTCGCCCGAGACGAGCGCGAAGGCGGATTTTGGCATCCGGCAGGCCTTGGCGAGGGTCTCCAGAACCGCCTTGTTGGCCATTCCCTTGTCCGGCACCGCCGTGACCTTCACCGCCAGCGACACCGAGCCGTCGGAGGCCACATGGAGGCCTGAAACCTCGTCCCGCGAAGACTTCGGCGTAACCCGGACGGCGAGCAGCAACCCGCCCCTGCCGGGCCGCAGCGGTGACGTCACGCCCAGCCGAGATTGACGAACACGCGGGTGATCAGCATGCCGAAGAACTGCATGGCGATCAGCAGGATGATGGGGGATATGTCGATGCCGCCAAGGTCCGGCAGGAGGCGGCGGATGGGCCGCAGCAGCGGCTCCGTCAGGCGCTCCAGCGCTTGGCCGATCTGGCGGACATAAGGGTTCGACCGATTGACGATACCAAAGGCGATCAGCCAGCTCATGATGACCATGGCAAGGATGATCCAGAAATAGATATTGATGATCGTGAGGATCAGCCACAGGAACGGGTTCATCGACATCATGGGACAGCACGCCTCTTGTCTGGTTTACGCAGGTGTAGTCGCAGGGCCGCTTCCAAGCAAGCTTGACGCTGTCCCGGCCAGGGACTAGAAACCGCTCCGCCTGTGGACAGCACCTGAAAAGGGGCGGTAGCTCAGTTGGGAGAGCGCGGCGTTCGCAATGCCGAGGTCAGGGGTTCGATCCCCCTTCGCTCCACCAGGCAATATTTAAAAAAAATATTTTTATGTATATCGGTTTTGTCACGAAGACGTGTGCGCTCCCACGTGTTCCCCCCCTCGCACTTTTTGCCTCTTCCGATCGCTGTGGGGTAGCACGTCTCGCTGACCAGCACCGATGCTCGGCCGGATACGCGGGGTCCTTCGATCAGGCGCGGGAGGACGCGCTCTCGAGCGGAACTGGCTTGTAACTGTCCCATTTTTCAACGCGCAGGAAATGGGACAGTGGGACAATGAGCCATTTGTCTTCGGCTTCGGCCTGCCGCCTGTCCGGCAGCAGGGCCCCTTCCTCAAGTCATCGAAAGGTCAAAACTTCCGGACTTGTTGGTAAAGATCACTTGCTAGCCTGTCGATCGTTTTGGTGTCCTCCGGCGAACATTTCTCGCAGAACACCACGACATTGAGCCAGAATTTCAGGTCAATGGCCTTCGACATCTTGACAAGGCAGGACATGCCGTCGCACGAGCCCAACATCACACTGCCCGAGCGGCCGCTGTCCGTCTCCTCGTTGACGTACTTCACGTTGGTGGCGTTCGCGGCCTTCATCTCGGCCATATAGGCATCGTGGCTGATGAGGGGCGATGTATCGGCAGCATCATAAGTTCTGGCCGAAATGATGATCGACCTGTTGTGATTTTCGAAGAAGACTGTCTGCCGCCGCTCTTCTGGCTGGTTAAGCCGTTTCACAAAGCGGTAGTCCCGCGCAAAGTTGAAAACGTAAGGGATTGAAAGCGCGGTTCTTGCTCATCGTGCACACCCTGCATTGCAAAGGCGGCGATAGCAGCGGCGGCGGCGCGCGGGGAGCTTGGAATGGAATGGGCCGTCCGGGCGTATATGGTGCAGACAGCCTGTCTCCCAACTGAGGAGGACGCGAATGAATCGGCTCTTTGATCTGGTTGACGTGGTCGGGCGGGTTCTTCTCGCGGCCCTCTTCATTCAGGATGGCTGGACGGTCATCCTGAATTACGCTTCAACGGCTGCCTACATCGCGGAGCACGGCGTTCCGGCCGCCTTGCTGCCTCTGGCACTGGCAACCCAGGTCGGCGGCGGCGTGCTGATCATCCTTGGCCTGTGGACGCGAGTGGCGGCAGTGGCGCTTGGTCTCTTCTGCCTGTCGACCGCAGTTATCTTCCATGCCTTCTCGGCAGACTTCAACGAGCAGATACATTTCTGGAAGGATCTGGCCCTGGCAGGCGGGTTTTTCGTGCTTATGGCAAATGGCGCAAGAGCATACTCGCTCGACACGCTGATCAGCCGCCGCTCAGCCGCATGATAGCACTCCGAGCTGGCAACATCATAACAGCAGGGATTCACCCGGGCGCCGCTTTGCTTGCCCACTTCACAGCAGTTACTTCAGAACTCCCATCTCCTTGAAGACCTTTTCGGCCGCGGGATGCAATGGCGCGGGCAAGTTTCCCGACACCATCTGTTGAATTGACAGTTCTGCCAAGGCCGGGTGTTCGCGCTTGAGCGCCTGGACGTTTGTCGCCAAGGCCCGCGCAAAAGCTTCGACGGCCTTGTCGTTCATGTCCGCGGTCGTCATCAAAACGGCACTGACCCCCAAGCTTGGCGTATCGTTGGGTAGTCCGTATAGGCTGCCCAGTATTTGCCCACTTCGCAAATAGGGCGTGCTTGCGACGAGCTCGTCGATCGCAGACCCCTTCACGGCGAGAAGATTGAGCGGGCAGCCTGCAAGCAGAGATGCCACCCGGGCCGATGGATGACCCATCACCATGACTTCGGCGTCCAGCTGGCCCGAACACAATGCAGTCCCGATCGCATCTGCCGGCATGTCAACGATTTGCGGCGCGTCCGATTCCTTCAAGCCCAACGCCTGGATTATCGTGGCCCACGTCACGCGCGCGCCGCTCCCGACCGGACCCGCGTTGACGCGCTTGCCTGCGAGATCGGCAACTTCATGGATCTCAGGCCGGACGACAACCGTCACGAGTTCAGGATAGAGGACCATTACGGTCCTCAGTTCCGCAAACGGCTTGCCGGTGAAGGCTCCCTTTCCGCCAGCGGCAGCGTATGCGACGTCCGACTGTACGATGGCGAACTCCAATTCGTCCGATTCAAGCGCATCGACATTGTAGACCGATCCTGGCGTCGTTTCGCGCGAGCAGCGAACACCCGTCGCCTGCAGATCCCTGTTGACAATGGCACAGATCGCTCCTCCCACTGGATAATAGACCCCGCTCATGCTTCCGGTTCCGAGAGAAGCGAAGAAACGCGAACTCTGTTCCTCGGCGGAAAATGCAGGCAGGGAAATGAGGCCCAGAAATAAAGGAAATAGCTTCCAAGCATATCCGTTCATGACGGCTCGTCCCACTTCATGACTAAATCATAGACAGATTGATATGGTTCAGGCTCAAGGCTCACGGCGCCCTGCAGCGGGTGGTCCATCGCGTAGATCAGGTAGGTCATCACGCCCAGGAACAACGCCGTAACGCCGCCAAGCAGGATCTGCGGGATCAGATCCATGTGAAGCATCCATATGAACATACTCGTCAAAATGGCGCCGAATATGACGACGTACCAAAGGACACTTGGCATGGACGAGGTAACTGATGCCAGGCGTTGCTCCCGGGCGTCATACATCGAGTTGAATTCGCGCAGGATTTCCCCATGCAGGATTCCTTGCGTCTCGCCTTTGGGTTCAAATGCGAACAGATCCTGCCGCATCGCTTGCAACCGGTGTTCTCCGCCATTCGGCGTCTTGGCCAGCCGATGCGCCGGCCAATCCTTGTCGATGACATAATGCGTGTAGTCACGCAGTTGAGCCCGCAGGTCGCTCCGCAAGGGCTCCGGATAACCGCCCGCGCTATTATATATTGTCGAGAGGCTCATTGCCTCCTGGGCCATGTTTTCTTTGAGCGCCCTGGTGTTGTCAAATGTGGCGACCGCCAGAAGACCGAGCAGCACAGCATAGATCAGCCCGTAGTTGGCACCGACAAAGATCACGACATCGTTGACCTTCTGCTCGGCATGAAGCCAATCGCGCATGAAGGGGTGAACGAGGAAGATACCGATCAGCGTGATCGCCAGGAAGAGCCCGCAGAAGATCAGCGCCAGCGCGCCGGCCGAAGAGCCATTCAGCCAAGAGGTTATCTGTTCAATCATGGTCAGTCATGTCCTCAGTCAAGTCCTCGCTCTAGTGCCTTCAGGAGAACCTCGGGACGTCCGCAAGAGACCGTCCCGAGGTTCCTGATCACCGTCAACAGGGTTGAATCAGTGCACCAACCCCAACGCGCGACGCACGTCGTTGGCGTTGACGTAGGTCCCTTCACCAATGCCCTCGATCGAATGTGCGACGGTTTGCGAAACGTTGCTCGCGCGTGCAAGCCGCAGGAGATCCACCTTGCTTACGGGGAAGTTCACTCCGTGCAAGAACTCGATGACGTGGCGCCCGGCATCATCATACACGGCGACGCTGCGAACTCCGGCATGATCGGGCTCGCTGTGGATGTGGGTCGTCGACGCGACATGCGACTCTTGCGGATGCAGCATGCGCTTGTGGCGAGTTCCGAACCAGGCGCCGACGAGCGAGCCCAGGAGGCCGAGGCTGAGCATGGTGAACAGCAACCGGGCGCCGTTGGCGGAGGCGCGGGCGGCCTCGTCTGCGATCGCGTCCGCGCGCTTCTGTTGGTCGGCGATCGCGGTCTGCGCGTCGTTCTCCAGCTGTGCTACGCGGCGCGTGGCCTCTTCCTTGGTAATGCCCCGCTGTACCGCGACAAGCGCGATCAGTCGCGTGCGGGCATCGTCCGACAGATTGCCGCCCGCGACACCGCTGCCAATGATCGAGTTGACCTCGTCGTTGATCTCGGCCGGGCTCATTGTCGTCGGGTCATCGTTGCGGCCCAGGAACTGCTGATTGCGCTCGACCATGAACGTGGACTCGAAACTCGAATGCGAAGTTCCGCCAAGACCATCGATGGGAACGACGACCGAGCCGATGACAGCGCCCAGGGCCTTGGCGAGAATCACAGTGCCGAGCAGGGTGGCGAGAGCCCAAACGGTGACGCCGTGCAGTTCACCGTCGAGGTGTGAATGCGTGCCACTCAGGCGTGAGGCCACATAGCCGCCAAACGCCATCCCCAGCGCAAGGCTGATGATTTTCCAAAGCCCAATGCCGGAGCCGACATCGGCGGTATGCGATCCGCCTCCAAAAGCGGCGCCGATCAGGCTGAGCAGCAGCGTCGTGGCCAGGGCCACGACGGTCCCCGCCAGAACCGCACCCCATGAAATTCGGCTTCGATCTCCAAAATAGGACGCGAGCCGGGTCCCGGATGTTGCGCCGGACGTTGCATTGCTTATCGACATGATGGTCTCCTGATTCTCAAGATTTCTCGGGTTTTGCGTTCGGCGAGGTCCCTCGCCCCAAACGCGTTTGAAGGATCAGGACTGGGACGGCGCGTTGCCGGTCGCCCCAGTCCCGCGATCAGAGCGTATGAAGGACGTGGTACTCGATGCGCCGGTTCTTGAACCTGCCCTCAAGCAGATCGTTGTTCGCGATTGGATTTGCGCTGCCGTAGCCTTTGGCGACAAGCGCTGCCGGATCGACGCCGGCCTTGATCAGTACGTTGCGTACCGCGTCAGCACGATCCTGAGAGAGCGTGACGTTAGCCGCGGCATCCCCGCTGTTGTCGGTGTAGCCTGCGATCTCCAGCACAGTGCCCGGCGCCAGCTGCTTGATCAGGCTCGCCGCGCCCTGCAGCAGCTCGACCTCTTGCGGCGGGACCTCTGATCCGCCCGTCGGGAAGTTGACGATCGACTGATTGAGAACCCCGATCAGATCATTGGCACTGTAGCCAGGCCTCAGCGAAGAGAGGGCCGCGGTGACCTTCGCATTGGCGCCGGCAACCAGGTCCGTCACGTTGTCAGTGAGGGCGCCAATGGCGATGCCGCTTCCCAGAACGGCTTTGAGCGAGGTGGAAATGCGGTCACGTTCGGCGTCGCTGATCAGACCGCCCAGGTTAAGCGAGCTGCCGTCCAATACCGCCTGCACGCCGGGAACCTTGAGGTTGGACAGCGTATTGCGGAAGTTGACCAGCCAGGGTGCCGCGCCGCGGTTGAGGTCGACGGCGATATCGCCGTTGATCTTGTCTGCGCCGAAAACGGCATTCAGGCCGTCGATGATTGAAGTGCGTGTTTCCGCATCATGAACCACGCCGGAGTAATGGATCACGCCGTCGTCATTGCTGATGGCGAGGCGGGGCGGAAGCGTCGGCACCGGCGGTGCCGGAGGGACGACGACAGGTGCTGTTGCCACGGGCGGGGCAACCACCGGGCGAGGCGAGCTTGAGAACAAGTAAGAGCCGAGTCCGAGCACGGCCAGCGAAGCCAGGAGTGGCCACAGCCAGCGCATCAAATGGGGCTCGTCGTGCACCACCGTCATGCGGACAGGCGCGACCTGCTCGACCACACGGGGCGTCGCCGGAACCACGCGCTGTTGTACAACCGCCGGCGCCGGCTGGGCATTCATGAATTCCACAACCTCGCCAGGCAATTTGGCAGGAACGTGACCGCCCGGCGTCAACATGCCGATGACCTTCGGCAAGACATAGGCGATCGCTGTATTGACGACGGTGCCGCCAAGACCGAGTCGGCTCGCGATGCCGCCAAGAACTGACGCACTGAGCACGCGATTGAGTTGCGAACCAGCCAGTGCCGGAGCGTCAGGGTGGCCGAGCCACGACTGCACCTCCGAAGTGAAGCCAGAAGACTTCAGTGTATCCAGAAAGCCGCCGAGACCGCCGGGCGCGCCGGTGGCCGCGGACAACACTTCCCGTACCAGGGGGGCCGCGTTTGCACCAAGCCCGAAGCGGCTTGCTGCGTCGTCAATGAGGTGGTCGAAGATAGCCATTGTATTGCCTTCCTAGCTATAGAATTCTTATGGAGTTTCAGATGGCCGGGCGGGGCATGTTGCCCTTGCGGCATCGCGCCGAATGTCAAAGTGCTGTCCATGACTGGACGGCGAAGCGGGGCGCGTGGCGCCCCGCTTCCTGATGGATGACAATCAGCTGCGCTGGGCGTCGACGCCGAGATTGATCACTTCGGCGTGCTGACGGCGGAGCTTTTCGTGAATCGTCTCGACGTGATCAGTTCCGACCTTCTTGAGGCCAATTTCCTCGACGACTCGCGCGGTCTTGTTGACCAGCGCATGCTCGGCGGTCTCGATCACCTCGATCTCGCCGTCGGCCCAGTCAATGTCACCGATGAACTGCGGATCGGAAACCGCGCGGCGGAACACTTCGGCGTGCTCCTCGTGCAGCGTCACATCCGCGCTGACTTCCTTCTCGGTGACGAAGCGGCGAACGCGGGTGCGGCCCGTCTCGACGGCCTCCTTGCCAACCTGCAACTGCTCTTCGGCCAGTCGCAGGACGTCGGGCTGAGCCTTGGCGAGTGCGGGCGCAACCGCGGCGATCTGCGTCTTGGCCAGCGGGACCGCTTCCAGCTTGCGCTCGACGGCCTCGACATGTGCCGCCGGGGCGATGCCCGCGGTCACCGCGCGATCATGCACGTCCACCGGCTGATGGATGTTGAGGATGCCCTGCGCATGGGCCACTTCGCTGTCGATCGTGCGCAGTGTAAGAACAACGCCGCCGTCGGCGACGGTCTGGCTGTAAACGTGTGCTTCATGTTCGTGCAGATCGCCGCCGAACAGCGTGTTCCACAGTCCCGGCTTCTCCGCCATCGTGCTGTCGGCGAAATGCTTGACGTCCACGACGCTGATGTCAGACCTGTGGAAGCCGCCAGCCTGCAAGGCGCGCGAGGCGGCGTCAGCGTGTGCTGCGGTGTCGAATACTGCAACGAGGGTCTCGTAGGCCACTTTCAGTCTCCTGTTTGTGTTTGATGCTTTATTGAAGTGTTGGGGTTGGTTACTTCCCGAGCTTCATGCCCCCCCGGGTCATCTGCCGAACTGACGTCGGCATTATTCATATCTTCCTGATGCCTGGTGACCACCGCCTCCTGGTGACGAAGCGTCACCCTTTCCTGATATCGTTCGGTGGTACGCACCTTTCGGATACGAATTTCTTCCTTCAAGACGAGCCGGCGCTCGACGAAGAGCACCTCTTCGACGACGGGTACGATCGTGACGTCGCCTTCCTGGCGGATCTTGGGAAAGGTATCGACGGGCCGGCCGACCAGCACGGTTTCGATCTCGACGCTCTCACGCGCGAGATCTTCGTCAACAAGGGCTTCGCGCGTGACCGTATGCGTCGAAACATGCACGCGCCCAGTCTCAGCGGTCGCTTTTTCGACAGAGAGATCCTCGACGTGAAGACGCAGAACGGCAGGTTCGTCCACGGCGCGCCAGCGTGGCGTGGTCAAGGCTTCATCCTGCTTTTCACCGCTGTCGCCCACGGGTGCTCCCCCTTGGTATCTGATTGGTTCCGAAGACCATCGATCTTGTAAGATCATTTTCTGCGTCAACCAGAAATTGAGAAAGATAGAAAACACAATACTCATCTCAAGATTGTATTTTCGCAGACATTTGGAAAGGTGGAGGCAAATATTTCACTTGGAGCAGTGGTCACAGTCGTGCGGACGACTTGATGGCCTTCAGATGATCGTTGGCGGCCGCCAGCACGACCTTGCCCAATCCCTGCTCCTCGATCCGGTGGTCGAACTCACAGATCGTCGTCTCACCGGGGGGACGCCCCACGCCCAGGATCAATGCCCACAAAGTTCCGTAGGGCCAAGCTGTCATGACAGCAGTCCTCAGCCTGAAGGCCAGACACATTGAGCCACTGCTGATGATTTGCCCTGGGAATTGACCAGGGAGGGGCACATGAGCGACCCCTGTGCAGATCACCTGTACCCTGCGCGCGCCGCGAGCGGATTCGCAGGATCTAGCATCACGATCTAGCGTCACGCAGTCGTCATTCATCGGCCATGCCAAGGTCTGGCGCAGGCCATACATGATGAAAGAAAACGCCTCACGTAACTCTTCAGATTGACAGGTAACCGGACTTATTATATCGAACAGTACAAGTATTTATATCATACAGTATAAATAATTATAAGGACTGCTTCCGGTTCGCACTTGCGCGTCTCGTTAAGTCGCAAGACAGGGTCGATGATACCCGGATCAGGGTTCTTTGCTGGCAACGCTGTGGTGAGCAAGGCAGCAGAGGCAGAAAATTCGAGTTTTCAAGGACCGCGGAACAAGTCCTGACAAGGGAGTGGAATGGCAATGGTCGGTAAAACGTTCAGAAGGCTCTACCTCGGCCTCCTGCCAAGTTTATTCATTGTGATGAACGTGATGCCGGGTGTTCAACCGGCATTCAGTCATGATGCCGCTGCAACTCCTGCTGCCAGCAACCCTGAGGTTTTCAAGACCGCGCCGGCTGGTACGCCAACCGATAGACCCGGAAGGAACCTGCAGTTCCTGTGCATCCCCTTCCTCACTGCATTGAATAATGGTGTGGCGCCGGTCTACACAGAGTCAACGAATTCCTGGGTTCATGGTCTTGACATTGTGGTATCGGAAATTCCCTATGTTGAGGGAAATGTAAGTTGGCGCGATCATCGATTCAAAGAGATACGACGCTTGTTCACACGTCGCTTCGTTGGAAACAATCTGCCAAACCATGTAACGGGTGAGTTTCCCGTCAAAGAAGGAACCGCGGCATATTCATACTATAAAGCAGCGCCCGGTTCCCCTCCCTATGAGACGGCTGACCAGATACCAATTTTACCCTATAAACTGGACATAACCATTCCCAGGTGGCCTAGTTACAACGTGGTGCCGACTTGCATTGATCAGTTGGTGTCCGGAGTGGCAACACAAACCGGCGTCGTGTGGCATGTGAACATCGCTGACGGATCCACAGGCGTCTACGGGGATCCGTTAGCCTTACTGCCGAACGACACATGCTTTGGTCATCCCTTCAACTACCCCGGCACACCAAACGGCCAGTATCATTATCATGGATGGTCATGGAAGTGCTTCCCGAACCAGGGCAACCCCAAAAAGCATTCACCGCTCTTTGGCTATGCTCTCGATGGCTTCGGGATCTATGGACCACGAGGGGAAGGTGGAAAAGTCGTTACCAATGACGAACTTGACGAGTGTCACGGCCATTTCGGGTTGGTAAACTGGGAGGGGCGCATGAGAAACATGTATCACTATCACTTGAATTACGAGTTCCCCTATGGACCAGGATGCCTGAGGGGACGCCCGCTCAAGACTGCCAATAGCGGGGAAAAGAAGATTTTCACGTTTCCTCCGCCTCCTCCCCAGTGATGGCCCCGACAGACGAGCAGAAACAAATAGTGCCGCGGATCCTGGAAGATCCGTGGCATTTTTCTTTCTGCATCTATCATCAACCAGAATACGATGAGTGCGGAACGAACTGCCGAAGGCAACTCACCGCGTGCAGGAGCGCCATCATCATTCCATGAACATTGAGCGCAGGAGGCTTGCGAGGAATTCGGCGTGGCGCCTCGCGTAGTCATCATTCCTGACATCGGAGCCGAATGCGCTCTTGGTCGCCTGCTGGTTCACGAACGGGAAACTCGCCGCCCCCATGAATGCCGGGACAAGATGCTCGGCCGGGACGGGCGCCCGGCCTTTGCGCATCGTGCTGTTGAGAATATCGATGATCGCGCTGGCGGCACTGAGGCTTGGTATCTGGAATATTCTCAGGAGGTAGTCACTCCGCGGGCCAGCTGACCGCGCCTCATCGTCGACGATACTCACAAGATAATGGAAACGACAGGCAAATTGCACACTGCTGAGAGCCAACATGTTGATGACCTGCTCTGGCGGCAAACCGATGGCGGCAGCCCGCATCGTCTCCAGTTCCTTCATCATTGCGCCGAACGCCTCGTCGATGGCCGAATACCAGAGCTCCTCCTTCGAGCTGAAATGATAATGGATGAGTGGTTTGGCAACGCCGGCCAGGGCCGCTATTTCCGCGATGCTCGTTCCCTCATAGCCCTGCCGGGAAAAAAGCTGCACCGCGGCGCTGCGGATCTTGTCAATAGCCGGCGGCGTGTCAGCCGAAGGGTGACCTCTTCTTGTCTTCTTAGGCTTGGCAGGCTTCTTGATCATCGTGCTACCAGTCTACTAGAAATCGACGCGCCGGTCTTCACTCATGAGGATACACGTCAGTAGCCCCGCAAAGACATGCAATCAATCGTTTTGCTGCTGGAGCAGTGACGAGAGCCACTCTCCGTTAGGGAGTTGGACTTGCGAGATCGTGAGGCTCGGCTGCAGCAGCTGAGCCTCACGTTGTAGAAATCAAACTCCCGACATGCGGCTTGGGAAGCTGTCATTCTTCCACAAAACGACGCCCGCGACGGGGCGAAACCGAGGGAGGTGCGGCGGGGCCGAAAGTCGGATGCCGCAGTTGGGACTGAGGATCCTGCATGTCACGGCGGCGGATGCCGGATCGGTGACAACTGATATTCACTCGGTGACACAAGCACCGTGCATGCAGGCACAACACAATCCACCTGCAGCGTAACATAACAGCAGACGCAGGCGACCACTTCGGATACGCAACCCGGGAAATCCCATGTTGTCCGGAGGAAGGGTGAATCCGTATTTACGCGACATAACTCAGTGTAACTACAAATTGTGTATCTTAATTCAGCACCTTAGTTTCTGCCTCTTTGCAGCGTTGTTTGTTGGTTCCGGGGGATACGAATTATGACGACATGTCGCGATTTCTGCCGTCTCTTTCCCTTGGTTGTGCTGGCAGCATTGTTCGCCGTGGGGAATATTAACCCTGCGGCATCTCACCAGGCCGTAAGCCCCAAGATAATGAAGCTTGTGGAGAAAGCACCTGCGGGCATGCCATCCTGCTATGTGAATGGAGTTCCCACGGCCGCCTGCATCGAGAAGGGCATGAAGCTTTTCGAAACGGGCACATTCGGCGGCGATGGCCGGACCTGCGCGAGTTGTCATCCCGCCAGCAACAACTTCACGCTTGATGTCCCCTTCATCCGCAAGCTGCCAGCCAGCGACAAGCTCTTCGTGAATGAGCAGGTTGCAGCACTCAACGAACTCGAGACACCGCTTCTGCGAAAATATGGGTTGATCTGCGAAAACCTTGATGGGTTCCCGAATGAGAACGGCAAGCGCAGTTGCGTGATGCGGGCCGTCATCGCCACTGAGGGCCTTGCGACCTCGATATCTCCGGACACCGGGCCCTTCGATGGCGACCCCACGGCCAATGGTTTCAAGCCCGCACGGCCAGTCTCGCCACTCAAGGGCACCCTCGGCTGGGCAGGCGACGGATCGCCCGGTGATGGCAGCCTCCGGAGTTTTGCGATCGGCGCGGTTGTCCAGCATTTCCCCAGGACACTCAGTCGTACGCCGGGCATCGACTTCATCCTCCCCACCGAAGACGAACTCGATGCGATGGAAGCCTTCCAGCTGACGCTTGGGCGTCACGCAGACATGAATCTCAACCCCGATCCATTTGCGCAGAACAAGTCTTTCAACTGCGAGTCCTATGACGGGACAAGTGCGAGTGGCTGCGCGACCTCGCCCGTTTTCCAACTGAAGGCAATGGAGCAGTTGGAAGGCTGGCGGCAGCAAAATGTGTTTACGGGGCCGCTGATCAGTTTCAATGACGCGACCGTCACGCAGGGGCAGCTGCTGTTCTTCGGTGGCATACCGTCCAAGCCCGTCAATGGCGTTCCGACCAATATCCGGAGCTGCGCAGGCTGTCATGTTCAGGCCGGCGCTGGATCGGCTTCGGCTCCGAACACGCCTCAGCCCGTCGGCAACAGGCAGCGTGCCACTGGAGCCTCTCTGTCAGACGCGTCACCTGCCTGCCTCACTGAGGCACAAGGCATCGTCTACAACGCTGATGGTGGTTTTGGCGCTGGCGAAAAAGGCTTTCCAGCCAATCAGGATGGCAGCCAGCAGGGCTGTGCGTCGAGTTTCTCGTCCTTCTTCTTTCCAGGTGGAAGCTGCTTCAAGGAATTCAGGTCGGTGGCTTCCGGGTCAGCGACACAGCCGCCCCTGTCAAACGCCGCAATCGCCGATGCTTCGAAGCTCGCCGATGTTGGCGTCAGAAAGGCAATTGGGAGACAGGAACTCTGCGGCAGCGCAGCGGCCAATGATCAGGTCTACTTTACCGGAACAGGCTTTTTCTCAACACCGTCCCTCATCGAGTCCGCCAGCACCATTCCGCTCTTCCACAACAATATCGCTGCAACTGTAGAGGACAGCGTCCGCTTCTATGCGACCACGGTCTTCGATCAGTCTGCATCCGGCAACGCCAATCGACTGGTGCTTGACGACGTGACAGACGGGCAGAACCACCCCGTCAATATCGTGACCAGCTTGGGAGCATTCCTGCGGGCCATCAATTCGCTCAACAATCTCAAGATCTCCACAGACTATATAGTGGCCGCGCGGACGGCGGCTCAGACAGGCAACACGCGCGAGAAGGTTCGCAATGCCAAGCTTGCTCTGAAGCGCGCCTCTGATGCCATGAACGTGCTGAAGGTTGGCGGACCGACGACCAGGAACTACCTTGGTGGTCCGCAAAACCTGTTCACCTCAGCGCCGGGCGTGACATCATCCATCCTGGCCGCGCAGAACAAGCTCACACTCTATGGCAGCACAGATGAGGGCTTCGGAAGGCTAAGCTCCGCAGACCTGAAGATCGCCAATAACCAGGTCGCCGCAGCTTGCAAGTTGATGCTGTCGTCGGAAGCGGCATCCTTCTGTCCGGATGCAATGCCTTGACGGTCGCCGTCTCGGGAGGGATACAGGCCAGAAGACAGTGACAAGGCATTTTTCCCGAGATTTCGCTGGTAGCTTCGGTGTGATTGCCATGCGATGTCTTGGCCAGCTTCAACCATCACCCTGAGAGTGAAACGGACATGAACATACTGCAACGCCAAATAGACGGGATTACGCTGGTCGACATATCAGGCCGGGTCGATAGCTCGGTATCCGGGCAGGTGATGGATCAGCTCAATGGGATTGTAAGCTCAGGGGTCACGAAGCTCGTCGTCAACTTGAAGCAGGTGAGCTATATCAGTAGCGCCGGCCTGCGGAGCATTCTCGTTGCCGCGAAGCTGGTTAAATCTGACAATGGCGAAATGCGCCTGTGCCAGCCGAATGATCTGGTGAGAAAGACCCTCGAGGAGTCCGGCTTCTCCAATCTCATCAGGATCGACGAGCATGAAAGCCAATCCGTTGCTGCATTGCGAGCATTTTGATTGCTGGTAGCCTGACGCTGCTGAGCGATGCTCATCTGAACCAATCACTCCAGATCGCCGAGGCGTAGCCCTTGTCAGCCACTTGATAGCGCGGACAGATCTGGCCATGGCCGAGACTGTCTGCCATACCCCGGACAGGGTAACTCGCCGCTTGGAGAAGACAGCATGCGCATAGCGGTTTCGGGGTCTCATTCGCTTGGAAAGTCAACGGTCGTCAATGACTGGATAACCGCTCACCCGGAATTCTCCCGCGAGGAGGAGCCCTATCGCGCCTTGAGCCTCCACGGCCCCTATGAAATCCGCTTCCGTGATGAGTCCACGAGGTTACACAACGGCATTCAGCTCTATTATAATATCAGCCGAATTCATCGCTACGCCAGCCAGGCAGACCGTGTCATCTTTGATCGTTCGCCGATCGACTACATCGCTTACTCACAATACACCGCCGATCAGGGCACAACAGACATTGACCAATCCTTTGTGGAGACGATGATTCCCGCCGTCAGGGAATCGCTTGATCATCTCGATCTGGTCGCATTTGTTCCGCGGTCAGATGAATGGCCAATCATTCTCGAGAATGACGGCATTCGACCTGTAGATGAGGCATATCGGGATGCGGTTGACGATATCTTCAAGCAAATATACCGGCATGGACGGTATGGTCTGTTCCCAAGGCGTGACGGCCCCAGAGTGATCGAACTCCTCGGCCCGCCACAACAGAGGATCGCGCAGATTGAGGAGGCCATCCTTCACATCGGTGAATGATTTGACCCTCGCCATGTGCCACTCGCATCTTCCCCGCGCCCCTCGATACTCTCGCACGATCTGCTCACAATACCTGCGGTATGGCGGCATCTCATTGAACAACCTCTGAGTGTTTTTTCGTATTGCGCCCGCGAATCCGCGACTGTCCGAGTGTCGCTTGTGGCGCCGCAGGAAGGGGCTGTGAACACGTGAGCCAATCAGGACAAATAGGTCGTCTGTTTCACGCCTGGGGCGGCTCCCGGGGGAGTGGACGCGTTAACCGCCAATCAATGATGGCTTAGTTTTCACGGGAATGATCTAGTCCGCTTGATCCATACCCCCTAAGCGTACGTCTATACTTGAAACTCGCGATAGAAACGGATCAGATCGTCATGAGGCGTTTAGTTACATCCATCCTGTGGGCCATCATACTGATCAGCCCGGCAATGGCTGATGCACCATGGTCGGGAGACTGGACAGTCAAATGGGCCAACGGCGCCGCCGGGTTGACACTCGCACAGGATGGATCGGCGGTTTCCGGTTCCTACCGCACCGGACATGGTCACGTCGAGGCAACTGCTCACGGCACCCAACTTGTTGGATTTCTGATCGATCTGGGTGAGCGCGAAGGTTTCACTGCCACTTTGGCCCCAGACTCAAAAAGCTTTTCCGGGCACACGAATGCAGGCAATTGGCTGCTTGGCATCCGCGTGGATGGGAACGACGCCCTCGCGACGCGGATCCGTCTCGATCTGAGTAATCCGCGTGCAGCCTTCAAGTCTTTCCTCAATGCCTCAAATCGCGCCCGTGATGGCGAGAGCAGCGCCGCTGTTCTGGCGGTGGACGCAGTTGATTTCAGCAAACAGTCTGATTGGACAACGCGGGATGATCAGTCCACCGCGGTCAGCAAACTCTTCAAGCTGATCGACCGCACGACAGTCCAACTCGCGGATATACCGGAGGACGCACAGACTTCCGAAATCAATGTCGCACTCGAGTCGGCCCAGGCCGACGCCGGTATCCACATCGAGATCAAACGGTCCGCAAACGGTGACTGGCTCATCGTGATGCCGAGCGAGACCGACCTCACCTCGATGGAAACTGCACTGCATGCAGGCGCGGGCACGGAGCCCGTCGCGGAAGACAGCTTTCGGCAACTCAGCAGCCCGCGTGATGCAATGCGCAGCTTTCTTGAAGGAATGTCCCACTGGCAGACCGGCGGAGACGACCAGGCGATCGGAACACTCGACCTGTCGAACATTCCCGATCTGATGAAGGCCGAACAGGGCGCACTGCTGTCTCAATATCTCGTTCGCGCAATTGATCGGATTGGTTACATACCTCTTCAGAGCATTCCCAACGACGGCACAAGCCGCGAACCCTACGTATATTTCGAAAATCCTTCCGGAAGCATCGTCATCAGTCCGGTCGGAACAGGAACAGACACGCAGTGGAAATTCTCCAGCGATACCGTTGATGGCTTGCGTCACCTCTTCCGGTCGGTACAGGAACTGCCGCCGTCGCATACGCTGAGCGGCCGGTTGATACCACACTCCGCCACTTTTGAGGTGCGAGATCTCGTCCAGAAATACGTGCCGTTTCTGCTGACCGAAGGTCAGGGAGAAATGCATCTGGAGTATTGGCAGATTGTCGGCGTGTTATTGAATTCAGTGCTGATAGTCCTTTCATTTCTGCTCATTCGACCGCTGATCAGATGGCTGCTCGCTCGGCTGGACTTCACTCGACACCTGATCGCGCCAGGGCGTTTCGTAAACATGGCATCCATCGTCATAGCGGTCACGCTGATTGGAGAATTAATTCCGGTATGGGGCCTCCCCATCACGTGGCGGCAGTACTCCACTCCCATCATTGGAACACTCATGGTTGCAATCATAGTCTACCTGGGTTGGCAATTGATCACGCTGGTATCCTCGCTTGCGGAGGAATACGTGATGAAGGCATCGGGCAATCCGGACGTTGCGCAGGTTGATCCAATCATCTTGACCTTTACGACGGGTCTTCTGCGGGTAGCGCTGATCATCGCGACCGGATTGCTTGTCAGCTATCTCTGGTCATTTTCAACAACGGGTTTGCTGGCAAGTTTCGGCATCGGAGGTCTCGCCCTGGCGTTTGCATCGAAGGAAACCCTCGAAAATGTGTTCGGGGCCGGAATCCTCATGGGCGACAGACCGTTCAAGAAGGGAGACCGCATTGTTTCAGAGGGCGTCAGCGGATTGGTTGAAGCGGTCGGCCTTCGTTCAACACGCGTTCAAACACCTGACGGCAGTCTGCTTGTGGTCCCGAACGGAAAACTCGCAGACACCGCGATCGAAAATCTCGGTGGCCGCCGTCACATCAATTTCTCCACGACATTTATCCTGACCCCCGACAGCGCTCGGCAGCACTTTGTTGCATTTTCCGAGGCAATTCTCAGAAAGCTTGGGTCAAGCACAACCTTCAAAGCCCTGGACCCTGAAATGAACATCGCCGGAATTTCGACGGAGGGCATCGAGGTTGAACTCGCCGCCAATCTTCAGCCGCTGAACGGAGGCAGCAAGCGCGATGCCATCAACCTTCTGTTTCTGGATGTCCTGCAGGTCGCCGCTGCCGAGGGAATTGAGTTCGGATCCTATTCGGAAAGCACCAGTGCTTGATCATTGCCGCAACCGGGTGTCCACGGCCAGGACATTGATGCAAAGATCGACGGCAAGCCACGATGGATGGGGCAGATGGACCGCTCAGTAGAACCGGACATCACCCACTGAAACATCGGCGCGAAAGGCGCGCCCGATGGCCACGATGCCCAGCCTTCGGAGGTGCCGCGTGTCGAGCGGAAGATCCGTGCGGTGACACGCAAAGCTTGTGAACGGGAGCTCTAAAGTTTTCCAGGACGGTCCTGCGACAAGGCCTTGCCGGTACGACTGCCAGGGTCGCACCAGTTCCGGTGTGCGGAGGTGAAGGCCGTATTCTTCACCGTTACCCAGAACATCAATTGCAATTCCACTGAACGCCGAACCATCCACCGTGCCATTGCGGGGGGCGAGATCCAGCGCGATCTGAATGAACCCTCCACTGTTTTCAAGGCTGACGTCACCCTGCATCCGGATGGCCGGACGGCCGCCCACAACCTCACGCATGATGCTTCCCGCCGAAACACCTCCCATGACGGCATCAGAGACGAGCTGCCATCGGGTTCCGACGCTTGACAGTGGAAAGGGCATCGAAAGGTCGTCGATGGTGATGGGGGTGAGGGTCATGCCGCCGCCTTCAACTGTGGGGCCCCGAGGAAACGCAAGCAGCCGGGGCGTAAGACGGTTTCTGCCCCCTTCCGCGACCTGCTGCAAGGCACTGCGCCTGCATCCGACGTGATGGCGAGGCTGGCCGAATTTGCCGTGGCTATTCGAGCGTCCATTGGATGTTCTGGCACTCGAGCGTGAGCATGCGGGCAGTTCTCGAGACGTTGACGTTGAGGCGGCGTAGCATGCGGTAAGTGAGGTTGGCGGTTGAGCGGGTGCCATCCCTGGAGATGCCGGCGTGGCGGTAGTCCCGCATTTCCTTGGTGAAGGCGGCGAAACGTGCGCAGTCGAAGCCCTTCTTGGCCGCGAAGAAGTCGCTCACCAGGCTGTTGTATTCCGCGATGAAGCGCTTCGCGTCGACCGTCATCTGGGTGCGGTCAAAGCGGTCGGGCTGCTTGGTTGGCCGCTCGATCCAGACATCCCGGATGATTGAATAGTGGCCGATGCCCTTTTCCGGCTTCATCCGGTCGGACTTGATGGCGTAGAACTGAACTTCCAGCGGCACGCCACGCAGCGTCACGAGACCCTCGTGCAGGGTCTCGAGATAATTGGTGTAGAGCTTGAGCAGTGCGTTCAGGTCTGTCACGTTGCCCTTGTAGGCTGAGGTGTCGAGGAAGACACGGGCGCTGAAATCCGAGTTCTCGTCATACTCATAGGACACGGTGCTGCCCTGCGTTTCGACGTCCGCGATGCTGAGGCCCTCCATCTTGAGACCGGAGAAGGTCTCGCCCACGATCTCCATGATGCGGGCGCGCACATCCGGGCGCAGCTTGTCGCCGTCCCACAGCCGCGGATCGAGATCGAGCGAAAAACTCGTGATGTCATCGATCGCCGCCGCCAGGTCCTGGTCGCTGCTGGTGACCAGCGGAACGGTTGGCGTGTAGGGTGGGCTGTTCCAGCGCGCCGCGTCAGCAGCCGATGCGGGCAGAACAGCCGCGCCCAGCGATGCCAAACACACGAACCCGGCCAACACAATTGCCTTCAGCATTGTCATGTTCCTTCATCTTGGCCGTCGAGGCCCTCCAAGTGGCGGCCTTCAGCAGCGTGGCGGCGGCACGGCGGCAGCGGCCAGATTGAGCCGCCGTCTCGTGCATGACCGGCGACTGGCCGTCAATCGGTAAAAACCGCCCTGGTTGTGGAATGGGCGCTGGACAAGTGTTTGCGGGCATCATTCCCGGCGCGCCTGCCATTCCTTCCAATGGTGTTGAACATTGGTCCAGAGGGTGTCGAAGGGGTCCGCCGGTTACGGAACGGTCACTCCGACGCGGCACCTCGGTAAGTCCGCCGAGGTCGCCAACACTGGCGGCTGTTGCCAGCAGGCAGCCGCAGGTGCATTTATGGCTCCCATGATGAAGACGGACAGCGGCGGCATGATCAGGCTGGTTGTAATATTCCTGTGGGCGGTTCTCGCGGCGGGAACGGCGGCGGCCGATGGGCCGTGGTCCGGCGACTGGCAGGTCTCATGGGGCAATGGCGCCGCGCAGGTGAGCCTGCAGCAGGACGGCAACTCGGTTGGCGGCAGCTTAGGCAACGGCCTGATCCGCGGCACGGTGGTCGGCAACCATTTAGATGGACATCTTGTCTATGACGGAGAGTCCGATAGTCTTTCCGCCACGCTCAGTGCCGATGGCAACAGCTTTGCGGGAACGTCCGAGTCAGGTGACTGGCTGAATGGCGTTCGTGTCAGGCCCGGCGACAAGCGGGCGGAAGACTTCAAGGTCGATCTCTCCAGCCCGCGCGCCGCCATCCGCAGCTTTCTCGTGGCGGCCAGTCTGGCGCGCACCAACAAGAGCTATGCGCTGGTCAACGCGCTCGAGGCAGTCGACTTCGGTACCGACCCCGACTGGACCTCGCTCGTGTCGCGCTTTTCCGGCGCACAGCAGTTGTTCCAGCTGATCGACCGCGCCACCTTCAACATGGCCACGATCCCCGACGACGAAGAACAGCCAGAGCTCACCGTCGAACTGCCGGAGCTCGACTCGAAGACAGCCATCACCCTCGACATGCAGCGCGGTGCCGATGGCCATTGGCGCATCATGGTTCCATCACCTGAGAAGCTGGGGGCCGCACTGGAGGCCGCCGGCGCCGAACCCGCCGATGGCTATCGCTTGCTGCAGAACCCGCGCGACACCATCCGCGCCTTCCTCAATGGCATGCGGCATTGGGAAAGCAGTGGCGAGGCAGAGGCGCTGGCGACCATCGACCTGTCGCAGGTGCCGGAGGTGCTGCGCAGCGCGGAGGGCAGCTTCGTTGCGCAGTACCTGGCGCGCATCCTCAACCAGGTTGGCCACCGCACGATCCAGAACGTGCCCAATTCCGGCACCAGCCGGGAGCCCTTCGTGCTGTTCGAAATGCCCGCCGGGCGCATCGTCATCCAGCCCGTCGGCACGGGCAAGGACACGCTGTGGAAATTCTCCGCCGAAACCGCTCATGACATTCGCGACCTCTATCGCGCCGCCGAGCAGTTGCCCAACAACAACGCCCTCGACCCGATTTTCATTCCCTTCTCACCGATGTTCGCCATACGCGACCAGGTCAAGCGCTTCGCGCCCTACCTGCTGGGCACCCTGCCCGGGCCGGACCACCTCGAATACTGGCAAGTACTTGCAAGCCTCTCCACCTTGGCGATGATCGTGCTCTCGGCAGTTGTGCTGCGCTGCATCTTCCTGTGGGTCTTCATGCGGCCCAAGCTGAGAAACCATGTCAAAAATCCGCGCCAGCTGGCCCTCGCCCTGGCGCTTGGCCTGCCCTTCCTCGCAGGGTCCCGCATGGTGCAGCTGTTCGGCCTGCCGGCCGTGGCGCGGCAATACACCTTGCCGGTGGTCGGCACGGTCCTGATCGCCGTCGTCGGCTACGCGCTGTGGCAACTTGTGGTCTTCGTGCTGTCGGTGCTCGAGGCATTTGCCGAGAAGACCGCGACGCCCCTCGACAACATTCTGTTCACCTTCGCCGCTGGCTTGGCCAAGCTCGGCATCGTGGTGGGCGCTGTTCTGTCGCTCAGCTACCTTTGGTCACTGCCCACCAGCGGGCTGCTCGCCGGCCTCGGCATCAGCGGCATCGCGGTGGCCTTCGCCTCCAAGGAGACGATCGCCAACGTCTTTGGCGCCGGCATCCTGCTGGGCGACCGGCCGTTCCGCAAGGGCGACCGCATCATCGCCGGCGATGTCAACGGCTGGGTAGAGGCCGTGGGCCTGCGCTCCACCCGCATCCGGACCCTCTATGACAGCCTGCTCGTCGTGCCCAACGGCAAGCTCTCCGACATGGTGGTGAACAATCTGGGCGCCCGGCGCCGGCGCAACCTGTCGACCACCGTGATCGTCACCTCAGGCGCCACGCCACAGCGCATGGAAGCCTTCACCAGCGCCATCAGGCAGCGCATCGTCGATGATCCCATCTTCGACGGCAAGAATGCAGAGGTGAACATCTCGCGCATGTGGACCGAGGGCATCGACGTGGAAATCTCCACAATGGTCGAAACCCTCAGCGGCCGGCTGTCACGCGAGGCAACCCACAAGCTCTACCTCGACATCATGCTCATTGCGCAGGACCATGGCCTGACGCTGGCCCACGCAACCGACCCAGCCGCCGCCGGAGCCGCGGCGGGGGCATAGGCCTCAACGGTCGTAGTCTGGCGGTTCCTTGTCCCAGGCGGCGGGAGTCTGTCCTATCTGGTACCCGAGCTCGTAGAGCGCGCGCATGTAGGCGTTGTCGAACTCGCTCTTGGCCTTCAAGGTGAAGTCCTTGGGGATCGAGGTGAGGTTGAAGGCCACGCCATCCTTCTGGCACTGCGCATACATGCGATAGGCATCGCCGATCGACTGGTTCTTGATGAGCGTCGAGATCGAGCGCGCGGCAATCGCCAGCGTCTTGGTCTCGGTCTTCTCGGCCTGCGGCGCGAAGGAGCCGTTCATGATGATGTAGAGGCTGCGCTTGCGCGGGAAGTTGAGCGCCTTGTCGACGTCCTTCAGCGAGTTCTGCGCCGAGACGAGGAAGGCCTGGGTGGTGGTGCCGCCGTCGACGTGGAGTTCCTCATAGACCTTTCCGTCGGCGGTCACCTTGATGAGCTGTGGCGGGAACACGCCCGGAATGGCGGCGCTGGCAACGAGCACGTTGCGGAACAGTTCCAGCCGGTCAGGATTGCCGCTGGCGGCAATGGCCGTCATGTCCCACACCACCGGACGCTGGGCATCGAGGTTGGTGGTGCCGACCAGCAGGCGGCGGCCCTTGCCGCCCTCGATGGCGATCTTGTCGAGCAGGTCCTGCGTCACGTATTTCGCCACCAGCGCCTTGAGCGGGCTGTTGTCGGTCATGGACGAGCCGAAGACGCCGCTGA
Source organism: Bradyrhizobiaceae bacterium (assembly GCA_947475225.1). Classification (GTDB taxonomy): domain Bacteria; phylum Pseudomonadota; class Alphaproteobacteria; order Rhizobiales; family Aestuariivirgaceae; genus Aestuariivirga. The sequence continues at coordinate 28,289 of CANJMQ010000033.1, forward strand.
TGGGGCCCTTCTTCTTCATCACGTCCTTGTCGTTGATTGTGGTGTAGATCTCCTTCAGCTCGTCGTCATAGGCCGAGCCCAGGAAGGCATAGGGGGCGGAGAGTGCCCCCGTGCTGATGCCCGTCACCACTTCGAACTGGGGACGCGTGCCAGCCCTGGTCCAGCCATTGAGGATACCCGCGCCATAGGCGCCGTCACCACCGCCGCCGGAGATCGCAAGGTAATAGGCGTGGTCGAGCGGGATCGTGGGATCGGCCTTGTGCGCGACCTTGAGTTCGGCGAGGCGCTCGGCAGAGGCCTCGTTCAACTTCTTCAGCTCGGCATCGCCCCAGTAGCGGATGCCCCTGTAGCCGACGGGCGTCGCATAGCTGTTGACCGGCGCGTCATCGAGGCGCGGCACGTTGGTGCCGCAGGCGGCGAGCGTCACCAGTATGATGGCGGCGATGAGGGACTTGAAGGAGCGAATAACCATGAGGTTGTCGTTTGTTGAATGAAGCGCCGATTGTCAACCCGCAAGGCGTTGCCGCGCGGTTCGGGCAACCCGCCGGTCAGCGCCTGCGACGCGACGTGAGGTCGGTGATGTCGCTGCCCTCCTCCGTGGCGTCCTGCCCGGAAGCCTCCTCGGCCGGCGTATCGAGATTGAGGTGGGCCGTCTCTTCCTGGATGCGATGCACCTCGCCATGGATGGACACAAGCTTGCCGCGCAGATCATGGTTCTGGTTGGAGAGGGTTTCAACGATGCGATCCATCTGGCGGATCTTCTCGTCCTTGGTGGTGACTTCACTTGTATAGCCCCGCTCACCCGCATCGGCAAAGGCGCGGAGCTTCGAGAGATGCGATTCCGCGGTCGATGCCAGACCTTCAGCGCCCAGGGCCATGACGACGCAGACAGCGCCCAGCGCGATCGCCTCTGGCGAAGCACCGGTCTGCCCCCAGAGGTAACCGGCCAGAGGCAAGCTGACCAGCAGGCCAAACTTGAAAAACAACCTGAGACCGCGCCGCCCGTTCACCGTCATGATCGTCCACCTCCCACGGGGACCATCGATACAATCCTTGCCAGTCAGCGCGCTGCATCAGGATCACGCCGCCAACCAATTCACTGATTGGCAAACCAGAACGCCGAAACCGGATGCCGCAGCCCGTGTCAGGGCGGCTCCGCATCAAACCAATTTCAGGCACCGGCTTGCGACCGGCACAACACTCGGTATTCGCTGGCAGAATTAAGCCCTTCGCGCAGTAATAGCGAGCAAAATGTGGGCAGGCTGGGATAATCCATAGCCTTCCAGTGATATCTTGTTATGCAAACATAAATTGTGTTTGATACTAAAAAAGAAACATGACCTCAGGCGATCATAATGCGACCTTTACTTCTTTTGTCTACAGGGTCTAACGAGATTGTCGGCGGCCGATGCCGTGTATCGTCATGTGGGGAACTGCCTTGAACCGTTTGATTGCCCTGTGCGCTGTTCTTCTTTTGCTGTTTTCGGTGCCGCTGCCGGCGCAGGCCCAAGATAGTTCCGGCTATGCCATCTGCTCAAACCAGACCTATGCTCTATGCGCCTCCGCCTCGGCTTTCGTGTATGCAGGCGTGAGCTATGCCAAGTGCATCATCAAGAGAGGCGACAGCATCAGCGCCCCGCCGCTCACATTCACCACGCGCAACGGCAAGACCGCAGACATCTGCGACGTGAATCGCGCCGGTGCGCGCAACGGGTACATGATGAGCACCTTCAGCCTGCCCCTGGAAGTCAGGGCAGGCGGCAAAAAGGCTCTCTACACCTGCCCGGGCGACTCCACCGGTTCATATGCCCAGTGCGACGGCGGCACCTGCTTCAAGAGCACCAGCGGCCAGTATTTCCCAGGCGTGGGCTTTGTTGCCCGGAATGAGATCATCTGCTCCTGCCCCATTACCGCGCCCGTGCAGACCGAAGCCCCCGTCAGCTATCAATTCATCGGTCCCTACCCCTGCCAGCCGAGCGCGCTCTCGGTGTGCAATCAGGATGTGGGGAATGGCACCATCATTCCCGTGGGTTCGCCGCCAGGTGCCGGTCGCGTGCTGACGCTGGCGCTCTACGGGCACTCGTTCCCGATCAACGAGTGCCAGTAGAACAACGCGGTCGCGGCGCCTGACAAGTTGGCAGGCCGCAGGTCGCCCCGCCGCAGTGACTTGCGGCGATGGATTGCTGCGTTGCAACAAGCCTCAGCGTGATGCGAGCCCGTTTTCACTGTGCCAGGGCTCTCTATCTGCAGTCGCAAACTCGTCGATTGCACCTCGCGTAATGCTGACGTATCATCGTCATGTTATCGAGGCCGCCCGCTGCGAAATGAGGTGGCCCGACGGGGTTGGAATGGCAAACGATCAGGACGAGACCGGTGGCATGGCTTCCGTGAAGCCTGACTATCTCCCCGGCGAAGATGCCGGGGCCAGCGGTGGCTTTATGCCGCCGCTGCATATCACCGTGGACATGCCGGACTTCCGCTATGCCAAGCTTACCAGGATCGTCACCGAACATGTGCTGCCAAAGCTCGTTGCCCTGCATCAGCCACAGCCTCCCGTGCGGCCGGCCGTCACCCTGCGGGGCGGCGAAATCGCCGAACTCGCCAAGCTGGTCATGGGCCCGGACAACGACGACGCCATCAATTATGTCCTGAAGCTCAAGGACGGGGGCGTGTCACTCGACGACCTGCATGCCGAGTTGCTGGAGCCCACCGCGCGAATGCTCGGGGAATTGTGGGACGAGGACAAGGCCGATTTCGTGGACGTCACCATCGGCGTGTCGCGACTGCAGCGCCTTGTCCATGCGTTCGAGCGGCTGGGCCAGGTTCCCGACTATGACGACAAGCGGCGCGTGCTGCTGGCAGCAACCCCCGGCGAGCAGCACAGCCTCGGCAGCGCCATCGTGCAGAAGTTCCTGCGCGCCGGCGGTTGGCACGTGTGGACCTGCGCTTCGCCTGATATCGCGGAACCGGCGGAGATCGTGGCGAAGCAATGGTTCGGGCTCGTCGGATTTTCGCTGGGCTGCGACGTGCATGTGGAATCTTTGAAGGACGCCATCACCCTGGTGCGCGAACGTTCGCTCAACCCCAAGATCGGCATCATGATTGGCGGCGCGGCCGTGACGCAAGATCCCGACCTCGTCAACAAGGTCGGCGCCGACGGCACGGCCGCCAATGGCCCCGCCGCCGTGATATTGGCCAAGAAACTGCTCGCCGAGGGCCTCGTCTGAGGCTTGCATCCGCCGCGCGATGCGGCAAGACTTGCCCTCATGACCACCCACAGCCTCACGCCGACAAAACTCCACAACAGCATCGGCAGCCATGCCCCTGCCCTCACCATCGCCAGCGGCGACACGGTGATGGCGGCCACCGCCGATGCCCACGGCTTCGACTGGCGCGGCGAAAAGATCGCCGACCGCCCCAACCCGATGACCGGTCCCTTCTTCATCGAAGGTGCCGAACCCGGTGATGCGCTGCTCATCACCATCCGTAACATCCGCATGACGCGCAAGACGGGCTGGACCTTCGATGTGCTGAGCCCGAATGTCGTGGACCCCAACGCCGTCCAGCGCTTCCCCGAACGCCGCAAGACCGAATGGCTGATCGACCCTGAAAAGGGCCGCGCGCAGCTGGCCGAGCCGCCGCCGTCACTCGCCAAATGGTCCGTCGCGGTGGAACCGATGATCGGCTGCTTCGGCGTGGCGCCGGATCTGGGTCAGGCGATCTCCACGGCCACCAGCGGGCGCTATGGCGGCAACATGGATTACCGCGGCTTCAAGCCCGGTGTGGAGGTGATGTTCCCCGTCGCCGTGCCGGGCGCGCTGTTCTATTTGGGTGACGTCCACGCCCAGCAGTGCGACGGCGAGATCGTGGGCACCGGCATCGAGACGGCAGCCGAGGTCACCTTCACCGCACGCGTGCTGAAGGGCCAGAAGATCGGCTGGCCGCGCGGGCTGAACGAAACCGAGATCTTCACCATCGGCAATGCCAGGCCGCTGGACCAGGCGCTGCAGCACGCGACAACCGAGATGCTGGACTGGCTGATGAGCGACTACGGACTGGACGAGGTGGCGGCAAGCCACGTGATGGGGCAATGCGTGCGCTATGACGTGGCCAATGTGTTCAACCCGGCCTATTCGGTTGTGTGCAGGCTGGGGCGGGCGGATTTGGCTGGACTGGGCTGAACCAGCCCTCATCCGGCCTCTCGGCCACCTTCTCCCATCCTTCGGACGGGAGAAGGGGCTGGAACCGACAAAATCCCTTCTCCCGTTGGGTAGCAATGGGAGAAGGTGCCCGGCTGGGCGGATCTTGGCCTCTTTCCTCAGCCTACGGACGTTATCAGCTCCTTCAGCGTCTCCAGCGTGTCCGCCTCTTCCGCCGGCTTGTCCCATCTGATGCGCGAGACGCGGGGGAACCGCATGGCGATCCCGGACTTGTGGCGCTTCGACTCCTGAATCGCATCGAAGGCGATTTCCAGCACCAGCTTCGCCGTGACAGAGCGCACCGGGCCGAAGCGTTCCAGCGTGTTCTGCCGGATGAAGCGGTCGAGTTGCACAAGCTCCGCATCGGTGAAGCCCGAATAGGCCTTGCCGACAGGCACCAACAACTTCTGGCCGTCTTTCTCGGTCCAAGCGCCAAAAGTATAGTCCGAATAGAAGGACGAACGCTTGCCAGCACCCTTCTGGGCATAGAGCAGCACGCAGTCGGCGGTGAGTGCCGCGCGCTTCCACTTGTACCAGTGGCCCTTGGGGCGGCCAGCGAGATAGGGGCTCGCCTTGCGCTTCAGCATCAGGCCCTCGATGCCCTGCCCGCGCGTGGCCTCCCAGCGGGCCTTCAGCTCTTCCTTGCTGGCAAAGCTCAGGACCTCGGAGAGATCGCTGTGGGCAGGGCCATGTTCGCGGTGCCAGGCTTCGAGCCGTTCGCGGCGCTCGGTGAAGGCACGGCCGCGCAGGTCCTCCCCGCCGATTTCAAGCGCGTCATAGAAGCGGACATGGACGGGATGGCTGGTGAGCATGGCGCGCGTTACGGTCTTGCGGTTGAGGCGCTGCTGGAGATCGGAGAAGGGCGCCACCTCGCCGTTGCGCATCACCAGCAGCTCGCCGTCGAGCACCGCGTCGAACTTGAAATGGTCGACGAGTTCCGGAAAGCTTTGCCCGATGTCGTCACCCGTGCGCGAGAACAGGCGCGTGGTGCCACCCTTGGCCGCCACCTGGATGCGGATGCCGTCCCACTTCCATTCGGCGGCGACGTCAGCGAGGTTCATCGCCTGCCAGTCGCCCTCCTCCAGGGCATGCGCCAGCATCAGCGGGCGGAAGATCGGTATGGCAGCGAGCGAGGGACGCTCGGCCCTGTGTTCAAGCCAGTCAAACAGTGCGGTGTAGGGCGGCTCAAGGCCGTGCCACAGCTCCTCGATGTCATCGACGGATTTTCCGAAGGCATCGGCCACGGCCTGCTTGGCGAGACGCGCCGAAACGCCGACGCGCGGCGCACCGCTGAGGAACTTCAGCAGCGCCCAGCGGCCCGTGGCATCGAGCTGGTCGAGCCACTGTGTGAGCAGTGCGGCATGCCCCATCCGACCCACCTTCGACAGCGCCGCAACAATGTCCGAGAGGCGTGGCGCATTGCCCGGCGCTTCCGTCACCGGCCAGATGAGCGCCACGGTCTCTGCGGTGTCGCCCACGTCGTCGCGTGACATGCGGAAGAGTTCGGGGTCGAAGCGGCTGTTGCCGATCTCCGACAGCACGCGGCGGAGCGGGAAGTCAACGGGCAGGCCATCAGTGAGAGCAGCCAGCGCAAAGCCGCGATCGGGATCGGGTGTGGCGAGGAAGTAATTGCGCATCAGCATCAGCTTGGCGTTGCGCGCCGGCGTGTAGGTGAGGCGGTCGAGGAGTTGCGAGAAGGCCCTCATTCGGCATCATCCTCGCGGCCAACGAGGCGCAGCGCGCGCGCCGTGATCTGGCGCTTGGACAGCTCATGCACCAGCGCCTCCTCACGGCCGTGGGTGACCCACACCTCGTTGGCACCTGTCTCGGTGACGGTGCGGATGAGTTCCGGCCAGTCGCAATGGTCCGAGATGATGAGCGGCAGCTCCACGCCGCGCTGGCGCACGCGGCCCCTGATGCGCATCCAGCCCGAGGCGAAGCCCGACAGCGGATCGGCGAAGCGGCGTGACCAGCGGTCGCCCAGGGCAGAGGGCGGCGACAGCACGATCTCACCCGGAAGCTTGCCCGATGCGTCCATGACATTGGGAACGTCACCAAGGTCGAAGCCCCGCGACACGTAATAATCCGTCATCGACCGCAATGCGCCGTGCAGCCAGATGGGGCGGTCGTAACCCGCCTGCCGGATGAGCTTGATGAGGCGCTGGCACTTGCCGAGACCATAGACGCCGATCTGGTGGGTACGCTCGGGGAAGTCACGCAGCGAGGTGAGAAGCTTCTGCACTTCCGACGTGTCGGGTTCATGCCGATAGACGGGAAGGCCGAAGGTGGCCTCCGTCACGAAGAGATCGCAGGGCGTCAGTTCGAAGGGATCGCAGGTCGGGTCGGCGTGGCGCTTGTAGTCACCTGAGATCACCGCGCGCTGGCCGTTGTAGTCGATGACGACCTGCGCCGAGCCGAGGATGTGACCGGCAGGGACGAGCGTCACGGTCACGTCCTTCACCTTCAGCGCTTCGCCATAGGCGAGTGCCTGCGTCTGCCCGAGTTCACCCAAGCGCAGGCGCATGATGGCGAGCGTGTCCGCCGTGGCCAGCACCGCGCCATGCCCCGCCCGCGCATGGTCCGAATGGCCATGCGTGATGACGGCGCGCGGCACCGGCCCCGATGGGTCGATGAAGAAATCGCCGGGCAGGCAATGAAGCCCGGAGGGACCCGGTCTCAGCCAGCTTTCGAAGGGAGGGGACGACGCCATGACCCGCACACTGTCCTGCGTGGGCGGATGTTTCGCAATGGGGGTGCTGAAAATGAATGCGGGGAGCCCCAACCAGGACTCCCCGTAAAAAGAAAGGCACCGGGTACGCAGTACATGATCCCGGATCGCCGTGGCACTGGGACTGCAAATGTCACCGTGGCCATGGGACCATCATGGCGCGTTGCGGTTTCCAAACGGTTTAGAGGGTGCGAAGAAAGGCTTAACGTGGAAGCCGCGTCGTCTCAGCCCGGGACAGCTTCGCTCAAGGTGCCAGCCAGCGGTCGAGGAAACGCGACAGCCAGTCCTTCACCGGCGCATCATGCAGCAGATTGCCCTCGAGGTGAGCCGCCGAATTCTGGGCATTGGGCAGCACGAAGCGGTGCGCGCCAGTGACACCCCAGCGATGCATGGTGAGGCGGGTCACCTCCGGATGAAACTGAATGCCGTAAGCGCGTGACTGGTAGCGGAAGGCCTGGTTCTCGAAAGTCTCGCCTGTCGCGAGCCGCACGGCATCCGTCGGCAGGGTGAGGCCCTCGCGGTGCCAGTGGTAGACATGGGCGGGCCAGGGGCCATGGTCCCTGCCCTCCGCTGTTGGCGTGAGGGGGTAATAGCCGATCTCGACCAGGCCATCGGCATGGGGGCCAACGTTTCCTCCCAGATGCTTCGACAGCATCTGCGCGCCGAGGCAGACGCCGAGGAAGGGCTTCTGCTCCTTCAGCGGCACGCCGATCCAGTCGATCTCGCGGGCGATCCACTCGTCAGAGTCATTGGCGCTCATCGGGCCACCGAAGATGACGGCACCGGCGTGATGTTCGAGCGTTTGCGGCAACGGCTCGCCGAGGCAGTGGCGGCGGATATCGAGGCGGTAGCCCTTCTCCTGCAGCATGTGGCCGATGCGGCCCGCAGTGGAGCTTTCAGAATGAAGGACGATGAGAATGTCCCGCGCCTCGCTCATCCGCGCCGCCCCAGCGCTCCGTCGAGCGAAATCGAACCGGGGCCCGCCTTGGTGATCAGCAGCAGCAGCGCCGCCCACGTGCCGTGGAGGGCATAGGGGCCGGGATGGACGAAGACCTCGAAGACAATGAGGAGCACGAGAAGGCCGAGTGCGGCGAGCCGGCTCGCAAGCCCGACGGCGAGCAGGATGGGAAGTGCGAATTCGGCAAGCTGGGTGGCGATCGCCGCCGCCTCGTAGGGGATCCAGCGGATATTGGCGCCGCCGAGGAACATGGTCATGGTCGAGGAGCGCGGCTCGAGGATGTTCCAGCCACCGGAGACCCGGGCGCGGCCTGCCTCCCAGAACTGCCATGCGACCGAGAGGCGCGCCAGCAGGGCAATGAAGGCATAGGGAATGCGCTCGAACAGGCGGATGAGCGGGTCGAAGGGGCGCATCCCCTAGATCTCCGCCACGGCGGGTGCCGCCTGTCGGCTGCGGCCCTCGAGGAAGACAACGGCAAGGCCCGCCGCCATGATGAGTGCCATGCCGGCGATGGCCAGCGTGTTGGGGATCTGGCCGAAGACCAGCACGCCCGAGATGCCGGCCCAGATCATGAAGGCATAGTTGAAGGGCGCCACCACGCGGGCGGGCGACATGCGATAGGCCATGTAGATGAAGGAGTGGCCGCACATCAGGAAGAACCCCGCGATGAACATCAGCCAGGCGTGACGGAAGGTGGGTTGCACCATGTCCTCGAAGGTGAGCGACATGATGAGAGCCCCCGTCATCACGATGAACAGCGTGGAGAAGGTGACGGCCAGCGCCGGGGTTCGGGCCGGCACCTTCCGCGAGAGGATGTCACGGAAGGCCGCACCCACCGCGGTGAGAAAGCCGAAGATGGCGAAGGGCGACGAGGCGATGCCGCCGGGCTGGGCCACCATGAGGGCACCGGTGATGCCCAATCCCACCAGGAACAGACGGAACACTCCGACCTTCTCGCCGAAGAACACCCACATGCCGAGCAGCACGACGAGCGGCGAAATCTGCGCGATGGCGGTGAGATCGGCGATCGGCATCTTTGCAAGGGCCGTGATGAAGGCGAGGATGGCGACGAGCTCGCTCGCCGAGCGCAGCAGCACCCAGGGGTTAAAGGCCTTGGGCAGCTCGCGGATGAGGCCCAGCGCGAAAATCACCGGCAGGCACCAGACGATGGCCGCGATGCCGCGCATCACCAGCACCTGGAAGGGCGGCGCGTCCTCCAGCGCCAGCTTCATGCAGGTGTCGTTGGCGACGAAGCTGCCGGTGGCCACGAGGATGGCGACGATGCCGCGGAGGTTCTTGGAAAGGGCCATTCGGTCCGGATGGGATGAAAAGTGATTCGGGGGAGGATAGAGCAGTTCGCCGGAGGGCGAAGCCTCCATTTCCGCAACGCTTCCCCTCGTTGCCGTCACCCCGGCAAAGGCCGGGGCCCAGCTTCGGGCCCCTGACCAGCAGGAAAGAGGGCTGGATCCGGGCCTTTGCCGGGATGACGGCATTTCAATCAGCGGTTCCTGATTTAAGAATTTAGTCCTTGACAGCGCGCGCTCGCGGGGGTATGAAGGCGCACACTCCGGAACTGGGCGCCGCGGGCGGGCAAGCCTCAGTTCGGGAGGGTAATCGGCACCTTCAGGTACTGCACGCCGTTGGCTTCCGCGGGGGGAAGCTTGCCGGCGCGCATGTTGACCTGGATCGACGGGAGCAGCAGCGTGGGCGCGGAGAGGGTGGCGTCCCTGGTGGTGCGCATCCTGACGAAGTCGTCCTCGCTCACGCCTTCATGGGCGTGGATGTTGCGGGCCTTCTCCTCGGCCACCGTCGTCTCCCAGGCAAAGTGCTTGCGGCCGTCCTTGGGCAGGTAGTCGTGGCACATGAACAGGCGGGTCTCGGCGGGCAGCGCCATCAGGCGGCGGATGGAGCGGTAGAGGATGCGGGCGTCGCCGCCGGGGAAATCTGCACGCGCCGTGCCGTAGTCCGGCATGAACATGGTGTCGCCGACGAACACGGCATCGCCGATCCTGTAGGAGATGCAGGCCGGGGTGTGGCCGGGCGTGGCCAGCACTTCGCCCTGGAGGTTGCCGATGGCGAAGCGGTCGCCGTCCTTGAACAGCGTGTCGAACTCGGAGCCTTCGCCGGAGACATCGAGGGCGTTGAAGACCGGGCGGAAGATCTTCTGCACCTCCTTGATGCGCTCACCGATGGCGACCTTGGCGCCGGTCCTGAGCTTGATGTAGGGGGCGCCCGAGAGGTGGTCGGCATGGACATGGGTTTCGAGGACGAGTTTCACGGTGAGGCCCAGTTCCTTCACCTTGGCGAGGATGGCGTCCGCCGAGGTGACGTTCGCCTTGCCGGACTTGTGGTCGTAGTCGAGCACCGGATCGATGACGGCGGCGTCCTTCGTCTCGGGGTCGCCGACGAGATAGCTCACTGTGTTGGTGGGCACGTCGAAGAAGGCGTGGATGATGGGCTTGCTCACGACCGGCATCTCCTCAGTCACGATTCCACTTGACACTATATTAGTAAATTCTAACTTATCAAGCATCAAAATGGAGGTGCCGATGGGCACGCTGATGCGCGACCGCTCGCTCGCGGGCTTCGCGGAAAAGGCCACCGAGGCCGCCACCATGCTCAAGTCGCTGAGCAACGAGAAGCGCCTGATGATCCTGTGCACACTGCTGGAACACGGCGAGATGAGCGTCAACGCGCTGATCGGCCATGTCGGGTTGTCACAGTCCGCCCTCTCCCAGCATCTTGCCCGCATGCGCGAGGAGAGCATCCTCGACACACGGCGCGACGCGCAGCAGATCTTCTATCGCGTCGCCGACCCCCGCGTCCGCAAGATTCTCACCACGCTCAAGAACACCTTTTGCTGAGGAAACGAAAGAATGCCGCTCAAACACATCAATGCCGTCGAAGCCAAGACGCTCGTCGACCAGGGCGCGATGCTCGTCGACATCCGCGAGGACCATGAATATGACGATGAGAACATCCCCGCCGCGCGCAACGCGCCCTTGTCGCGGATCGCGGGTATGGAGATTTCCGGCGCACCCGCCGTGGTGTTCCACTGCAAGTCAGGGGCGCGCACGCGGATGAACGCGGCGGCGCTGGCGGCGTGTACAGATGCCGAGGTCTACATCCTCGACGGCGGCATCGAGGCATGGAAGGCGGCGGGGTTTCCGGTGAAGCGAGGGTAGCGTTTCGTACTTGCCATCACGCACGTCCCTCAATTCCGTCACCCCGGCGAAAGCCGGGGCCCAGCTTTGGTTCAGCATGCACGGTGAGAAAGCCGGGTCCCGGCTTTCGCCGGGATGACGGACTCAGGGCTCAGAGAATAAGCGTCAGAAACACGCTGTTCGGGTCCAGCTTGTAATCACCGAACGGCGGGCATTCGGTGAAACCGTGGGCCTTGTAGAGGGCCACGGCCGGTTCGAAATAGCCGAATGAGCCGGTTTCGAGGCTGAGACGCGTGAGGCCCCTCGCCCGTGATGTCGCGATGATGTGCCTGAGCAGGGCGCTGCCGACGCCGCGGCGTCTTGCCGTTTCAGCTGTGTGCATCGACTTCACTTCTCCGTGGGTGGCATCGAGGGGTTTCATGGCGCCGGTGCCGAGCAGGGTTTCGCCGTCCCAGGCGGCCCAGAAGTCGATGCCGGGGGCGGCCAGCCGCGCGACGTCGAAGACATGGGCGCTGCCCGGTGGCGTCACCTCGTGGCAGGTTTCGAAGTGGTAGCGCAGCAACCGGAGGATGCGGTCGTCCGACAGATTGCCTCTCGAGATTTGCATGGTCTTCTCCATCAGATGGAAGGCTAGCGTGGGGTCCGCGAAATTTTATTGCTGATTTTTGCCCTCGCTGATTCCTATCTTGCGCGACGCCCCTCATTCTGCCATAAGGAGATAGGACAGTGACACTGTCCTTTCGTGGCAATCTCAAGGTAAGTGGACCCCGGATGATCCGGAATACGACCACCATGACCCTGAAAACGACGGCCAAACCGGCCGGCGATGCCGCATGCCTGCCCCGCGCTACGCTCCGCAAAACGAACTGAGGGCGAGCGCTCAGGGCTAAGATGCCCAGGAGTTTGATCGCCCTGACGGGTTTGGCGGCCACCCGAAGGCCCCACCCCCAAGAGATCAACACCTGCGCAAGACACGAGGAAGACCCACCGGGCCCAGGACGGCCCCGGCGGGAGGTTGGGACGAGGCAAGGAGAGTTGGCCATGAACATTCAATACCGGCCAGAAGGTCTTCCGGAGGCGCATGGTCTTTATGACCCGCGCAACGAGCATGATGCCTGCGGCATCGGCCTCATCGCCAATATCCA
>CANJMQ010000034.1 GCA_947475225.1 Bradyrhizobiaceae bacterium
GCCGCCGCCGCATGTGAAGTTCATCTTCGCCACCACCGAGATCAACAAGGTTCCCGTCACCATCCTGTCGCGCTGCCAGCGCTTCGACCTGAAGCGGCTGGATGCGGCCCTGCTTGCCTCGCACTACGGCAAGATTGCGGTGAAGGAAGGCGTGGAGGCAGAGGCCGACGCGCTGGCCATGATCGCGCGGGCCGCCGAAGGCTCGGTGCGCGACGGCCTCTCGCTTCTCGATCAGGCCATCGCCTACGGCGAGGGCCGGGTGAAGGCGGCGGACGTTGCCACCATGCTGGGCCTCATGGACCGCTCGCGCATCATCGACCTGTTCGAGACGATGATGGCAGGCGATGCCAGGGCGGCGATCGAGGAGATCGAGCAGCAGTACCAAAGCGGCGGCGACCCTGCGAGCATTCTCAGCGACCTGGCGGACTATGTGCATTGGGTGACGCGCCTGAAGGTGGTGAAGGAAGGTGCCCTCGCCGACACGTCGCGTACCGAGGCGGAAAAGACCCGCGGCGCCGGGCACGCGCAGACATGCGGCATCGCCCACCTGACGCGCGCCTGGTCCATGCTGCTGAAGGGCATCCGCGAGACGGCGCTTCATTCTGACCCGCTGATGGCCGCCGAGATGGTGCTGATCCGACTGTGCCATGCCGCCGATCTGCCGGGTGGTGAGGAACTGGCGAAACTCGTCAGGCAGGCGCAGCCCACCGACCGCGTCGTGCCAATGAGCGCGCGCGAATTGTTGCGCAACACGTCCGATGCGCCGGCCGAATCCCAGTCCAACCTCGCGGTGAAGCCGCAGGCGTCGATGCCTGCCGCACCCACCGAAACGCGCGCCTTCTCGAGCCTCAAGGACCTGATCGCGATTGCGACCGAGAAGCGCGACATCAGGCTCAAGACCGACCTTGAGACCCTCATCCGTCCCATCCGCGTGGCGCCCGGGCAGTTCGAGATTGCGCTTGAACCCGGCGCACACCCGGGACTGCCCGGCGAGATCGGCCGCAAGCTCGAGGCCTTTACCGGCATGCGCTGGATCGTCATGGTGGCCAAGGACGGCGGTGACAAGCCTGTCTCCCGCCAGCGCCAGGAGGCCAAGGACAGCCTGTTCCTCGCCGCGCGCGAACACCCGGACGTGCAGGCGGTGCTGAAGCGTTTCCCCGGCGCGGAGATCATCGACGTCAAGGCGCCCGATGACACCGACCTATCCCCCAGCATGAGTGAGAGCGATGAAGAATCTCGGTGACATGATGAAACAGGTCCAGGCCATGCAGTCGCGCATGGCCGAGATGCAGACCAAGCTGGAGCAGACGACCGTCACCGGCCAGTCGGGCGGCGGTCTCGTCAAGGTGACGCTTTCCGGCAAGGGCGTGATGACCGCACTGTCGATCGATTCCTCGCTGATGAAGCCCGAGGAGAAGGACATCCTCGAGGACCTGATCCTCGCCGCCCATACCGATGCGAAGTCGAAGTCGGAAGCGATGATGGCGGAAGAGATGCAGTCGGTGACCGGCGGGTTGCCGCTGCCGCCCGGGTTCAAGCTGCCCTTCTGATGTCGCGGCGCACCACCGGACCGGAAATCGAAAGGCTGATCCAGCTCCTGGCGAAACTGCCGGGGCTCGGCCCCCGCTCGGCCCGGCGCGCCGCACTGTTCCTGATCAAGAATCGCGAGCGGCTGCTGGCCCCGATGGCCAGTGCCATGGCGGAGGCGCATGAGAAGGTCACCATCTGCACCGCGTGCGGCAACGTCGACACGGTGGACCCCTGCACGCTGTGCACCGATCCTCGCCGTGACCAGACGCTGGTTTGCGTGGTGGAAGAGGTGGGCGACCTCTGGGCGCTGGAGCGTGCGGGCGCGTGGAGCGGCCTCTACCACGTGCTGGGTGGCACGCTGTCAGCGATCGAGGGCGTGCGCCCGGAGGACCTGAGCATCGGCGCGCTGATCGAACGGTCCGGGCGGCTGCAAGTGAAGGAAGTGGTTCTGGCCCTCAACGCGACGGTCGAAGGGCAGACCACGGCGCATTACGTCACCGAGCGGCTCAAGGCCATGGGCATCGCCGCCTCGCGCCTGGCACACGGCGTGCCGGTGGGTGGTGAGCTCGACTATCTCGATGAGGGGACGCTGACCCAGGCGATACGGGCGAGAAGGCCGCTGTAGTGGCGACCCCAATCACCCCCCATTCATTCCGTCACGCCGGCGAAAGCCGGGGCCCAGCTTCATGCGGCACCCTCACGGAAGCCTGATCCCGCAGTAGAATTCGTAACGATTGCTTTTGGGCAGTATGAATCGAATGTACTCCCCTAGCTGCCTCCTGAAGAAACGCCCTCTGTGGCTGCCACAAGGGCTCTGGGTGCATGGCGGCGGTCCTAAAGCCGGGTGCCGGCTTTCTCCGGGATGACGATGAATGAGAGAGATCAGTTCCGCTCGACCAGTTTCGGGCGCACGATCTCCACGCCACCTTCCGGCTCCTGCAGTTCGAGGCTCTCGATGCGGGCGCCGCGGCGGATGACCTTGTCGGCTGAGACGTTGAGCTTCTCGAGGTCGCCTGCCGCTGCGCCGAAATGCTTCTGCAGGTCGCCGACGCGTTCCTTGAGCCGCCCCACATCGTCGAGAAGCTTGGTGACCTCCACCTTGATGAGCCCCGCCTGCTCGCGCATGCGGGCGTCACGGAAGATGGCCTGCAGCGTCTGCACCAGCAGCATCAGCACGTTTGGCGAGGCGATGATGACGCGGGCGCGGTGGGCCTTCTGGATCACGTCCTCGAATTTCTCGTAGAGTTCGGCATAGACCGACTCGGAGGGCACGAACATGATTGCCGTCTCATGCGTCTCGCCGGGCAGCAGGTATTTTTCTGCGATGTCCTTCACGTGCTTGAGCACGTCGCCGCGCAGCCGCGCCTCGGCATTGCGAAGTTCGTTCTCGCCGCTCGCGGCTTTGAGCGCGTTGAAGGCCTCGAGGGGAAACTTGGCATCAATCACCAGCCGGATGTCGGAGTCGGGCAGCGACACGAGGCAATCGGGCCGGGTGTTGTTGCTCAAGCTTCCCTGAAACGCATAGGCGCCCGACGGCAGCCCGTCGCGGATGATCGCCTCCATGCGTGCCTGGCCATAGGCACCGCGCGCCTGCTTGTTGGAGAGGATGTCCTTGAGGCTCAGCATCTCGCTGGAGAGCGCGGCGATGTTCTTCTGGGCCGCGTCGATCACCGCGAGGCGCTCGTGCAGCTGCTTCAAGGACTGGCCGGTGCGTTCCGCCTGGTCGGTCAGGCGTTCGTCGAGGGTTGAGACAAGCTGGATCTGCGAGCCTTGCGACTGGTCCACGAGGCTCTTCAGCGCGCCCGAGAGTTCGGCGATGCGGTATTCGAGTTCGGCGGCGCGGCGCTGGGCGGCAATGCCTTCGCCCCGCCGGTTGGCCTGCGCACGCCATGAGAGGATGACGGCGGCGATGAGCAGCAGCAGCGCAAAGAGGGCTGCCACCATCAGGAGGTGGAGCAGGGTGACGGGGGAGCCGCCGATCTCAAGCAGGGTGCGGTCGAGGTCCATGGCCCGAGCTTAAGCCGATTCGGTTCCCCAAACGTAAGTGGCCCGCCCACACCGGCAGGGTGTGGACGGGCCGATGACCTTCATGGCTCGGGACGGCGACAGGAGCCATGCAGGCCAAACTGGCAGGCGGTTGCGTCCTTGAACGCATCGCCCGTGGCGGGGGTTCCGGGAAACATCCGAACATTATGGCGTTCCCGTCCGCCCCTTAGAAAAAGACAATGCCCTCAAAACCCGGCCAGACCGGGGAGGGCACGTGTCATTCTGGTGGCAGACGCGAGATCCCGCTGCCCGACCGTCGATGTGTGACGTCAGCCGCGCTTGCTGCTGCGCTTCACAGGGGTCGGGTTTATGCCGTGGGCGGTGGTGTCCTGACGTTCGGTGAGGAACAGGCCAAAACCACGGGTCAGGCCGTCGGCGAAGTCGCGCATGGCGGAGAAAACGATCATGGGTTGCCTCGAAGAGTTGGAAATGGTCCGTTTCTTGTGTTGGACCCCATATGGCGATCAATTGTGAACAGATTGCAGCAGTCGTGTTGCACTGCACACTGGCTCAGCCATGCGATTTATGCATGGCGAAAACGGTCCGTGGCCCGGACGAGGGCATCGGCAATGCCCGGTTCCGTGGCGGTGTGGCCGGCATCCGGCACCATGATGAATTCGGCCTCGGGCCAGGCCTTGTGCAGATCCCAGGCGGTGACCGCGGGTGTGACCACGTCATAGCGGCCCTGGATGATGACGCCGGGGATGGCGGCAAGCCTGTGCGCATCGGCGATCAACTGGTCGTCCTGGCGGAAGAATCCGTGATTGACGAAGTAGTGGCATTCGATGCGGGCGAAGGCGATGGCGAAATGGTCGGAGCCGAATTCCGCCACGCGCCTGGGGTCCGGAAGCAGCGAGATGGTGGCACCTTCCCACTGGCTCCACGCCCGGGCGCAGGCGATCTGCTCTGCCGTGTCGGGTCCGGTCAGGCGGCGGTGATAGGCGGAGAGCAGGTCGTGCCGCTCGGCGTCCGGGATGGGGGCCACGAAGCCGCCCCACAGGTCCGGGAACAGTTGGTCCGCCCCTTCCTGGTAGAACCAGCGGATCTCGCTTTTCCGCAGCGTGAAGATGCCGCGCGTGATCAGCTCCGTCACGCGCTCGGGGTGGGTTTCGGCATAGGCCAGCGCCAGGGTGGAACCCCACGAGCCGCCCACCACCTGCCAGCGTTCGATGTCGAGATGACGGCGCAGCAGTTCCATGTCGGCGACGAGATCCCATGTGGTGTTCTCGGCGAGCTCCGCATGTGGGGTCGACTGGCCGCAGCCGCGCTGGTCGAACAGAATGATGCGATAGGCCGCGGGGTCATGGCTCTGGCGCAGGAAGGGTGAGATGCCGCCGCCCGGGCCGCCATGCAGCACCACGGCGGGCTTGCCATGGGGGTTGCCGCATTCCTCGAAGTAGATCTCATGCAGCGCGGAGACCCGCAGCCGACCGCGGTTGAAGGGCTGGAGATCGGGATAGAATGTTCGCCGTTCGCTCATCTGATTCGGGCTCCTGCGCTAAGGTGCTCTTGCTTTTGCCAGCAACCGAAAGATAATGGCAGCGTGACGTGGTCAGCACCGGGATACAAAATCAACAAGGGGGACGACAATGACGGATACAGTGCGCAAAGAGTGGAACGATTTCAAATCCTTTGCCTTCAAGGGCAATGCCTTCGACCTGGCGGTCGGTGTGATCGTCGGTGGAGCCTTCGGGCGGATCGTCGATGGCGTCGTCAACCTGCTGATCATGCCGATCATCGGGGCGCTCACCGGCGGCCTCAATTTCGATGACTATTTCGTGCCGCTCAACGCCAACGTCACCGCCACCACGCTGGCGGCGGCGCAGAAACAGGGCGCGGTGCTGGCCTATGGCGCCTTCATCACGGTTGTCATCAACTTCCTGCTTGTGGCCTTCGTGCTGTTCCAGCTCGTCAAGATCTCGAACCGCATGAAGACGGCGCAGCCCGCGCCGCCGCCCGCCGGCCCCACCAAGTCGGAAGAACTGCTTGCCGAAATCCGCGATGCGCTGAAGACCAAGTCTTCCAGCTGAAAGTCAAGACCCCCGCCTGATGCGGGGCAGAATTGCACTCTCGCGCCGGGGTGCTGGACACCCCGGCGCCTTTGCGGCTTAAAGCTCCTGTCATGAATACAGATACGCTTCTCGCCGCCCTCACCCCGCAGGCCCGCAACGAACCCGACAGCGGCATCGTGAAGGCCGCCATGTATGGCTTCACCGTGCCCGGCGTCATTCCGCTGTGGACGGGCGAGGGCAACCAGCCCACGCCCGAGGCCTTTGCGC
Organism: Bradyrhizobiaceae bacterium; assembly: GCA_947475225.1. Taxonomy (GTDB): domain Bacteria; phylum Pseudomonadota; class Alphaproteobacteria; order Rhizobiales; family Aestuariivirgaceae; genus Aestuariivirga. The sequence continues at coordinate 5,856 of CANJMQ010000034.1, forward strand.
GGCCCGCGGCGGAGGCGCTGCTCAATGGCGAGACCTTCTACACCTGGCAGCGCGGCCTCCCCGAGCTGCGCGAGGCGCTGGCGCGCTACCACACGCGCAACTTCGGCCGCGCCTTCGACCCGGAGAATTTCTTCGTCACCTCCGGCGGCATGCACGCCATCCAGACCATCGTGCAGCTGATCGCCGCCGACGGCGACGAGATCATCCTGCCTACGCCTGCCTGGCCCAACTACGCCGGCGTGCTGCGCATCTCGGGTGCAAGACCCGTCGAGGTGCCGATGCACTTCGGCAATGGCAAGTGGACGCTTGACCTTGATCGCCTGTTCGATGCGGTGACGCCGCGCACCAAGGCCATCGCACTCAATTCACCGTCGAACCCGGTGGGCTGGACGGCGTCGCGCGATGAGTTGATCGCCGTGCGCGACGTCTGCCGCAAGCGCGGCTTGTGGATCCTCGGCGACGAGGTCTACACGCGCTTCTTCTATGGCGAGAATGGCGAGACGCGCGCGCCCTCCTTCCTTGATGTCTGCGAGGACGGTGAGCAGCTTCTGCTCGCCAACACCTTCTCCAAGAACTGGGCGATGACCGGCTGGCGCGTCGGCTGGCTGCAGGCACCGAAGGTGCTTGGTCCGGCGATCGAGCGCATCATCCAGGTGTCATCCTCCGGCACGCCGGCCTTCCTGCAGAGGGGCTGCGCGGCGGCACTGGACGAGGGCGACGACTTCATCGCGCGCCAGGTGCTGATGGCGCGCCACCGTCGCGACCTCACCGTGCTGATGCTGAAGGAACTGCCAGGCCTCCATTTCGAGGTGCCACAAGGGGCATTCTACCTGTTCTTCGGAATCGAGGGCATGACCGATTCTGCCGCCACCGTGCGCCGCCTGATCGACGAGGCCAAGGTGGGCTTTGCGCCCGGCAGCACCTTCGGGCCGGGCGGCGAGGGGTCGCTGCGCATGTGCTACCTCAAGGACCTCGGCCCCCTGGAGGAAGCGCTCGGCCGCTTCGTTGACTGGATGAAAAGGAACAAGCCGGTCTGATTTGCCTCATAAACAGGCGGCGGGCTGCCGAAGCGGTGGGCAAAGCCCGCTCCAGGATGAGGCCGTCAAAAACATGGCTGCGCATTTTCAAGGGTTTGTCAGTCTGGCACGCGGCTTGCGAAGCTAGACTCAGCGCTCGTCTTTCTTGGGTCCTCCCATTCTCAGGCAAGAGCACTCGCAGCGTCTGGCGGATCGTCAGTTGGGGTGGGCGGCACTGCCGTTCACCCCTCTTTTTTGCTCAGGAGGCGATGGCGTGCCAGGGCGTGATGGCGGAGACGCCGTCGATCATGAACTGCACGGCAAGTGCTGCGAGAATGATGCCGAGCAGCCGCGACAATACTGCGCGGCCGGTGACGCCCATCAACCGCGAGATGCGCTCGGCCATCAGGAAGCTCGCGAAGCAGGCAGCCATGACCAGCGCCGCGACGCCATAGAGCGCGATGAGCCACGTCACGCGGCCCTCGGCGCGGCCCGCCAGCAGGATCATGGCGGTGATCGCGCCCGGCCCCGCCATCAGTGGAATGGCCAGCGGAAAGGCGGCGATGTTGCGCACATGGTCGATGGTGATGGCTTGCTCGGCGGTGCTCTTCAGCCGCTCGCCGCGCCGGTCGAACACCATCTCCGCGGCCGATGACAGCAGCAGCAGCCCACCGGCGATCCGGAAGGCCGAAAGCGAGATGCCCAGCAGTTCGAGAAGCTTGGCGCCACCCAACCCTGCCGCGAGCAGGATGCAGAAGGCGATGATCGCGCCACGCAGCGCCACTTCACGCCGGTGTTCGTTCGTCATGCCATGGGTGATGGCGAGGAACAGCGCGCTCAACAGAACCGGGTCGGCAACGACCAGCAGCGTGGCGATGGCGGTGGTGATGAAATCGGCAAGCATCACCCAGCGCTAGCACGTTGCCGCGCGCCCCGCCATCGGGGTCCGTCAGCTCACGGTGTCGGGCAGCACTTCCTCGCGCTTCGCGATGAAGTCACGCAGGCCCTCGGCAATCCCCTCGTCGAGCTTCGGGGGCTCATAGTTCTGCAGCATCAGGCGGGCCTTGTCGCGGCCACGCGTGGCATGGTCCTTCGCACCCTCGGCGGACCACTGCTCGAAGGAGTTGAAGTCCATGATGGAGGGGCTGAAGAAGGCCTTCTCGAAATGCTCCAGCGTGTGCTGCGTGCCGAGGAAGTGGCCCTGCGGCCCCACCTCGCGCACCGCCGCCATCGCCTCCTTGAAGTCGGTGAAGGACACGCCGCTGGCATATTTGTACCAGCCCACCAGCTGCTCGGCATCGGTGACGAACTTCGAGTAATCGCAGCACAGTCCGGCTTCCAGCCAGCCCGCCACGTGCCAGATGTAGTTGGCGCCCGACAGGATCGCTGCATGCATCAGCATGTTCGATTCATAGCCCGCCTGTGCGTCATTGAGCTTGGAGCCGACATGGAAGCCGGAGGTGCGCCACGGCAGATTATACCTGCGCGCCAGCTGCCCCATCAGATACATCATCTGTGCGGCTTCCGGCGTGCCGCCCATGGGGGCACCCGACTTCATGTCCACCGCCACCATGAACTGGCCGTAGATGACGGGCGAACCGGCGCGGATCAGCTGCGTGAAGGCGACACCCGCCAGCGCCTCGGCATTGACCTGCGCCACGGCACCCACGGCAGAGGCGGGTGTTGATGCCCCGCACAGCGCAAAGGGCGCGCAGATGACCGGCTGGTTGTGTGCGGCATAGACCTTCATCGCATCCAGCATGGTCGCGTCCCACACCAGCGGCGAGTTGCAGTTGGTGATCGACACGACCACCGTGTTGTCCTTCACATAGTCCTCGCCGAAAACGATGCCCGACATCTTCATCACGTCTTCCGCACGCTCCTTCGAGGTGACGATACCCATGTAGGGCTTGTCTGAGTAGGTGAGCGCCGAGTGGATGATGTGCAGGTGGCGCTTGGGCACCGCGATCTCCATCGGCTCGACGCAGATCGAGCTCGAGGAATGCAGCGCCGGCAGCATGTAGGCGAGCTTGTGGAAGTTGTTGAGGTCCTCGAGCGAGCCATAGCGGCGCACATTGTCGAGGTCGCGCACATAGGGTGCGCCATACATCGGCACGAAGACCTGGTTCCGGCCGCCCACCTGGACGGTGCGTTCCGGGTTGCGGGCATTGAGCGTGAATTCGGAAGGTACCGTGGCGATGAGGCTCATCAGCAGGGCGCGGTCGATCCGGACGCGCGTGCCGGACACACTGGCGCCCGCCGCCTTCCACATGGCGATGGCCTCATCGTCGCGGAACTCGCAGCCCACTTCCTCGAGGATCTTCATCGATTCATCGTGGATCAGTTCCACTGCCTCGTCGGGGACGAGGTTGTAGACGGGGATCTCGCGCACCAGCGTGGGGAAGGAGGTCATGGGTGTTGCCCGCAGGGCGCGGCGTCCGTCACGCCCGCCGGCCCGGCGCGCGGTGGCAGGACCTGGTGTGGTTGTGCTGGCATCGGTCATCATGCGTCTCCTGGAGCGATGCGCCATAGAACCCCCGCGCGCGCAGCCGTTCAAGCGAGGCTTTCGCGACAGTCCCTTGAGTTAAGCTCAAGCAGCCTGGGCGAGCAGCCAGTCGCGCAGGATTTCGGCTTCCGTCTTGAGCGGCTGGCGGGTGGGCCAGGTGAGATAGAAGGACTGTGGCGCCGCGATTTCGGCAGGACTCGCCTTGGCCAGCAGCTTGCGTGCCAGCAGGGGCTTCACCAGGCTCATCCAGCCCAGCGCCACGCCCTGGCCTGCCTGCGCGGCCTGCAAGGCGATGACATAGGAGTTGAAGCGCCGGACGTTGAGCCTGCGGTGCGGGGCACCCGCCGCCTTCAGGAAATCCGCCCATGTGGTCCACGTCCAGTCGACACCCTCGACCGATAGCAGCGGCAGGGAGGACAGGTCCTGCACGCTCTTCACCTTGTGGCGGGCGAGGAAGGCCGGGGATGCGACCGCGATGATGCGGTCGCCGAACAGCAGGGTCGCCGTCTCGTCGGTGAAGCTGCCGTCGCCATAGCGCACGCGCAGGTCGACGCCCGCCCGATTGGCTTCATGCTGCCGGTCGGAGATGATGTGGTCGAGCACGATGTCCTGGTGGGCCGTCCAGAAATCGCCCAAGCGCGGCATCAGCCACAGTTGCGCAAAGGCCATGGTGGTGCCGATCGACACGGAGCGCGGGCTGCCTGACAGCCCCACCTGCCGGATGGTGGAGGAGACCCGCTCGAAGGCGTCCTTCAGGCTCTGGTAGACGGCGTGGCCCTCAGGCGTCAGTTCCAGCGCGCGGTGCAGCCTGAGGAACAGTGGCCGCCCGATCTCGTCCTCCAGGGCCTTCACCTGCTTCGAGACGGCACCGGGCGTCACGCTCAGCTCGGTGGCGGCGCGGGTCAGGCTCAGGTGGCGGGCAGCTGCCTCAAAGGCAGCCAGCGCATTGAGCGAGGGCAGATCATAGTGGCGGCGGACCATGGCCCGGCAGGTTAAGCCAGCAGCTGACGTGAGGAAAGCTCATTCGACCGGTGGTTGCTGCCTGTCAGACGCGCACAATTACCCGTTTTGCGATCAATTACGGCACGTTGACCGAATGTAATTTCCGTTACAGAATGACCGCGGGGAAGAGGGGTTCGCTGGCGCAGGCCGGTGATTCCATACATTGCAAACAAGACAACGCGCCAGGTTGCCCCGACGGCGTGGGGGAGATGCCTTTATGGCCGAACATCATCATCTCACGGAGGACGAGAAAGTCCTCCACTCCATGGGCTATGCCCAGGAGTTGTCGCGACGCATGGGCACGTTCCAGAGCTTCGCCATTTCGTTTTCCATCATCTGCATCATCTCGGGTGGTCTTGCCTCCTTCCCGATCGCCATGTCGACAGTCGGTCCGTGGACCGCGACCATCTGCTGGATCCTTGGCGGCATCTATGCGCTGATCGTGGCCGCCTCGCTGGGCCAGATCGCCTCGGCCTACCCGACGGCGGGCTCGCTCTATCACTGGTCGTCGATCCTTGGCGGCAAGTTCTGGGGCTGGCTCACGGCCTACACCAACCTGCTCGGCCTGCTCTTCGTGATCCCGGCCGTGAACGTCATTCTCTATACCTTCATCCGCGACCTGTTCTTCAGCGGCATGCTCGGCTGGGACGTGTCAGGCTGGACGAACACGACGATGTTCATCTGGATCGCCGGCATCACCGTGGCCCAGTGCCTGCTGAACCACTTCGGCATCAAGCTCACCACGATCCTGACGGACTTCTCGGGCTACCTGATCTTCGCCGTCACCATCGTTCTCGTCATCCTGCTGTTCATGCAGGTGCCGAGCTGGGACTTCGGCCACGCCTTCACCTTCGTCAACAAGACGGGTGCGGCGGGCGGCGGCGTTGCCCCTGAAACCGGCATCTTCATCGCCGTGCTGATGGGCTTCCTCTATCCGCTGTTCACCATCACCGGCTTCGACGCTTCGGCGCATACCTCGGAAGAGACCGTGGACGCGCAGAACACCGTGCACAAGGGCATGCTCACCTCGGTGTTCTGGTCGCTGGTGTTTGGTTTCGCGCTGGCGCTCGGTATGGTCATGGCGCTGCCTGCCGTCTATACCACACTGGCCGCTGACCCGAACCAGACCATGGTGTCCAAGGAAATCATGGACCAGCTCGCCGCCATCCCCGGAGGGCCGACGCCCGCCGACATGGCGATTCTCGGCTGGAGCTCCTTCTCGGTGCTGTTCAACGTGCTGATCATGCCGAGCTTCCTCGGCAAGCTCTGCGCCCTCGGCGTCATCCTCGCCAACTTCTTCTGCGCGCTGTCGGGTCTCACCTCGACCTCGCGCATGATCTACGCCTTCGCGCGTGATCGTGGTCTGCCCTACAAGCTGGCGGCGGTGAGCCCCACCTACCGCACGCCCACGGCGGCGATCTGGTTCACCGGCCTCGTCACCTTCATCCTGGTGGTGGTCACGACGCCGCTCAACGCCTTCGCCGCACTTTCCACCGGCTGTGCCATGTATCTCTACATGTCCTACGGCATGCCGATCGTGGCGGGCTTCTTCGCTGAGGGCAAGACCTGGACGACCTTCGGCAATTTCCGCCTCGGCGGACTGTCGAAGATCTTCGCGATCATCGTGGCGATCGGCACCATCGGCATCATCATCGGTGGTCATGCCTTCGTGCCCTCGATCACCGGTGATACCTTCGTGCCGGGCCTGATCTACTACACGGTCGCCTTCTACGGCCTGCTGATCATCGCCTGGTTCGCCTTCGAAGGGCGTCGCTTCAAGGGCCCGCCCATGGGTGATGAAATCGCCCGTCGCCAGGGCGAGATTGCCAAGATGGAAGCCAAGCTCGACGGCCGCTGATAGTGGCACGGCTTGACAACAAGGTGGCCCTGATATCCGGCGGGGCCACCGGCATGGGAGGCGCGGCCTCGCGCCTCTTCGCGGCCGAAGGTGCGAAGGTCGGCATCGTCGACATCAACGCCAAGGCTGGTCTTGAAGCGGTGGCCGACATTGAACGGGCAGGCGGCACGGCCTGCTTCGTTCAGGCCGATGTTTCGAAGGCGGATCAGGTGAAGAAGGCGGTTGATGAGGTGAGCGCCAAGCTCGGCCCCATCACCGTGCTGTTCAACCATGCGGGCTCGATCGTCATCAAGCCCTTCCTCGAGACAACCGAAGAGGAGTGGGACAGGCTCACCGACATCAACGTCAAGAGCATGTTCCTCGTCACCAGGGCCGTCCTGCCGCAGATGATCGCGGCGGGCGGCGGGTCCATCGTCTGCACCTCGTCGATCTCGGCGGTGGCGGGAACTCCCATGGAAGTGCTCTACGACACGACCAAGGGCGCCTGCCATATGTTCGCCCGCGCCATTGCAGTGGAGTTCCGTGACAGGAACATCCGCTGCAACGCCGTGTGCCCGGGCTTCGTGAGAACGCCGCACGGGCTTCGCGAAGTGGCGGAATTGCAGCGGCTTGGCGTGGACACCTCGGACGCCGCAATTGCCGTGCAGCAGGGACGCATCTGCGAGCCGGAGGAAGTCGCCCGCGCGGCGCTTTTCCTGGCGAGCGATGATGCGAGCTTCGTCAACGGAACCCATCTCTTCGTCGACAACGGCTTCACCGCCGCGTGACCCGCGCAGCAGAACAAGACGACAAGGGCGGCCCATTGGCCGCCCTCTTCATTTTCATGCTAGGATCACAGCCATGCAACGGAGCTTCGACATTGCGGTGATTGGCGGTGGCGTGGTGGGCCTCGCCATCCTGCGGCGCTTCGCCACGTCGGGCCTGTCTGCCGTGCTGCTTGAACGCGGCGCGGATATCCTGAACGGTGCCTCCAAGGGCAACAGCGCGCTGCTGCACACGGGCTTCGACGCGCCAACAGGCAGCACCGAACTCGCCTGCATGCAGGCAGGCTATGCCGAATATCTGGCGATCCATGAGAAGCTCAACCTGCCGCTGGTGCAGAGCACGGCGCTGGTCGTCGCCTGGTCGGAGCAGGAACAGGCAAAGCTCGATGGCATCATGGCCAAGGCCCATGCCAATGGTGTTGCCGATGTGCGCCACGTGGCACGCGATGAACTGCGCAAGCTGGAACCAAAACTCTCACCCGCAGCGAAAGCGGCCGTGCTGGTGCCGGGTGAACATATCATCGATGCGTGGTCGGCGCCGCTTGCCTATGCGCACCAGGCGCTGGCCCATGGCGCAGTGATCCTGCGCAATGCCGAGGTGACAGGCGGCAACTTCAGCAATGGCGAATGGACGCTCGCCAGCAAGGCAGGCCCCGTCACCGCGCGGATCGTCATCAATGCGGCAGGAAATTTCGGCGACCTCGTGGAAGCCATGGCGCGGGTCTCGCCCTTCACCATCACGCCGCGGCGTGGACAGTTCGTGGTGTTCGACAAGGAGGCTTCGCAGCTCGTCGATGCCATCATCCTGCCGGTGCCCACCGAGCGCACCAAGGGCGTGGTCCTGTTCCGCACCGCTTACGGCAATCTCGCCATCGGCCCCACGGCGGAAGACGTGACGGAGCGCGAGATGGCCGCGACCGACACCGCCACGCTCGAGCGCCTCAAGGCCCGTGCGCTGGACATGGTCCCATCACTCGCCGGCATCGGCGTCAACGCCATCTACGCGGGCCTGCGCCCCGCCACCGAGCACAAGGATTATGTGATCGAGGCGCTGCCCGAGCGCGGCTGGATCACCGTGGGCGGCATCCGCTCCACCGGTCTCACGGCCTGCCTCGGCATCGCGCAGCATGTGGCGAAGCTCTACGCTTCACACTTCGGAGCATTGCCGAATCCGCCCGATCCGATCTGGACACCGGTGCCCAACCTCGCCGAGGACCGCCCGCGCCCCTACATGCAAGGCGGTGAGATCGTCTGTCATTGCGAGCGCGTGACGCGCGGTGAAATCGTGGCCGCGCTTGAAGGCCCGCTTCCTGCTGGTGACTTGGGCGGCCTCAAGCGCCGCACGCGCGCCATGATGGGCCGCTGCCAGGGCTTCAATTGTTCCGCCCATGTCGAGGCGCTGTTCCGGGAGAAGAGCCATGGAGCGGCGTGACGTCATCATCATCGGTGGCGGCCCTGCAGGGTTGTCTGCGGCGCGGCGGCTTGCCGAACTCGGCGTCGCCGCCACCGTGCTGGAGCGCGATCAACAAGCGGGTGGCGTGCCACGCCACTGCGGGCACTTGGGGTTTGGCTGGCAAAGCCACCGCCGCCTCTGGACCGGCCCGCGCTTCGCCGAACAACTGCGCGCTGATTCGACGGCGCTCGACGTGCGCACCGGCCACACCGTGCTCGGCATCGACGGCAACGTGCTGCGCGTGCAGAACCAGCACGGCATCAACGAGATGGCGGCGAACCGGATCATCCTCGCCACCGGCACGCGCGAGACGCCGCGGGCACCGCGCTTCGTGGGCGGGTCGCGCCCGCGCGGCGTGACGACCACGGGCGCGCTGCAGGCCAATGTCTATCTGCAGAATTTCAAGCCCTTCGCGTGTCCCGTCATCATCGGCAGCGAGTGGGTGTCCTTCTCGGCCATCCTCACCTGCCGCCACGCAGGCATCAGGCCGGTGGCGATGATCGAGGCGAAGGACCGTATCTCTGCGCCGCGCCCCGGTGATCTCATCTCCAAGCTCATCTATGGCGTTCCGGTATGGACGCGCACGAAGCTCACCGCGATTGCGGGGCAGCCCCAAGTCGAGGCGGTGGAGATCGAGCGCCATGGCAAGCGCGAGCGCATTGCCTGTGACGGCGTGATTTTCACCGGTGAATGGGTGCCCGAGGCCGCGCTGCTGGTGAACCGGCCAAAAGTTACGCTCGCCGGCAACGTCCATGGTGACCTCAAGACCTCCGGTGCATGCTGGCGTGAGGGCCGAGCCATCGCGGAGCAGATTGCAAGGGGTTCGGCATGAAGGTTGTCGCAGTCGATCAGGGCACCACCGGCACCAAGTCCTATGTTTACGACGACGCTGGGCGCTTCGCATCTGTCGCTGCCTTCGAGCACGCGCAGTTCTATCCGCAGCCGGGCTACGTCGAGCATAATCCGGAGGAGCTGCTGCGCAATGTGGCCGAAGCCATCGCCGCGGCAGGCAAGGTCAATGCCATCGGCATCGACAACCAGGGCGAAACCGTCATTGCATGGGATTCATCCACGGGTCGTCCCATCCACAACGCCATCGTCTGGCAGGATGACCGCACCAGGCAGGTCACCGAGCGGCTGAAGGCGGAGGGTGCGGAGGAGCTGACCCAGAAACTCGCGGGCCTGCCGCTTGACCCCTATTTCTCTGCTGCCAAGCTGCGCTGGTTCATTGATCATGTTCCAGAGGCGAAGGACCTGCTGCGCCAGAAACGCCTGCGGCTCGGCACCTCCGAGGCGTTCTTCCTCGCGCGCCTCGCGGGAGAGTTTGTCACCGACGTCACCACCGCCTCGCGCACCAGCCTCATGTCGCTGGATACCTTCCAGTGGGACGACAGGCTCTGCGATCTCTTCGGCGTACCCATGGACTGCCTGCCGGAGATCAGGCCCTCCACCGGCCCCTTCGGTGAACACAAGGGCGTACCCATCACCGCGAGTCTTGTCGATCAGCAGTCGGCGCTCTTCGGTCATGGCTGTGCGAATGTGGGGGACGTCAAGATCACCTTCGGCACCGGTGCCTTCGCGCTGGCAATTGCCGGGGCGGAGCGGGTGAACGGCAGCCGCTTCGGTATCGTGCCCACGGTGGCCTGGCAGCAGCGCGCCGAGAAGCCGTTCTTCGCGCTGGAGGGCGGTGTCTACAATGCGGCCTCGGCGGTGAACTGGGCCAAGCAGATCGGTTTGTTCACGGATTATGCGCAGATCAGCTCCTTCCAGAAGCACCCCGCCATCCTGCGCGATCTCGCCTTTGTGCCGGCACTTTCAGGCCTTGCCTGCCCGCACTGGGACCGCTCGGCGTCGGGGCTGTGGATCGGGCTCGGGCTGGACACGACGCGCGCCGACATGATGCAGAGTCTCATCGAGGGCGTGGCGCTGCGTGCAGCCGAGGTGATCGCGGCGATGGGCGAGTTGCTGCCGCTTGGTCCCAGCATCTCGGTCGACGGCGGCATGGTGCAGAATGCCTATCTGCTGCAGGTGCTGGCGGATGTGACGGGGCGCACCATCACCGTTCCGTCCGCCACCGACCTCACGGCGCTGGGAACCGCCCGCATGGCGATGCGGGGGCTGGGGGTGGCAAGTCTTCCCGACTTGCCGCCGCCCGGCAGCAGTGTGAGGCCGGTGGGGACCTATGGCCCCGAGGCGCGCAGCCGCTTCGCCACAGCGGTAACGCGCGCCCGGGGCTGGAAGGAAGCTTGAATACCCTGACGCGAATTCCTTTCGGAACGCGCGCTAGGCCGCTTCCTGCTGAAGCGCCTCGAGCCGGCCGCAGCCGGCAACCAGGCCTTCCGCGCCATCAAGCGCGCCGGGGATCATCTCGATCCCGAGGAAACGCGCACGGTCCACAGGCCCGGGCAGATGCAGATCTGCCACGAGGCCGCCGGTGAAGCCGAAGCGCGCATAGTAGGGCGCATCACCCACCAGGATGATGGCCGCGTGGCCGAGCATCTTCGCCTCCGCCATGGCATGGCGCATCAGCGCCGCGCCAATGCCCTTGCCCTGCTCCTTGCAGTCAACGGCCAAGGGTCCCAGCAGCAGCGCATGGCCGGCCGAGCCTGCCACCACGTCCCACAGGCGGATGGTGCCGACGAGCCTGCCCTTGGCGTCCACCGCGCTGAAGGCCAAGCCCTCAGACGGCAACCGCCCGGCGCGGATGCGCTCGGAGGTCTTGCGGCGGCGCGTCTTGCCGAAGGCGCGGTCGAGCAGGCGCTCACGGGCCGGAACATCTTCGGCAATTTCGGTGCGGATCATGGTCATGGGACAAGCCTTCCTGTCATCCCGGCGCTCAAGCGCCGGGAACCAAAGAAACTGGGAGGTCCCCCGGCACCTGCCGGGGGCGACTGGAGTGTGATTAGCCTTGCGTCAGATGACGTAGGACTTGAGCGGCGAGAAGCCGTTGAAGGCCACGGCCGCATAGGTCGTCGTGTAGGCGCCGGTGGCCTCGATCAGGACCTCGTCACCCACCGTGAGCGTCACGGGAAGGTCGTAGGGCGTCTTCTCGTAGAGCACGTCGGCCGAGTCGCAGGTCGGTCCTGCGATCACGCAGGGGGCCTTCTCGTCGCCGTCCTTCGCCGTCACGATCGGGTAGCGGATCGCCTCGTCCATCGTCTCGGCGAGGCCGCCGAACTTGCCGATGTCGAGGTAGACCCAGCGGTGGTTGTCGTTGGCGTGCTTCCTGGAGATCAGCACGACCTCCGCCTTCACCACGCCCGCATTGCCCACCATGCCGCGGCCCGGCTCGATGATCGTCTCGGGAATCGCGTTGCCGAAGTGCTTGGTCAGCGCCTCGTGGATGGCGTTGGCGTAGCTGCCCGTGCCCGGCACCTCTTTCAGGTACTTGGTCGGGAAGCCGCCGCCGAGGTTCACCATCTTCAAGGTGATGCCGCGCGCCTGCATGGCGTCGAAGATCGCCTTCGACTCTTCCAGCGCCTGGTCCCAGGCCGCCAGCCGCGTCTGCTGCGAGCCGACGTGGAAGGAGATGCCATAGGCCTCGAGGCCCAGCTTGTGGGCATGCATCAGCACGTCCACCGCCATGGCGGGCTCGCAGCCGAACTTGCGCGACAGCGGCCACTCGGCGCCAGCACCATCGGTGAGGATGCGGCAGAACACCTGGGCAGCCGGAGCAGCGCGGGCGACCTTCTCCACTTCCTCGTCCGAATCGACGGCGAAGAGCTTCACGCCGAGGGCGTGGGCGCGCGCGATGTCGCGCTCCTTCTTGATGGTGTTGCCAAAAGAGATGCGGTCGGGCGAGGCACCGGCGGCCAACGCCATCTCGATCTCCGGCACGGAGGCCGTGTCGAAGCACGAGCCCATGTCGGCCAGCATCTTGAGTATCTCCGGCGCCGGGTTGGCCTTCACCGCATAGAAGATGCGGGTGTCGGGCATGGCGCGGCGGAAGGCGCGGTAGTTGTCGGCGATGACGTCGAGATCGACCACGAGGCAAGGGCCTTCGGGACGCTGGTCACGCAGGAAGTCGAGAATGCGAGCGGTGGCTGCCATGTGGGTATCTCCCCGAATCAAAGGTAAGCGTTGCCTGAATCGGTATGATGACGGCCGTTCCACGCTGTGGAGACGTGGAAACGCGCGGGCTCATACTGACGTTCGCCTTGGCTTGATCGGGAGTGTCCCAATCGCACATGGGGCAAGGAAAGTGGTGCCTCTCAGTAACCCCGGCCTTTGGAGGAGCCGGCAGAGACCAAAAAGCCCGCACCGTCGTTGCTTTGGGGAAATCCTTGGGGCACGTGCGACTTTGGGCGAGCGCGATATGTGCCCGTTCGTTGTCGCATGCAAGGGTTTTTTGACCCAGCAGCCAAGATTTTTTCAGCCGAAGGCCTTCCAGCCGGCGTGAAGCCGCGCGGCGGCCGTCAGTGCACAGAGCATGGCGTAAAAATAGGCAAGCCCCGCGAAGTGCTGAGGCCACAGGCACATGGCAAGGAAGCAGGCGATCGTCTCCGTCCCCTCGGTGAGACCGCCGAGATAATAGAAGGCCTTCGACGGATAGGCCGTGCTCTTCAAGCCCCGCTTCTCCGCCAGCACCGCGAAAGCGAGGAAGCTCGTCCCCGTCACCACGAAGGCGGCGAGCAGCACGGCAGCCGCCAGCGCGTTGGCGGCAGGCTCCGCCACACCGAAGGCCAGCGGTATGGCGGCGTAGAAGACGAAGTCGAGCGAGATGTCGAGGAAGGCGCCGCGCTCGGAGGTCGTCGAGAGTCGCGCCAGCGCGCCGTCGATGCCGTCCAGCGCCCGGTTGGCAAGCAGCGGCAGCACGGCCAGGACGCTGTGGCCGGAGGCCACCAGCACCGCCGCCAGCAGGCCCAGCGCGAAGCCCGCCAGCGTCACCTGGTCGGCGGTGATGCCGCGCTTCGACAGCTGCCGCGCGGCGCCATCGACGGCGGGCTTCACCAGTTTCAGGGCAAGGCGGTCAAGCATGGGTCACCGTCCCGTCCTTCAGCAGCAGAAGGCGGCCCTTGGCGGGCACGTCGCCTGCGTCGTGCGTCACCATCAGGCAGGGAATGCGGCGCGCCGCGATGTGCTCGAACACGAAGCTGCGCATGGTCTGGCGCAGCTCCGCGTCGAGCTTGTTGAAGGGTTCGTCCAGCAGCATGGCATGGGGCTCCGCCACCAGCGCCCGCATCAGCGCCACGCGCGCCCGCTGGCCGCCGGACAGCGTGTGTGGCGGCCGGTCTCCCAGCCCCACGAGTTCTGCCTCGGCAAGGGCTGCCTCCACCTTTGCCAGGCGCTCCGGCCGGGCCCCGCGCGGCATGCCGAACAGCAGGTTCTCTGACACGGTGAGATGAGGGAAGAGGAGATCGTCCTGGAACAGCCGCCCGATGCGCCGCCTCTCCGGCGGCAACCCGTTGAGGGCGATGCCGTCGAGGCTCACGCAGCCCGTGGCGGCGAACGGGTTGTCGAGGTCGCCCGCGATGAAGGCAAGCAGCGTCGACTTGCCCGCGCCGCTCGCTCCCATCAGCGTCACCGTCTCGCCCGGCGCCACGGCGAGCGACAAGGGCGCGATGAGCGGGCGTCCGGCAAGGCTGATCGACACATCCTCCAGCCTCAGCGCCATCTCGGTCTCCCCAGCAGTGCCGCGGCAAGGAAGGCGAGCAGCGGCGGCAGCGCCAGCGCCAGCGCGAAGGCGGCGGTGAGTGGCCGGTTGCCGCCCGACGCGAGCGTCACGGCCTCCATCGGCAGCGTGCTGAAGCGCCCCGCCGCGACGAGCTGTGCCGGCACGAATTGGGCAATCGACACGGCGAAGCCGATGGCCCCTGCAGTGAGCAGTGGCATCTTCAGCAGCGGCAGCTTCACGCGCGCCCACGCCGAGGTCTTCGAGGCAGCCAGCGCCCGCGCCGCCGCCACATAGCGCCCGTCGAAGGCGCGGTAGGGTCCGGCGAGCACGATCAGCACATAGGCTGCGACCGGCGTGAGATGGGCGAGGAACAGGCCGAACAGCGTGCCGGTGAGGCCGAGCGGCAGGAACAACCGGTACTGGCCTCCCGCACTCGCCAGTTGCGGCAGCGCCAAAGCGATGAGAGCAAGTGCGATCACCCAGCGGTCGCGCTGCGGGCTTTGCGTCTCGAACCACAGCACCGTACTCGCCACCGCCACGGCGGCGGCAGCGAATGACAACAGCAGGCTCAGCCACAGCGGCGCGGCTGACACGTCCATCCATGCTGAAAGATCGACGGCAGGCGGCAGCAGTGCAGGGTAAGGCCAGCGCGGGGCAAGCGAGAGCAGCACGAGAATGAGCAGAGCCAGCGTGAGTGTGATGAGTGCCGCCATGCCGACGAGAGCGGCCGCGCTGCGCGGCGCCTGCAGTGCGGAGGGGCCTGCGGTCAGCGCGCGGTGGATGGCACTCCGCCCAGCGCGCTTCAGCAGCACAATCATGGCAAGGACGATCGCCAGCGCCGCCGTCAGCAGCAGCGTCATGGCAAGGCCCATGCCATTGACGCCCGCGTCGGCGTTGTTGAGCGCGTGCCAGATCACCACGGCCAGCGTCGGCGGCTGGGTGGGCCCCAGCACCAGCGCCATGTCAACGACGGTCGCGCCATAGACAAACACGATGACCAGAGGCCAGCGCAGCTCGCCCATCAGCGGTGGCAGCGCGACGCGCAGGAAGGCGGAGCCCGGCGCATGGCCAAGGCTCGCCGCCGCGCGGGCTTCGGCCCTGAGCCGCGCCGCTGCATCGCCGCGTGACAGCACCGCAAAGCCGGCCGTGAGCAGAAAGGGTATCTCCTTCAGCGCCAGCGCCAGCGTAAGCGCCACGCCCCACGGATCCTGCACGCTCACCCATTGCGGCGGCGCGTCACCGCCGACGACAAGGCGCGCGATGAGGCCTGATGGCATGACGAGAAAGCCGAAGCCGATGGCGAAGGCCAGATGCGGAACGGCAAGTCCCGCTGCCGCAAGGGCCTGCAGCCTGTTCCACACAAGACTGCCTGAGAGCCCGCCGATGAGCAGCAGGCTGATCGCGAGAGCAATCAGCGAGGAGAAGGCGCCCGTTGCAAGCGACAGCGCCAGCGCGGGCCACAGCTGCGGATGCGCCAGCGCCATGTGCCAGGCCGCGCCATCGCGTGCCGCAGGCACCAGCATGGCGAGCGACATGAGCAGCGGCAGCGCCCACAGCAGCGCCAGCGGTGCCGCGCCAAGCCTGGTCATGTGCCGTAGCGTTCGAGCCAGGCCGCCTCGATCAGCGGCACCCAGCTGCCATGCGGCTCGGGAATGGTGCGGCTGGGCTTCATCACCGACCCCGCCACCTTGAGGTGGCTGAACAGGGCGCGCTGGGCGCGGGTGAGCTTGTCCATGTCGAGCACCGTCGGGTCACCCCACAATTTGATATCCGCCTTGCGCGCCTGTGCCTCGGGCGACAGCAGGAAGTTCGCCGTCACCTGTGCTGCGGCGCTGGCCTTTGAATTGATGGGGATCGCCACGAAATGCGTGTTGCCGATACTGCCGTCACGGTTCTGCCAGGCGATGGTGGCGCCGGGCAGCGTTCCTGCCATCACGAGGTTGGCCGGTTCGTTGGGGTTGAAGGTGAGGCCCATCAGCAACTCGCCATCCGCCAGCATCTGCGTCACCTGCGCCTGGGACTGCGGGAACTGCTTGCCCTCTCGCCACAGATGCGGGTGCAGCTGGTCGAGGTATTCGAACAGCGGCCTGGAGGCCTCCACGAAGGTCTCCTTGTCGATGGACACCGGCAGCAGCATGCGGTCGTCGATGGTTTCGGCCAGCGCCTGCTTGATGAAGGTGTCGCCATGGAAGTCGGGCGGGGCCGGATAGGTGATGCGGCCTGGCTCCTCCTTGGCGAGGTCGAGCAACTCCATCATCGACATGGGCGGCGTGTCGAGCCTGGCGCCATCGGCGAAAAAGGTAAGCTGCGCCATGCCCCAGGGCGACTCGAGGCCCTCGGTGCCTTCCGCGAAGTCGACGCGCGTCGTCGGCTTGCCGTCGACATCGACCAGCGCAAAGTTGGGCAGGTCCTCGGCGAAGGGTCCGAACAGCAATTGTTCTTCCTTCATCACGTGAAAATTCTCGCCATTGATCCAGATGAGGTCGGCGCTGCCGTCTTTTTCCGCCCTCACCTCGTCCCGCACGCGGCGCACGGCTTCCGCCGTGTCGGTGAGCTTCACGTGCTCGAGGGTGAGTCCGTAACGCTTGTTCAGCTCGTCCGCCGCCCAGGCGATATAGGCATTGACCTGCGGCGAGCCGGCCCAGGCATTGAAATAGACGGTCTGCCCCTTGGCCTGCCTTTCGATATCGGCCCAGCTGTCCTGCGCGCGCGCCGGCGAGAGGAACGGCGTCATGGCAAGCAAGCTGGCGAAACCGCGGCGGCTAAGTCTCAAGGGCATCTGTTGTCTGTCTCCGTCTCCCCCCGTCTTAGGCTGGCGGAGGCGAAAAGAAAATCAGCTTGCCGTGAAGGGCAAAACACCTCTGTCATCCCGGTGGAAAGCCGGGACCCGGCTTTCCACCGGTTCTGATGTCCATAACCGGACCCCGCACTTCGCCGGGATGATGGTAAAAAGACAGGGCAGCCTCAGCGCGACGGCTGCCACGGCGTGGTGGCGGCTGACATCTGGTCGAGGATCGCGAAACTGTTTGCCACGACGGCATAGGGCTTGCCCCAGTCCTCGCCCGGCCAGCGCACGCGGACCTGCGCCGTCTTTGCACCGCCGATCCCGAAATGCACCCAGCCGGACTGGCCGGAGACGTGGCCGCCGCCCGAGGTGATCTCGCGGGTCTGGGTGCCCAGATCGGTCTTGACCTCCACCATGGCGCCGATGGCGTTGATGTTGCTGCCGGGCTCGCTGAGCCTCAGTTCCACCCAGTTTCCCGCCCCGGGCGTCACGTTGCGCCAGATCTGTGATGGCGAATTGCGGTTGATGACCAGCAGATCGACGAGGCCGTCGAGGTTGAAGTCGACGAGGGCGCCTCCGCGCGACGTTTCGGTGGAGGCCACGCCTGCCTTGTCGGCCATCTCGATGAACTTCCCGTCCTTGCCCTGGACGAGGAGGTTGTTGGGGTCCTTCATCGCGAAGTCCGGCATCGCGGAGACATTGCCCTTGGCGATGAACAGGTCGGCCAAGCCATCATTGTTCACGTCCTGGAAGTCGACGTGCCAGGCGGTCGATGGCTTGAGGTCGGTGCCCATGAAGGGCCGGTGTGCAGTCACGCCTTTGGGCCACGCCACGTCCTTGAAGGTGGGCTTCGGGACGGCGCCGTCCTTGGGCGGCTCCTTCAGCGTCTGCAGCTTGTTGTCTGCCATCGAGGTGATGGCATATTCCTGGAAGCCGTCGCCATCGAGGTCGTAGCCGGCAAGCCCCATGCCCCAGATGCGCAGGTAGGCCCAGCCGTCGGCCTTGCTGTAGAGCTTCGGCGGCTCGCCCCGCCGCACTTGCCACATCTGCTCCTGGCCGCCCTCGTAGTACTCGCGGTCGTTGGCCATGCGCAGGTCGGCTGAGCCTGAGTTGTTCCAGTCGGTGAACAGCATGGAGAGCGGGCAGTAGCTGGGCTTCAGCTCGATGGGCGGCGCGAATCCCTTGCCGCCGTCCTTGGGGCGCTGAAGCACGTTGGGCGTACATGAGCCCCAGGGCTCCATTTCCTGGGTGCGGTCGATGTAGTTGCCGATGGCGATGGTGGGCCAGTCGCTGCCCTTCTCCCACGCGGCGGCATAGGCGGTGGACCAGCCGTCGCCGCCGGCAAAGCCCCAGTCTTCGTTGGCGCGGGCGAACGTGCAGTCGCCCTGACCTTTCATCACGATGTTCTCGCCGACGCGGAGAACCACCACATCCATCTTGCCATCGCCATCCACATCGAGCGGATAGGCGCCGGTCATGGCTTCGAACTCGAGGCCGCTTTTCTGCTTCGTGAAGCTGAGGGTTCCGCCCTTGGTGCTCTTGTTCACATAGAAAGTGGCAGGCTTCTCGCCACCGGCGATCAGCACGTCCTCGAAGCCATCGCCGTTGCAGTCGAAGGCCGCAGCGCCGCCGCCCACCATATATTGCCATTCGCCGGTGTAGACGCTGTCAATGCCGGATACCTTCGTCTCCTCCACGAAGGCCGGGACCACGGGTCCATCGGCGGCGAACGCACGTCCGGCGCAGACGAGAATCGCGGCAAGCGTAACGCGCAGCCTCATGTCGAACTCCTGGTGCGCAAGGCGATGGCGAACTGTGCGATGCAGCGGCCCTGTTCGAGACCCTTCTCGATCGCCGCGCGGAAATGGATGCCGCCATACATGCGCGAGATGCCGGCCTCGTTGGCCGCCTCCTGGAAGCTCTTGAAGCTGCGGTCACCCAGCCCGTCACGCTCATGGGTGCGGTCGGTGAAGGCGAAATTCCCGCCATAGATCGAGGTCAACACCGCAGCGGCGGCCCCCGACTCGGTCGAGTGCCCGCTTGGATATTCCGGGAAGGGCGGCGTGATGAGCAGCGGCTCCCACTTCGGGTCGATCACCTTCTTGATGTAGGTGACGGGCCTGACAAGGTCATACTGGTACTTGGCGTTCCAGCAGCCAATGAAGCCGTCCGCCATGGCAACGCCCAGCCGCATCATCACCTCCGCTGAACGGTCGAGGCCGGCCTTCTCCTGCGCGAGCAGGTCGTTGGCGATGCCGATCCAGTGGCCGGGCGGGGTTGACGACAGCATCGGGTCATCCGACCAGAAGCGGGCGATGGCCACCTGCTCCGGCGTCAGATGCGTGGTCACGTCGTACACGTCCTTCGCCTGCCTGTAGAACGCCGATGAAGGCTCTTCGCTGTAGGCGGGCGGCGGAGCCAATCCGCAGGAGGTATTGGCGGGCATGGCGAAGGTGCGGTTCTGGCCCCACTTGGGCAGCAGCGGAAACTGCTGCTGGCGGATGGCGCTGGTCGGCACCCAGTGGCCGGGCTCTTTCGATACCTCATAGGCCATGGGGAAGCCCATGTTCTCGATCACCGCGCCGCCGTCAGTGGCGGACCAGTCGATGATCGCCGCCTTCAGCATCTCGCCATAGGCGAGGCTGGCTTCAGCCACGTCATCCGGCAGGCCTTTCAGCGTATCGCCTTTCAGCTTCTTCTCGGCCGCCGCCATCACGCGCTGGCCGGTGGGGCCGGTGTTGCCGAAGAAGGTCTTGACGGCAGAGGCCATCACGCAGTGGGTGATCACCGCATCGGAATAGCGCTTCGCCGGATCGCGCGGCGGCAGGGCCTTCAAACCGTTGAGCTGGCCCGCCAGAGAAACGAGCGAGGTGGAGCCCGAGGCCACAGCCTGGTAGGCCGCGACGCCGAGATAGGCGAAGGCGCGGCTGGCGACGGGCGGCGAATAGGTGGCCGTGTGGCGCACGAGGTGCAGCACCACCTTGTACCATTGCCGCAGGATATCCCCGCCATTGTCATCGGCGCGGGCGATGCTCCCGGACAGTCCGAACAGGGCGGCGGTGGCGCCCAGTTGCAAGGCACGGCGGCGTGTGATGCTCATGCGATGTTCTCCAGTTCGCGGCCCCGCTTGGCAAGCGGCCCGTATGCGAAAATCTCCCTGTCGACGTGGCGCAGCGCCCGGTCGATCGTGCCCTTGATGATCATGTCGGTGGCAATCGGCACGACTTCGATCTCGACGTTGCGACGCAGTTCGTCGACGACACCGGCTTCCAGCGCCCGGTCGAGGTACGGCCGGATCAGCGCCATGGCCCTGGTGCCCGGCCCCGCCAGCACGATGCGCGACGGGGTGAGGATGGCGATGATACGCGCCAGCCCGAAGCCCAGCGCCTCGCCCGCCTTGGCATAGGCCGAGAGGGCGGCAGGCTCGCCGCGGTGGGCGGCAGTTTCCAGCGCCAGCATGTCCGCGTGCGGAATGGCGTTCGACGATGGCGGCTGCGTTGCTGCCTCGCCCGAGGCCCAGCGCAGCAGGCTGTAGTCGGCCACATAGGCCTCCACGCAGCCCCGCCGCCCGCAGCGGCAGAGGGGGCCGTCCGGCACATGGTTCATGTGTCCGAACTCGGCCGCAGCCCCGGTGGGGCCGTGATAGACCTGGCCGTTGATGATCAGCCCCATGCCCACGCCATAGCCCATGAACACCACTGCCGCTGTGCCGCCATAGCGCGCCCGGTCACTGCCGATCAACCCTTCCGCGATCATGTTGGCGTCATTGGCCACCCGGCATGGAATGCCGAGGCGATCCTCGATCACCGCGGAAACCGAAATGTTCCGCCCACGGAAGGCCGGGCTCCACACCACGGTGCCCGCCTGCGAGTCGGCGACACCCTGCACCGCAATGCCGACGCGCGCCACGCGGCGGGTGGGCAGGCGCGCCTTGGCCAGCAGCGCGGTGATCTCGTCTGCCAGCAACTTGCCGAAGGCGGCGGGATCGGCGTCATAGGTGGTGGTGCGCGAGGTGCGTCGCGCCAGGATGGCGCCGCGCCCGTCGGCGAGCGCCAGTTCGAGACCGTCGATCGACACCTTCACCGCCACCACGTGGGCGCATTTCGGGTTGAAGTCGATCTGCGTGGTGGGCCGTCCGCGCCGCAGCGGCCCCTCGGCCGGAACATGCGCTGCACTTGCTTCTTCGAGGATGCCGTCAGAAATCAGCTGCGAGGAAATCGAGGTGATCGAGGCGGGGGAAAGTCCCGTGTGGCGCCCCATGTCCACCCGCGCCATGGCGCCGTGCTGGCGCAGCGCCTCCATCAGCAGGAGACGGTTCTGCCGGCGCACCAGATCGCTGTCGGCCTTCTCCCGCATGGTCCTCCCTGTTCCTTCGCATGTGCAACATTCTTTTTGCACCGCACTATTTTGTTTTGTTTATTTTGTATGTTGACTCCGAACACGGATTGTCGCAACATTTTTTTGGACGCCGAAATAAAACAACAGTTCGTCCATGGCCCAGGAACCCCGTGCGGTGGCGTGAATGCTGCTTCAGGGAGGCGTCCCACGGGGACCATACGGCTTGGAGGAGGACCCAGAATGTATCGCAAGTTTCTGACCGTGGCGGCCGGCGCACTGATGCTCGGCCTGTCCAGCATGGCGGCTGACGCCGCCGGCAAGACCATCGCCGTGTCGTGGAAGACCTTCCAGGAAGAGCGCTGGAAGACCGACGAAGCGGCCATCAAGGCCGTCGTCGAAGCAGCCGGCGACAAGTATGTCTCGACCGACGCCCAGGGCTCTGCCCAGAAGCAGGCCGCCGACATCGAAAGCCTGATCTCGCAGAAGGTCGACGTCATCCTCGTCGTCGCCTTCGACTCCGACGCCATCCTGCCGTCCTTCAAGGCAGCCTCGGACGCCGGCATCAAGATGATCTCCTACGACGTGCTCGTGGAAGATCCGAATGCGCTCTACGTCACGTTTGACAACGTCGGCGTCGGCCGCCTCATGGCTACGGAAATCCAGAAAGCCAAGCCTGAGGGCAACTATGCCTTCATCAAGGGCGACAAGGGCGACCCGAACGCCTCCTTCCTCTTCCAGGGCATCCAGGAAGTGCTGAAGGACGGCCTCGACTCCGGCAAGATCAAGAACGTCTGCGAGACGTTCACCGACGGCTGGAAGCCCGACAACGCCCAGAAGAACATGGAACAGTGCCTGACCTCCACCAACAACAAGGTGGATGCGGTGGTGTCCGAGAACGACGGCATGGCCTCCGGCGTCGTCGCCGCTCTCGACGCACAGGGCCTCGCCGGATCGGTTCCGGTTTCCGGCCAGGACGGCGACAAGGCCGCTCTGAACCGCGTGGCGCTCGGCACCCAGACCGTCTCGGTCTGGAAGGACTCGCGCGTCCTTGGCAAGGCCGCGGCTGAAGCAGCCGTCGCCATCGCCGACGGCAAGGATCCGGCCTCGCTTGACGGCGTGGGCAAGTTCAACAAGGGCGCCAAGGGCGTCGAGGTGAACGCCATCCTGCTGAAGCCGAACCCGATCACCACGGGCAACCTGAACGACGTCATCGACGCCGGCTGGGTGACCAAGGATGAAGTCTGCGCCGGCGTGAAGGCTGGTACGGTCGCGGTCTGCAACTAAGCCGAATGATCAGGGCTTTGATGCCTTGAAACGACAGGGGCCGCGCCGCCTTGGCAAGAGGTGGCGCGGCCTTGCCATAATGTGAGAGGCCGCAAAGCAAAGCGGCCGCAGAAATGGGGTTCAGCCGATGTCGGTCACAACGGACGGGTCACGCACTCCGGCGTTCAGCGAAGAGGGGCCGGTGGCGCGCTTCCTGCGGGCCACCGAGATCGACACGCGCATGCTCGGCATGGTCGGCGCGCTGCTGCTGATCTGGATCGGCTTCGATCTCTATGGTTATTTCTTCAAGCCCGGCGACGGCCTGCTGGGCGGGCAGTTCCTCACGCCGCGCAATCTCTGGACCCTGCTGGTGCAGACCTCCTCCATCGCCGTGATGGCGACTGGCATGGTGCTGGTCATCGTCATGCGCCAGATCGATCTGTCGGTGGGCTCGGTGCTCACCACCATCGCCATCGCGGTGGGTGCGCTGCAGGTCTACAAGCTCGGCCCCGCGATCGGCGTGGGCCACCCCGCGATCTGGATCATGGCCGTGCTGGCGGCGCTGCTGCTGGGAGCCGCCATTGGTGCGCTGAACGGCGTGCTCACGGCCTATGCGCAGATCCCCTCCTTCATCGTCACGCTGGGCGGCCTCATTGCCTATCGCGGCATCGCCTTCCTGCTCGCCTCCGGCGTCACCATCGCGCCGATGGACAATACCTTCGTGCTGATCGGCGGCTACGGCCCCTCGGGGTCCATCGGGCCGCTGTGGAGTTGGGTGCTCGGCCTTCTCGCCTGCGCGGGCATCGTGCTCGGCATACTGCGCGGCCGCCAGCAGAGGAAGCGCTTCGGCTTCCCGCTGCGCCCCGTCTGGGCGGAGACCACGCTCGCCGTGATCGGCAGTGCCGCAGTGCTCGGCATCACGGCGGTCGTCAATGCCTACCCTTACGCGCCGAAGGTCATCGAGAACTTTGCCCGTGAGCACAATGCGGTGATCCCGGCCGGCGTCGAGAACCGTGATGGTTCCGCCATCTGCATGGCAGGTGACAAGGTGGTGCGCTGCGCCGACGGCCTCATCTATTACAACGGCTACGCCATTCCGGTGTTGATTGCCATCGCGGTGGGCCTGCTGATGACCTTCATCGCCACGCGCACCCGCTTCGGGCGCTATGTCTATGCGACGGGCGGCAATCCCGAAGCCGTGGAGCTTGCCGGCATCAATTCCAGCAAGCTTACCGTCATGGTGTTCACGCTGATGGGCATTCTGGTCGGCATCTCGGCCATCGTCACCTCGGCCCGCCTCAATGCCGCGACCATCTCGCTGGGCCAGTCGAACGAGCTCTACGTCATCGCCGCCGTGGTCATCGGCGGAACCTCGCTCGCCGGCGGCATCGGCACCATCTACGGCGCCATGCTCGGTGCATTGCTGATGCAGTCGCTGCAGTCCGGCATGTCGCTCTTGAATTTCGACTCTGCCTACCAGGACATCGTCGTCGGCGTCGTGCTGGCGCTCGCCGTCTACCTCGACCAAGTCTACCGCCGTCGCGCCAAGTAAGGGATCACGACAATGACCCACGCTCACAAGCAGCCCACCCATGTCGTACGCTCCGGCCCGCCGCTGATCGAGATGAAGGACATCTCGATCGCCTTCGGCGGCATCAAGGCGGTGGATCATGCGTCCGTCGATCTCTATCCCGGCGAAGTCGTCGGCCTGCTCGGCCACAATGGTGCCGGCAAGTCGACGCTGATCAAGATCCTGTCGGGCGCCTACACGCGCGACCAGGGCGACATCCTGATCAATGGCGCGAAGGTGGAGATCAACAACCCGCGTGATGCCAAGGCGCTGGGCATCGAGACCATCTACCAGACGCTGGCCTTGGCCGACAACGTCGACTCGGCGGCCAACCTCTATCTCGGCCGAGAATTGCGCACCAGGTTCGGAACACTCGACGATGCCGCAATGGAATCCGAGTGCCGCAAGGTGATGGGTCGTTTGAACCCCAATTTCCGCCGCTTCAAGGAGCCGGTGAAGGCGCTGTCCGGCGGCCAGCGCCAGTCGGTGGCCATTGCGCGGGCCATCCACTTCAACGCCCGCATCCTGATCATGGACGAGCCCACCGCGGCGCTGGGCCCGCAGGAAACCGCCCAGGTGGGCGAGCTCATCAAGCAGCTGAAGGCCGAGGGCATCGGCATCTTCCTGATCAGCCACGACATCCATGACGTGTTCGACCTCGCCGACCGCGTGACGGTGATGAAGAATGGTCGCGTCGTCGGCACGGCGCGCACCGCCGACGTCGACCATGACGAGGTGCTGGGCATGATCATCGCCGGAAAGTGTCCTCCCGGCGCCATCCCCGGCCCTGGCGCCCTGCAGGGCGCCCCGGCGGCGGCGTGAGCCGTTTCGACGTCGTCTCGCTCGGCGAGCCGCTCTATGAACTGAACCGCCAGCCGGATGGCAACTGGCTGACGGGCTTCGGCGGCGACACGTTGAACGTCGCCATCGCCGCTGCGCGGCTCGGCAGCCGCAGCGCCTATGTCACCCGGCTCGGCGACGACATCTTCGCCGATGAACTGCGCGCCCTGATGCAGCGCGAGGCCATTGATACCGCGGCCGTCATTGCCGACAGGGGCGCCCCCACCGGACTCTATTTCGTGACGCACGGGCCCTCGGGTCATGTCTTCACCTATCGCCGTGCGGGCTCCGCCGCGAGCCGCATGACGCCCGCCGGACTTGACAAGGGCCTGATCGGCTCGGCCCGCTTCCTGCACGCCTCCGGCATCAGCCAGGCAATCAGCGACAGCGCAGCGGAAACGGTTGCAGCCGCCATTGCCATGGCCCGCCGCGCCGGCGTCCAGGTCTGCTACGACACCAATTTCCGCCCCCGCCTGTGGACGGCGGAAAACGCCCGTCCGGTGATCGCGGCCGCTGCCGCGCAGGCCGACATTCTCAAGACCTCCGCCGAGGATGCCGAGGCGCTGTTCGGCCTGACCGCGCCTGCCCAGATCGGCCGCCACCTGCTCGGCCTCGGTGCCCGGGTGGTGGTCCTCACGCTGGGCAAGGATGGCGTGGCGCTGGCAACCCGGGATGGGCTGGAATTCGTGCCTGGACGCAGCGTCGCCGCTGTCGATGCCACCGGGGCGGGGGATGCCTTCACCGGGGCACTGCTTTCTGAACTGGCGCGTGGCGAAGCGCTCGGCGCTGCTGCCCGCTTTGCGAATGCGGCTGCGGCCCTGTCCACCCTGGGCTACGGTGCCATTGCCCCGTTGCCCCGCAGAGGTGCAGTCGAGGAAGCCCTGCCTTCCGGCGATTGATCTGGATCAAGGCCTATCAGGGCGTACCCCTTGAAATTGGTGGGATTATCAGAAACCAGGCCGTGATGTCCGAGCCCCCATGAGTGAAAAACCGAGCCCCTTGGCGCGCAACCCGCTGGACATGATTGCCGGTGCACATGCCGTGCAGGTGCAGATGTGCGACACCATGGAGCGCATCGCCGATGGCCTGCCGGACGAGGTGGACCGCCGCCTCTGCGCCGAGGTTGCCTCCTGCCTGCAGTTCGACCTGCCACTCCACCACCATGACGAGGAGGAGGGGCTGTTCCCGCTCCTGCGGGCCCGCGCCACGCCCGAGGACGGCGTCGACAAGATTCTCGAGCGGCTGGCCTCCGAGCACGAATCCGACAATGACTTCGCCTCCGAGATCGCCGAGGCGCTGGAGGCGCTGGGTCAGGGCGGTCGCCCCGCCAATCCGGAAATGCTGGGCTACATGTTGCGGGGCTTCTTCGAGCGTTACCGCCGCCATGTGCACTGGGAAAACCAGCTCGTCATGCCGCTCGCCCGGCTGCGCCTCACCCAGGAGGACCTGAACACCCTGCTGGCCCGCATGAACGAAAATCGCCGCCAGGCCAGCTAGGCCCTGCGCTGCCTCCAGCCTGACACAAACTTTCCTTTCTAGCGTTCTGCCATCAACAGCGGAGCCCCTGGACATGTGTCTTGCCCCCCAACGTCAGAGTGCCGGATGAGCGACAGCCCCGGCATCACCGTGCTCAGGCTCCGGCCCTCGCTCGATCCGACGGCGATCGAGGACCTGCTGCGTGACCTGAAGAAGGCCCGTAACACCGCCGTCGTCGTCGAGGCGGGGGACGTCACCCGCGTTTCGACCATCGCGCTGCAAGCGCTGCTCTCCGCCTGGATGACATGGCGTTCGGACGGGCATGACTTCCATGTCGCCTCTGCCTCGCCCGCCCTTGGCGATGCCGCCTCCCTCCTCGGTCTCCCGAAAGATTTTCTCTCCCGCGAAGGACTCACTGCATGACTGTCACCATTCTCACCGTGGACGATTCCCGTACCATGCGCGACATGCTCCGCATGGCCCTCGTTGATGCCGGCTTCCGAGTCGTGCAGGCCGAGGACGGGCTGCATGGCCTTGATGTGCTGCGTGGCGAGCAGCCACAGGTCGTCATCACCGATATCAACATGCCGCGCATGGACGGCTTCGGCTTCATCGAGGCGGTCCGCCAGGATGCGCAGTATCGCGCCATTCCCATCCTTGTTCTGACCACCGAGAGCGATGACGAGAAGAAGCTGCGCGCCCGCCGTGCCGGTGCCACCGGATGGATCGTCAAGCCCTTCGACCCGGCGAAGCTCATCGCCGCAGTCCGCCGCGTCGCCGCCTGAGGGGAGTGCCGGCATGGACCCGATGGCCGAAATCCGCCTGACCTTCTTCCAGGAATGTGAGGAGCAGCTCA
Source organism: Bradyrhizobiaceae bacterium (assembly GCA_947475225.1). Classification (GTDB taxonomy): domain Bacteria; phylum Pseudomonadota; class Alphaproteobacteria; order Rhizobiales; family Aestuariivirgaceae; genus Aestuariivirga. Next base: position 33,197 of record CANJMQ010000034.1, read on the forward strand.
CCGCACTGGAGAACGGCCTTCTGTCGATGCAGGAGGGCGACAGCGATTCCGAAACCGTCAATGCCGTGTTCCGCGCCGTGCATTCGATTAAGGGCGGGGCCGGCGCCTTCAAGCTCAATGCGCTGGTGAGCTTCGCCCATATCTTCGAGACGGCGCTGGACAGGGTGCGCTCCGGCGACCTGGTGCCCGATGCCGATGCGATGAAGCTGTTCCTGCGCGCCGCCGATGCCCTTGCCGACCTCGTGGCGGCAAGCCGCGACGGCGCGGTGGAGGTGACCGCTCCCTATTTGGCCATCGAGGAGGAATTCAACGCCCTCATCGGTGGCGGTGGTGCCGCCGCGGAGGAGGACGAGTTCGCGAGCCTCGATTTCCAGCCCATCATCACCGGCTTCGACGAGCCGCCGCCACCCCCGCCGGTGGCGGCGCAGAACCTGTTCACCATTCGCTTCCGCCCGCTGCGCGAGCTTTTCGCCAAGGCCAATGAACCGCTGGCGCTGTTCCGCGAACTGGCACGTCTCGGCACGCTCACGACGACTTGCGACATCAAGAACCTGCCCTTCCTCGACACGTTCGATCCGGAGGACAGCTATCTCTCCTGGGAACTCCGCCTCGAAACCGAAAGCCAGCGAGCGGCGGTGAAGGAGGTCTTCGATTTCGTCGAGGGCGACTGCGACCTCGTCATCGAACTTGCGCAATCCGCCGCGGCGCCAACACCGCCAGAGGAGATGGACATCACGGCCATCCTCCGCAAGGTGCGCGAGGAGGCCCCGACGATCGCCGCCGCGGCTATCGCCGCCGCCACCCCCACACCGGAAGCAGACGCCGCGCCCAAGGCCGCGAAGGCCGCCGTTCAGCCAACGATCCGCGTCGACCTCGACCGTGTTGACCGCCTTATCAACCTAGTGGGCGAGCTGGTCATCAACCAGGCCATGCTCACCCAGCGCGTGCTGCATTCGAGCCACGTGCGTGACCGCGAGGTGACGGCGAGCCTCGAAGAGCTGGAGCGGCTGACGCGCGAGATCCAGGAAAGCGTCATGGCCATCCGCGCCCAGCCGGTTCGCCCGCTGTTCCAGCGCATGTCGCGCATCGTCCGCGAAGTGGCCGATGCCACGTCCAAGGACGTGCGGCTGCGCACCGAAGGCGAAGCGACGGAAGTGGACAAGACGGTCGTCGAGCTGCTCGCCGACCCGCTCACCCACATGATCCGCAACGCCGTGGACCACGGCCTCGAAGGGCCGGAGCAGCGCGTCGCCGCGGGCAAGCCGCCCGAGGGCACCGTCAGGCTCGCCGCGGCCCACCGTTCCGGCCGCGTCATCATCGAGGTCAGCGACGACGGGCAGGGCATCAACCGCCCCAAGGTGCTGCAGAAGGCCATCGCCAACGGCCTCGTGCCGCCCGATACGCAGCTGTCCGACAGCGAGATCGACAACCTGCTGTTTCTTCCCGGCTTCTCCACCGCAAGCACGGTGTCCAACATCTCGGGCCGTGGCGTGGGCATGGATGTGGTCAAGCGCTCGATCCAGGCGCTCGGCGGTCGCATCTCCATTTCCTCCGCACCGGGACAGGGCTCCACCTTCACGCTGTCGCTGCCGCTGACGCTCGCGGTTCTCGACGGCATCGTGGTCACGGTGGACGAGCAGGTCTTCGTCATCCCGCTCACGGCCATCGTCGAGACGGTGAAGCACGAGCCCTCGCGCATCCATCACTTGGGGGATCACTCCTTCGTGTTGCGGGTACGCGACGTGCTGGTGCCGCTGATCGACGTTGGCGCGGAGCTGGGCGTGCGTGCGCCCGCCTCCGACCTGCGCTCCGGCGTCGCCATCCTCATCGAGACGGCCAACGGCACGCGCAGCGCCCTTCTCGTCGACAACATCCAGGACCAGCGCCAGGTGGTCATCAAGAGCCTGGAGACCAACTACATGCGCGTCGACGGCATCGCCGCCGCCACCATCCTTGGTGACGGCCGCGTGGCGATGATCCTTGACGTTGATGCGCTGGTGGGCCCGCGCCACCATGACTGGGCCGCCGCCGAAACCCCCTTTGCCAAAGCGAGCTGAGCGATGATCGAGAAATCCCTGAAACAGCAGACCCGCGAGGCCGAATTCGTTGCCTTCCGCGCCGGCAGCCTCGAATTCTGCATCAACATCATGTCGGTGCGCGAGATTCGCGGCTGGACGCCGGCCACCGCAATTCCGCGTGCGCCCTCCTACATCCGCGGCGTCATCAACCTGCGCGGCGTGGTGCTGCCCATCGTCGATCTCGGCGTGAGGCTCGGCCTTCCCGGCACCGAACCCACGGCGCGCCACGTCATCATCGTGGCCCAGGTGGGCGACCGCGCGGCGGGTCTGCTGGTTGATTCCGTCTCCGACATTCTCTCGGTGGAGGATACCTCCATCCAGCCCACGCCGGATGTCGCCTCCCAGCTCGCCCGCATGTTCGTGCGTGGCGTCATTGCCATGGATGGCCGCATGATCTCCGTCATCACCATGGACAATGTGCTGCCGGCCGGCATGGATCTGGAAGCCGCATGAACACCCAAGCTGCGGTTCCGCTCGCAGCCGGCGAGTTTGGATTCGACGGGACCGATTTCGCCTTCATTGCCAATACCCTTTACGAGGATGCGGGGATCAGCCTGCCCGCCTCCAAGGCCAACCTTGTCTACTCGCGGCTCGCCAAGCGCCTGCGCGCGCTGGGTCTGGAAAACTTTCGCGACTATTGCGCCCTGGTGGGCTCGGAGAGCGGTGCGGACGAGCGCGGCCAGATGATCGCGGCGCTCACCACCAACGTGACGCGCTTCTTCCGCGAGCCCCATCACTTCCAGCACCTGCGCAGCAAATTGATCGAGCCGATGGCCAAGGAGCTGCGTGACGGCCGCCGCCTGCGCATCTGGTCGGCTGGCTGCTCCAGCGGTCAGGAGCCCTACTCCATCGCGCTTTCCATTCTCTCCGTTCTGCCGGATGCCCGCGCCTATGACGCCCGCATCCTGGCGACTGACATCAACCCTCTGGTGCTCGAGACCGGGCGCAGGGCCACCTATCCCGCCGAGGAGACGGCGAGCCTTCCCGCCGAGCTCCGCCGCAGCTGGATGGAGAGCACGGGAACCGGCAACATGCGGTTCGACGAGGCGGCGCGCAGCCTTGTCACCTTCCGCCAGCTCAACCTCATCGGATCATGGCCGATGAGGGGCCCTTTCGACGCCGTGTTCTGCCGCAACGTCGTGATCTACTTCGACGAGAAGACGCAGACCCAGCTTCTCAACCGCATGCTGCCGCTCATCCGCCCGGGGGGTTATCTCTATCTCGGGCATTCCGAACGTGTCATCGGCCCCGCCGAGAAGCTGCTCAAGATCGATGGCACCACCGTTTACCGCAAGATTGGAGGCTCCCCGGCGTGACCAAGATCAAGGTTCTTGTCGTTGACGATTCACCCACCATGCGTCAGCTCGTCGCCAATGTGCTCGGGTCCGACCCGGAGATCGAGGTGGTGGGCGCGGCGAAGTCGGCGCTGCAGGCGCGCGAGCTCATCAAGATGCTCAACCCGGACGTCATGACGCTCGACGTCGAGATGCCGGAGATGGACGGCATCTCCTTCCTCGAGAAGGTGATGCGCCTCCGGCCGATGCCGGTCGTCATGGTGTCCTCGATGACGGCCCGCGGTACCGACACCACCATCGCCGCTTTGGCGCTGGGTGCGGTGGATTGCGTGGTCAAGCCCAGTGTCGCGAACCCCAACAGCTTTGACGAGCTTCCTGCCAAGGTGAAGATCGCCTCCAACGTGAAGCGCCGCGCGCCGCTGGCCCAGGCGGTGGAGCAGACGCCACCCGATGCGGGCTCCTACCAATCCGATGGCAAGATGATCTTCATTGGTTCATCCACCGGTGGCGTCGAGGCGCTGATCTCGATTCTCACCGCCTTTCCCGCCAATTGCCCGCCGACACTCGTCACCCAGCACATGCCGCCGGTGTTCACCCGCAACCTTGCGGTCCGACTCGACAAGATGTGTGCACCCGAAGTCATGGAGGCGACGATCGGCGCAGCCTTGAAGCCCGGCACGATCTATATCGCGCCCGGCGGCGAGCTTCACCTCGAGGTGGCGGGGCGCACGACCTTCGCCTGCGCGCTGAAGACGGGCGACCCGGTGAACGGCCATTGCCCATCCATCGACCGGTTGTTTTCCTCGGCGGCGCGCTCGCTGGGCTCCCGCGCCGTCGGCGTGCTGCTCACCGGCATGGGGCGCGACGGCGCCCAGGGGCTGCTCGAGATCCGCCAGGCGGGCGGCCGCACCATGGCCCAGGACGAGGCCACATCCATCGTCTACGGCATGCCCAAGGCGGCGGTCGAGCTTGGCGCGGTCGAGGTCCAGTATCCCATCACGCGCATCGGTCACGCCCTCATCGAATCGACGGCGGTCAGGACATAACGGAGACTCCAATGCCTTATATGCAGCACCTCAAGGTGATGGTCGTCGACGATACCTCGGTCAGCCGCATGCTGCTCGTCGACGGCCTGAACGAGATCGGCATCAAGAACACCGTTCTGGCTGCCGATGGCGAACAGGCGCTCCAGCTGATGATGGCAGGTCCCTGCCACATCGTCTTCTCGGACATGAACATGCCGAAGCTCAATGGCCTGCAATTGCTGAAGGCGCTGCGCGAATACACGCCCACGCGCCAGTGCTGCTTCATTCTCGTCACCGGCAAGGGCGACCGCGCCATGATCGAGGAGGGCAAGAAATACGGCCTCAACAATTTCCTCGCCAAGCCCTTCACCACGGCAACGCTCAAGGCCGCCATCGAGGCGGTGGTGGGCAAGCTCGTCTGATGCAGCACCCCAGCCAAAATGCCCGCATCAACATCGTGCAGGGCGAGTATCACGTGAGCGGCGACAAGGTGCTCGCCATCTCCACGCTGCTCGGCTCCTGCGTGGCCGCCTGCATCAATGATCCGATCGCGGAGGTGGGCGGCATGAACCACTTCCTGCTGCCGGGGGACACCGCGGCCTCGCCGCTCTTCTCGCGCCACGGCGTCCACCTCATGGAACTGTTGATCAACGGGCTCCTCAAGAAGGGTGCGGCGCGCCACCGGCTGGAGGCCAAGCTGTTCGGCGGCGCCCGTACCATGCAGGGCCTTGGCGACATCGGCTCGACCAATGCGCGCTTCGCGCAGGACTTCCTGAAGCGCGAAGGCATCGCCATCACTGGCGGCAGTCTTGGCGGCGAGACGGGGCGGCGCATCCAGTTCTGGCCAGCCTCGGGCCGCGTGATGCAGAAGTTCGTCCGTGCCGTGGAGGAGAAGCCGGTTGCCGTTCCCGCCCTGCCCCCCACAGGCGACCTGGAGCTGTTCTGAGATGAGCCAACTTCCCTTGTCCGTTCTGCTCAACCAGCTCTCCCTTGAGCTGGGTGCGCTCCAACTCATGGCCGCCGACATGGAGGCCACGGTAGACGACATGATCGAGCGTAACGCCGGCGTGCTCGATGCCCGCAGCATCCAGAACCTGCAGCTCCTCGACATCCTGAACCAGACATTGCTGGCGCTCGCCCGCTTCGCCGCCAACACGGCGGTTCTGGCATCTCCCGAATGGCGGGTGGATGGCGTGGCCGCGGTCGCCGACCTCAAGCTCGCCAGCCTCGCGCAGCGGCTGGCAAGAGGGGCAGGCCATGCCGTGAAGGAGGAGACGGAGAGCTACGAATTTTTCTCGTAGCCCGGCTCCTGCTCGATCGTCAGCGGGGTCCTCAGCTGGTGGACAACGGCAGCCTTCATCGTCCGGGTCATGCCGGCTCTTTCGCGGCCGGTGTCCGGCCGAGCCTCCACGCGCAAGGCCGGGCGTGACCATAGCCGGGGTGAGGGACAGCAGCGCGGCCAAGGCCCCCAAAACACCCAACACCAGCATCCAGACGCCCATTCATCCTCCTTTGACGCGCTGCACCATCGCAGGGCAGGGATGATATGGCACAGCCGGTCGAGAAAGTCAATATTTTCCTATAATAGGAGCAAACAAATTGGCCCGGCCGTCCGGCAGGCTTGACTTCGGTTCATCCGGATTGTGATGAAATCGGCCACGCCCCGGCGTGCGGGAGGGCGACCCTTTTTCCCGCACGAGACGGCTTGCGCTTCGCAGATTCCTGTGTAGTTTGGAAATAATAATTCCACGCAGGAAACAATTAGGAGGACCCACATGCCGCTTTCCTGGAGATTTTCAGCCCTCGGCGACCGTCACCGTGCCCTCGGCTCCAAGCTCGAGGACTGGAGCGGCATGGGCACCGCCTGGACCTATGACAAGGACATCTACGCCGAGCATATCGCGGTCCGCACCAAGGCCGGCCTCATGGACGTGTCGGGCCTCAAGAAGGTCCACCTCGTCGGCCCGCACGCCATCGCCGTGCTCGACTACATCACCACCCGCGACGTGTCCAAGGTCTATCCCGGCAAGTCCGTCTATGCCTGCATGCTCAACGAGCGCGGCATGTTCACCGACGACTGCATCATCTATCGCACGGGTCCCAACTCCTGGATGCTGGTCCATGGCTCAGGGAGCGCCCATGAGGAAGTGGTCAAGCAGTCGCTCGGACGCAACGTCGCCGTGCTGTTCGACGATGATCTCCACGATCTCTCGCTGCAGGGCCCGGTCGCCGTCGATTTCCTCGCCCAGCACGTGCCGGGGATCCGCGATCTCAAGTACTTCCACCACATGCAGACCACGCTGTTCGGCGCGCCCGTCATGATCTCGCGCACCGGCTATACCGGCGAGCGCGGCTACGAGATCTTCTGTCGCGGCCAGGACGCGCCGATGATCTGGGACACCATCCTCGACAAGGGCAAGTCGATGGGCATCATCCCGGTCTGCTTCAGCGTGCTCGACATGCTGCGCGTCGAGTCCTACCTGCTGTTCTATCCTTACGACAATTCGCAGATGTATCCCTTCCCCGACCAGATCCCCGGCGACTCGCTGTGGGAACTGGGCCTCGACTTCACGGTGAGCCCGGGCAAGACCGGCTTCCGCGGTGCCGAGGAGCACTACAAGATCAAGGGCAAGGAACGCTTCAAGATCTTCGGCGTGCTCGTCGATGCAGACGGACCGGTGGATTTGGGCGACGAGGTCTGGGCCGACGGCCGCAAGGTCGGTGTCGTCACCTGCCC